>JAHHSA010000015.1 GCA_020025475.1 Oscillibacter sp.
CTAATGGCGACACCCCTGAAACCCACTCTCTATCTAGTGGAAGGGCTCATCCCGGAGGGGGTCAGTATCTTTTCCGGCCCGTCCAAAATCGGAAAGAGCTGGCTCATGCTGTGGCTGTCCATACAGATTGCTCTGGGGCAGCCGGTGTGGGGGATTCCCACCACCGCTTGCGATGTCCTGTACTTCTGCCTGGAGGATACCAAGACCCGGCTGAAAAAGCGACTGTACGAGATTTGCAGCGACCCTCCCAGTAATTTACGGTTCACCACAGCCAGCAGCAAAATCGGGGAGGGGCTGGAGGAGGAACTGCGGGAGACCCTGACCCGATATCCCCTGACCAAGCTGGTCATCATCGACACCCTGCAAAAGGTGCGAGGGGGCAGAAAATGCGTCAACCGGGCCGGGATGTACGGCGATGACTACGACGACATTTCCGCCATGAAGGCCATTGCCGATCAGTTCCACCTTGCTATGATCCTGGTCCACCACGTTCGCAAGCTGAAGGACCAGGAAGACCCCTTCAACCAGGTTTCCGGCTCCACCGGCATTCTGGGTGCGGCAGATACCCTTTACGTACTCAGCCGGGACACTCAAAACGGCGACACCGCCACCCTCCTGATTCGGGGCCGGGATGTGGAACAGCAGAAACTGCGGCTACGTTTTCAGGACTGCGTCTGGACGCTGCTGGAGCGGATGGACCAGACACAGCTGCGGCAAAGCAGTGTTCCACAAATTCTCCACAACATTGTGGAATTTATGGAGACCCGCACCCAGTGGAGCGGGACTACCACGGAACTGTTGGATGCCCTGGGGGATGAGGAGACGCCGCCCAACAGCGTCACCAAACACATCAGCCAGTTTTACTATCCGTTTCTAGTGCCCCAGGGCATTACCTACCAGACCAGAAGAACCAGCCGACAGCGGCTGATTACCCTGCGCCGCCGTGACGGCAGTGACAGCAATGACGGCAATTCCCCTCACTAGGAGAGCGCCGTCACAGCCGTCATGCTGTCACAGCAGAGCGGCAACATGAACAGAATCATCTTCCTCACCGAACCGAAAAAAGACCCCCTCGCAGGCCTGCCGGTGAGAGAAACCCAAACCGGACAGGGGGCAGTCCTGCGGTGTAACGAGCATAGGCTTTGTATGGCCAAAGCCGGCGGCCCCAGGCCGAAAGGGGCTGCGCCCCTGTCACCCCAAGCAAGAAAGGAGCCTTTATGAGATCGAGAACGGCAGCCATCAACATCCGCGTGACACCCGCCGAAAAAGCCAGGATGGAGCGCAGCGCCCGCCGGTGCGGGCTCAGCGTCTCCGCCTATCTCCGGGAGCTGGGCTTTGGAAATCGGGTCCAGGCGGATTGCTCTCAGGAGCTGCATGACGCCTACCACCAGCTGAACCAGCTGATGGCCCAGTGGAAGACCCTGCCTCTCGCTGACGTGGACCTGTGCCTGGCCAAGCTGAGTAATTCCATTCTGCTGGCCCACCATGGAATGGGCACAGCCGACGCCCGCTGAACCCATGGCGGTGACGAAAATCTGGCCCATCAAGGACAGCATCCAGCGGGTGGTGGACTACGCCCGGAATCCCGAGAAAACCCAGATGTCCGATCTCCAGCGTGTGCTGCAATACGCAGGAAATGAGGAGAAAACGGAGTCGGAGGAACAGGCCCTGTTTGTCACCGGCGTGAATTGCAGCGCAGACCACGCCTGTCAGGAGATGCTGGCCGTCCAGCGGCACTTTGGCAAAACCGGCGGCAACGTGGCCTACCACGGCTACCAGAGCTTCAAAACCGGGGAGGTCACGCCGGAGCTGTGCCACCAGCTGGGGGTGGAGTTGGCCAGGCGGATGTGGGGCGAGGACTACCAGGTTCTGGTGGCCACCCATCTGAACACCGGCACTTACCACAACCACTTTGTGGTCAACGCGGTGAATCTGTGGACCGGGAAGAAGTTCGACTGCAACCGGGGCGCCTATTGGCGTCTGCGGGCCATCTCCGATGAGCTGTGCCGGGAGCATGGTCTGGTGGTGATCGAACACCCCGCCGGGAAGACGCCCCGCAGCATCTATTTCTCGGAACGTCAGAACGAGCCCACCCACTTCAACCTCATGCGGCAGGCCATCGACCTGGCCATTCAGAGCAGCATCAACCAGGAAGATTTCTACCGGGTGCTGCGGCAGCAGGGCTACCTCCTCAACAGCAATCCCCAGCGGAAATACCACACCATCCGCTCCGTCAACAGCAAAAAGGCGGTTCGGCTGTGGCGGCTGGGGGAGGACTATGACATGCCCCGCATTGTGGAGCGGCTGCGGGAGCGCGGTTTCCAGGATCGCCTGGCAACTGCTGCGGAGTACCACCGCCAGCGAGACGCCTCCCGCCAAATCACCCTAATCCGTGTCCGGGGGCGGGGCTCCCTCCGACGGGGGACCAAGATCACCGGACTTCGGGCCCTCTACTTCCACTACTGCTACCTTCTGGGGGTCATTCCCAAACACCGCCCACGGCGGCCCCTCTCCCCGGCACTGCGGGAGGCTGTCCGAAGGCTGGACCGGATTTCCCAGCAGGTCCGGCTCATGGCGGCGTACCATCTGGACACCGTCCAGGACGTCCGGCAGTTCCTCACCAACGTGGACGCGCAGATTCAGGAGGGAACGGCACAGAGAACCCGACGATACAATCAGATGCGGCGCTGCACCGACCCGGTGGCCCTGGCCGCTCTGCGGGCGGAGCGGGACCGGGATACGAAGCAGCTGTCCCAGCTCCGGACCCAGCGCAAGACCGCCCAGCGGCTGCTGGACAGCTTGCCGGAGCTGGAAGGGCAGATGCAGGCAGAACAAACCATGCGGCGGGCCCTGTACCGCCCCCGGAAACAGCGGGAGCGGTACGAGGCCCGGGAACGAGAAAGCAAAAGTTTCCCGGAGAGAGGTTAGAACCTCCAATTCTGGGAATACTGACCACTGTACAGGAAAGGAGGACCTTCCTTATGACATCCAAGGACCTACAGGCACTGCAAAACGCCTCGGTGGACAGCTGCGACCCCGGCAGTCTTACGGACCTCAGCACCATCTCCGTGGACCGCTCCCAGCCCACTTCCCAGCGGATGACCGACTTCTTGGAGGCCATCGGCAACCCCTATCTCTTCCGAGTGGGGGAGGTGGTGGTCAAAGTGAAGTTCAATCCCAGTGGCAAGCGGTTCTCTGACGCTGTATCAGACGCACTTTGCTCTGACTAAAGGAAGGAATTACCAGTGGTAACGCCCTTGCTCTCTGACGGGTAATATGCTAGAATTCAGGCGTAGAGAAAAATTGAACACGCATATTGCCTCCTTTTTCAACAGTAGGAGGTTTGCAACATGAACAGTAAGTATGCGGAGTATTCTGGGCGGCCTCTGAAACCTGAGCGGGTTTGGAAGGCCGCCCTTTATATTCGACTGTCCCGCGAGGACGAGGACATGTCCAAAGCGGAGAGTAACTCCATTACCTCACAGCGGGAGTTCCTCAAGGAATTTTTGAAGCAGCACCCGGATGTGGTGCCCTATGATTTTTACGTAGACGACGGCTGGAGCGGCACCAACTTCGATCGACCGGACTTCCAGCGGATGATGACCGACATCTACGAGCACCGGGTGGACTGTGTGATCGTGAAGGACCTCAGCCGTCTGGGCCGTAACGCCGCCGAAACCAGCAACTATATCGATAATGTGTTTGCCCGGCTGCAAGTGCGGTTCATCGCCATCCACAACTACATTGACACGGTGGAAAGCCGGATGAACGCCGCCACCCACTGCATTACCGTGGGCATTCAAAATGTGATCAACGAGAGCGTGGCGGCTACCACCTCGGTGAACGTCCGGGGCACCCTGAACGTGGAACGGCAGCAGGGAAAGTTCATCGGCTCCTTTGCCAGCTATGGCTACCGCAAGGACCCGGAGGACCACCACAAGCTGTTGATCGACCCGGAGGCCGCCGATGTGGTGCGGCAGATCTTCGCCTGGTTCATCGGCGGCAAGAGCATCATCGGCATTGCCAAGGAGCTGAACGAAATGGGGGTTCCCAACCCTTCGGCGTACAAACGGCTCCAGGGCATGAAGTACCGCCACCCGGCAGGGAAGATGAACGACGGCCTGTGGCCAGACAGCTCTGTGCGTCGGGTGCTGCGGAACGAAATGTATATCGGCAACATGATTCAGGGAAAGAACACTACCATCTCCTTCAAGCACAAGCAGTGCCGCAGCGTTCCCCAGGAGGACTGGTATGTGGTGGAGGGCACTCATGAGGCCATCATCGACCGGGAGACTTTCCAGAAAGCCCAATCTCTCTTCAATAAGCACATCCGCAAATCCCCGCAAAAGAACAACGTCGATCTCTTTTCCGGCTTCGTGCGCTGTGCCGACTGCCACCGGGCCATGAACAAGAAAACCAACACCCACTCCTATGGTACCTACCACTATTACCGCTGTGTTACCGCACGAAAGATGAAGAAATCCGCCTGCGGCAACCACACCATCCGGGTGGACCGGCTGGAGGCGGCGGTGCTGGTGACCATTCAGAAGATGGTAGACGTGGCGGTGGAGATGTCCGAGGTGGTGGAGCAGATCAACCGGATGCCGGGACGGAGAACGGAGTCCGCCAACATCCGTGCTGCCCTGAAAACCGCCCAGCGGGAGCAGGAACGGCTGCAAAATATGCAGATGGACCTGTACCCGGACTGGAAAAACGGCATCATCACCCAAGAGGAATATATGATGCTGAAGGCCAATCTGGCGGAGAAGCTGGAAAGCATCGAAAATAACATCCGAAGCATTCAGACCACAATGGAGGACTTCTCCAACGGCATCGACGAGCAGAATGAGTTTATCGCCGCCTTCAAGAAATACGGCCGCATCACCAAGCTGACCCGACCTATGCTGGTGGAGCTGGTGGACGAAATTCTGGTCCACGAGGGCAACCGAGTGGAGGTGTGCTTCAAGTATCAGGACAGCTACGCAGAGGCACTCCAATATATTCAGCTCAACGGTGAGCAGATCACAACCCCGGCCTGATGATGGGCGGCATCGGAGTACCAATCCAAACAAGAACCTTCGGCCTGATGGAACGAAAGCATCCGGCCGAAGGTTTTTCATCGCTCATTTCATCCATCAAATGATTGATGAAATGAGTGATGCATGATAGAATAGCAGCATAAACTTGCGAGGGGTGAAGCTATAACAATGAAGAATCCTCCGTTCCGTATCACCGATGCGATGATCAACCTGGTGGCTGAAACCGCGGAGCTGATGGGCCGTCTGACGGTGACGGCGCAGCTGTCCGGCAACCCGGTGCTTCGCCGGAACAACCGTATCCGGACGATTCACGGCTCCCTGGCCATTGAACAGAATACGCTCAGCATTGAGCAGGTCACAGCCGTTCTGAACGGCAAGCAGGTACTGGCCCCGCCAAAGGACATTTCCGAGGTCAAAAATGCTTACGAGATCTATGAAAAGCTGGAGGAACTCAATCCCTACTCTATGGAGGACCTGCTGATGGCCCATGGTATCATGACCAGAGGGCTTGTGGAGGAATCCGGCGAGTTCCGCTCCAGACCGGTGGGCGTGGTGGACCAGGAGGGCCGCGTCCTCCACTTTGGGACCCTTCCGGCCTATGTGCCGGGGCTGGTGGAGGAGCTGCTGGACTGGACGAAGCACAGCACCGTCCATATGCTGATGCGCAGCTGTGTGTTCCACTACGAATTTGAATTGATTCATCCCTTCGCAGACGGCAACGGCCGCATGGGGCGCCTCTGGCACACTCTGCTGCTCTCCCAGTGGAATCCCCTCTTTGCATGGCTGCCGGTGGAGTCCATGATTCACGACAACCAGCAGGCCTACTACGACGCCATCAACCGGGCCAACGAGGAAGTGGAGTCCACGGCCTTCATTGAGTTCATGCTGACCATCCTCAAGTCCGCCATCCTGGACGCCATCGACGCCGGGGAGGCAAGCTCCAAGGGTACGGACAAGGTGGCGGACCGCTGGAACCGGATTCAGCGGTATCTGGAAACCCACGACTTTATTCAGAATGCAGACGTCCGGGAGCTGTGCGGCGTGTCCGCTGCTACGGCCAATCGCATCCTCTCGGGACTTGCCGAAGAAGGCAGGCTGAGCCGGTGCCGGGAGGGGAACCATTGGGCCTATCGGTCCACCGGTGACGGACAGTGACAGGGAAGCAGGGACCTGAAATAGACGCCTGTTTCATACTGCAAAACAACCGGACACGGCAAGGTGAAAAAATTTTTATTTTACTATAAGTTTCATAATTCTTTCAATGGTCGACGAAAACGGAACATATCATATAAAATAATGCGGAATAACAACCTTCCGGGAGAGAAATTTATGGTGTACCCTTGACATCTTCCCCGGCTGCTCACGATACCCTGTCTGCGTTTTTCCGGGAGACGGGGACTGTGCCAAAGGACTATGATCTGATTGTCACCGGAGATCTGGGAGTCTTGGGGCATGACATTGTCCGGGATTTCTTCGCCATGGATGGCGTGGATCTGGGAGAGCGATATGTGGACTGTGGAATGCTGCTCTATGATATTGAAGGGCAGGATATGCACGCCGGTGCCTCCGGCTGCGGCTGCTCGGCGGCGGTGCTGAATGGATATTTGCTCTCCGGTATGCGGCAGGGGCGGTGGAAGAAGATCCTCTTTGCCCCCACCGGTGCGCTGCTCTCACCCACTTCTGCCTTCCAGGGAGAGTCCATCCCCGGCATCTGCCACGCCATTTGCCTGGTGGCAGAGCGCTGAAAAAGACCTTGTTGTCAGTTGGCGTGTATTTGGAAACGTGCTAGGAAAAGCGGCCCCTGCTTGGAAGCAGGGGCCGCTTACGTGTTATTTGAAAATCACAGCCGGGTCACAACAGGAATGATCATGGGGCTGCGGCGGGTGTTTTTGAAGAGGTAACTGCTGACAGCGGACTTCACCACACCCTTGAGCTCGCCGTCATCGCGGCCGCGCTTCCGGGTGACAGACTCGGCGGCATCCATGGCGATGTTTTGCAGCTCCTTCATCAGGTCGCCGGATTCCTTCACGTAGATGAAGCCGCGGGTGATGATCTCCGGGGCAGAAAGCAGGGCACCGTCATGAGAGGAGACGGGCATCACAACGACGACCATGCCGTCCTCAGCCAGACGCTTGCGGTCCCGCATCACAACAGCACCCACGTCGCCCACGCCATTGCCGTCCACATAGACTTCACCGGCGGGCACGGAAGAGGTCATCTTCAGGGTCTTGGCCGTCAGCTCAATCACAGAGCCGTTATCGGCAATGGCAACATGGTTGCGCTCCATGCCCATGTCCTGCGCCAGCTGCGCGTGGATCTGGAGCATACGCTGCTCACCGTGGAGAGGGATGAAGAAGCGGGGCTTGGTGAGAGCATGGATGATCTTCAGCTCCTCCTGACAGGCGTGTCCGGAGACGTGGAGCATATCAGCCCGATTGTAGACCACCTTGACGCCCTTGCGGAAGAGCTCATTGATGACACGGCTCACTGTGACCTCGTTGCCGGGGATGGCGGAGGCGGAGATGATGACCTTGTCGCCAGGCCCCAGCTCCACCTGCTTGTGGGTGGAGAAAGCCATGCGGTACAGGGCACTCATTTCCTCACCCTGGGAGCCGGTGGTGACGATGACCTGCTTGTTCTTGGGCAGACCCTTGATCTTGGCGATATCCATGAGGGTGTTTTTGGGCACCTTCATATAGCCCAGAGCGGTTGAGACCTTCATCATGTTCTCCATGGAGCGGCCGGTGACGGCCACCTTGCGGCCGCATTGGGCGGCGGCGTCCAGCACCTGCTGGATCCGGTGGACGTTTGAAGCGAAGGTGGTGACGATGATGCGCTCATCGCAGTTGGCAAATTGACGGGTGAAGGTGGCGCCCACTGCCTTTTCAGAGGGGGTGTAGCCGGCACGCTCCACGTTGGTGGAGTCAGCGCACAGAGCCAGGACACCCTCTTTGCCAAGCTCGCCCAGACGAGCCAGGTCGATGACCTCGCCGTCAATGGGGGTGGAGTCAATCTTGAAGTCGCCGGTATGAACCACGGTGCCCATGTGGGTGTGGATGGCAAAGGCAACAGAGTCCGCAATGGAGTGGTTTACGTGGATAAACTCCACATTGAATTTACCGGCCCGGACGGTCTTTCCCGCGTCCACGGTGATGAGCTTGGTACTCTTCACCAGGCCGTGTTCCTCCAGCTTCAGCTTGATGAGACCGGCGGTGAATCGGGTGCAGTAGATGGGCATGTTCACCTGCTTGAGAACATAGGGAATGGCACCGATGTGGTCCTCATGCGCATGGGTGATAAAGAGACCACGAATCCGAGCCCGGTTTTTGACCAGGTAGCTGACATCGGGAATGATGCAGTCAATGCCATACATATCGTCGTCGGGGAAAGCCATACCGCAGTCCACCACGATGATTTCGCCGCCAAACTCGTAGGCGGTCATGTTCTTGCCAATCTCATTGAGACCACCCAGAGGGATGATTTTCAGTTTTTCAGCCATAAATAAAGTACTCCTTTGAATTAAAAAATAAGTACAGACAGTGACTGGAGTACAGCTGGAACGCAAAATGTGCGTACGCCAAGAAATGACGTCCGTTGTCTGTGCGGCCCTGTTACGCCGCCAGAGGTTCGGTCACGTCATACAAAAACTCCGTTTATTCGTCTGTGAAATCTATTTAATCGGGGATCACGTGTCACCGATAAAATACAGGGAACGGCGGAGACCTCCATTAGGAATCTCGACGCCTGATTTGACTTAGTATAGCACAAGCAGGCGGCTTTGTATACAGGTTCTTTCGAAAATTGACCATTGATTGGTAAAAACTCTTGACAGATTTTGTGAACATGGTACGATATATTTACAAAAGATACAAAAAGTTTTGCATTTTTTGCAAAAACTTCTTCTGCATTGAGGGAAATTTTTCCTGCATAAGGCGCAGGAGCCCATCAGAATCTTAAACTTGAAAAACGAACGATTGCCCGAACCGACGGGGCGGCAGCACCCTTTTGGAACGGGCGGGAACAGGTGGATTCTTTGTCCTGGCAGCTGCTGAGTGGCACCCGGAGCCCCTGTCATCGGGAAAGAGAGGAGCCAGTATGCGCGCTACCATCAAAATGATTGCGGAAAAGGCCGGTGTTTCCAACGGTACAGTGGATCGGGTCCTGCATGACCGACCCTATGTCAAGGCGGAGGTGCGGGAGCGGGTACTTCAGGTGATGCGGGAGCTGGACTATCAGCCTAACCGCATGGCCAGTGCCCTGGCTACCAGCGGAACTGCCCGGAGGTTTGCCGTGGTTCAGCCTGTGTGGGAACCCTATATCGGCGAGTCCATTCAGGAGGGCATCAAGCGCTTCCGGGAGGAACGCCGGGACTACAATCTGGCTGTGGACATCTATGAATATACGAAGTCGGACACCCAGGCATGTTTGACCCAGCTGGCCAAAGCTGCGGCTACGGAGCCGCAGGGCATTGCCATCAGCGCATCTGACAGCCCGGAAATCCGGGAGTGTCTGCGGGATCTGGCGGAAAGACGGATTCCCGTGGTGACCTTTAACTCGGACATCCCCGGGGCACCCCGTATGTGCTATGTAGGGGAGGATGCCCACCGGGCGGGCCGGATTGCCGGTGAGATTGCCTCCAAGTATGTCCACCAAGGCGATGGTATTCTGGTGGCCTATGCCGGTCCTGCCTATGCCGGCCACAAGGCTCGTGCAGACGGGTTCCTGTCCCGGATGGATGAGCTGCACTTTGCCCGGGAGCGGTGCCGCGTGATCTTTACCAACAGCGATTACGAAACTACATACAAAGAGGTGTCCAAGGCGCTGCAGGAGGACCCGCGCATTGGCTGCGTGTACATGGCCAACAGAAGTGTTCTCGCCTGCGTGGCGGCAATCCGGGCGGCTGGCCGGACCGGACAGGTCCGGGTTCTGGCGCACGACTGTGATCCGGAGGTTTGCCAGCTGCTGCGGGACGGCAGCGTGGACTTTACCATCGGTCAGGATTTTTCTTACCAGAGCTATCAGGCTCTGACAGTGCTTTTTGACTCTGCGGTGGATCACCAGCTGCCGGATCAGGATTTTTACTATCCCACCAGCCCCATTCTCAACGCAGAGATGATTTGAAGTCCGCTTTGACGACGCAATCTGCACATTGCGTATGCACTTAGCTTGTTTAAAAGACATTTTCACCAGCTAAGTGCCAATTTCATCCTTTCATCAAGTTTGAAATTGGGTATGATTTTACATGCAAGGGGTCTGAATCCCTTGCATGCATTCCCCGCGACTCAGGATCATCCGTCTGTCGCACAGTTTTCAGACAGCCTGTGCCGTGCCGCTGAATCTCAGCGGCACGGCTTTTTTTGGTTGCCAATCTACATGGAAAATGCTATATTGGAAAAGTAAAATCCATTCTTATGCCTTCCGGTAAAAGGAGTTGCGATAATGAACAATAAAAAACTCTCCCGTCTGCTGGAACCCAACTTAAAGTTGTATTTTCTGTGCATGGGTCTGTTCTGCCTGCTGGCAATGACGGTCAGCCCGCCGCTGGCTGCGGCGGAGGCAGTGGCCACCGTGGCGCTGTATGTCTATTTCAACCGTGCCAATCAGAAGCGACGCCAGGGTATTTTGCAGTACATCGATACTGTAACCGGCAGTGTGGATACCGCCAGTAAGTCCACGCTCATCAACTCTCCGCTCCCCATTATGGTTTTCCGACCTGACACTGGTGAGGTCATCTGGAGCAACGAGAACTTTTTGCAGCTGGCAGGCGTGCGGGAGCATCTCTTTGAGATGCGGGTGGAGGATGCCGTGCCTCAATTTCCTGTCCAGTGGCTGCTGGAGGCCAAGCAGGAGTGCCCGGACCGCGTGGTTATGAACAACCGCCGCTTCCGGGTTTACGGCTCTCTGGTCCGGGCCAAGGGTCGGGGCGGTGAGCAGAACCTGGTGGCCACCACCTACTGGGTAGACACCACCGATGCTGACGAACTGCGGGAAAAGTACGAGAATTCTCGTCCCGTTCTGGCCATCCTGAATGTGGACAATTATGAGGATCTGATGAAGGCCTGTGCCGACACCCAGCGCAGCGCCGTACTGGCCCAGATCGATGAGAAGCTGACCACCTGGGCCACTGCGGGCCAGGGGCTGCTGGTGAAAACAGACCGGGATCACTATCTGTTTATTTTCGAGGAGCGCCATTATCAGCACTTTGTGGAGGACAAATTCTCCGTTCTGGACACCATCCGGGATATCAAGGTGGGAGACGGCGTGAATCCCACCCTCTCCATCGGCATCGCCAAGGACGCCGAGAGCATGGAGGAACTGTACAAAAATGCAAATCTCTCGCTGGAGATGGCGTTGAGCCGCGGCGGCGACCAGGCGGTGGTCCGTGGAAAGGTGGATTTTGCCTTCTACGGCGGCCGTACCAAGACCACAGAGAAACGGACCAAGGTGAAGTCGCGTGTGATGGCCAATGCGCTCAGTGAGCTGATCGCCGATGCCAAAGAGATTTATATTATGGGTCACAGCTATGCGGACATGGACGCTGTGGGCGCTGCTGTGGGCGTGTGCTGCGCGGCCCGAACCATGGGCAAGCAGGCCCGTATTGTCATCAACCTGGAACACAATGCCTCTCAGGCAGTGCTGAAGAAAGTCCGGGCGCTGCCAGCTTACAGCGATGTGTTCGTCTCTGCGGGCGAGGCATTCCTGAAGATCCAGCCCGGCGCACTGCTGATCGTGGTGGATACCAACCGCCCCGATCTGGTGGAGAGTCAGCAGCTGCTGGAGACCTGCAACAAGGTGGCGGTCATTGACCACCATCGCCGTGCTGCCAGCTATATTGAAAACGCAACTTTCAGCTTCCATGAGCCCTACGCCTCTTCCGCTTCGGAACTGGTGACGGAGCTTCTGCAATACATGGTAGAGCCCACCGACCTTTTGCGGGAGGAAGCAGAGGCGCTGCTGGCCGGCATTGTGCTGGATACCAAGCACTTCACCCTTCGCACCGGCGGACGCACCTTTGAGGCGGCGGCCTTCCTGCGCCGTGCCGGCGCGGATACGGCGGATGTGCAGCGGCTGTTCCAGAACGATCTGGAGGACATGGTTTCCCGCTACGATATTATCCGGCGGGCGGAGCTGTACCGTGGAGACATTGCCCTGTCGGTGATCCCACAGGACGGTGTGGACCGTGTAGCGGCTGCCCAGGCCGCAGATGAGCTGCTGATGCTCAAGGGCGTACACGCGTCCTTCGTGGTCTACCGCAACGGCAGCGACGTGCTGATGTCTGCCCGTTCCCTGGGTGAGATCAATGTCCAGGTGATCCTGGAGGCGTTGGGCGGAGGCGGCAACTCTTCTACAGCAGGCGGCCGTGTGGAGAATGCAACCCCTCTGGCTGTGAAGAATCGTCTGATGGAGGCTATTGACGCGTATTTTGAGAGCTGATTCCAGGGTGTGATCAGGTGAAACAATCCATCATACCATGCTGATACCGGGCCGCATCCGGCACCGGGTGTTTCTTTTTGACAATTTAAATCAATAGTTAGGAGATAACAGTTATGAAAGTCATTTTACAACAGGACGTGAAGGGCCAGGGCAAAAAGGGCCAGATGGTGGAGGTTTCTGAGGGCTATGCCCGGAATTTCCTCCTGCCCCGCAAGCTGGCCATTCTGGCTACCGCGGATGCCATCAACACCATGAACCTGAAGGAGAAGGCACGCCGTGCTGAGGAGGCCCGCCAGAAGGAAGAGGCGCTGGCTATGGTGGAAAGACTCAAGGGCTGCATGGTAAAGCTGACCGCCAAGGCCGGCACCGGTGGCCGTTTGTTCGGAGCCATTACCAACAAGGAAATCTCCGAGGGCCTGAAGGAGCAGTTCGGCCTGGAGATCCCCAAGCAGAAGCTGGTGCTGGAGGAGCCCATCAAGTCCTTCGGCGGCTATCAGGTCAAGGCCAAACTGGGCTTTGAAATTACTGGTACCGTGAATGTGACCGTCTGCGAGGAGAAATAAGAGACAAAAATGCTGCCAGAATGCAACCATGGGAGGTGATGCCTGATGGCAATGGAAGACCTGCTGCTGCGACAGATGCCGCATAGTCTGGAAGGTGAGCAGGCGGTACTGGGCTCTATGCTCATTGACGCCGACTGCGTCAAGGATGTTATGGATAAGCTGCGGCCGGATGATTTCTATCTGCGCCAGAACCGGGAGATCTTTGAGACCATTTACTCCATGTTCTCCTACGGCCGACCCATTGACGGTCTCACCGTCTGCGAGGAGATGCAGAAGGCGGGGCTCTATGATGAGCAGACCACCCGGAGCTACCTGGCACAGCTGATGGATATCACGCCTACCAGCGCCAACGTCATGGAGTACGTGGGCATCGTCCGGAACAAGGCGTTGCTGCGGGGCGTGGCCCAGGCGGCCTCCGAGATCACTGCATTGGTGCAGGAGGGCGTGGGCGAGGCCGGCGAGATCCTGGAGGCCGCGGAGCAGAAAGTGTACGCCATCCGCCGTGGTCAGAGTGCCCAGAGTATGGTGCCGCTGCGCCAGGTGCTGCCCGATGTGCTGGATCGGCTGGGAGAGATGAGTGAGAGCGAAAACCACCTGCCGGGCCTTTCCACCGGCCTTTCCGCCGTGGACCAGAAAATCACCGGTCTTAACAAGTCCGACCTGATTCTGCTGGCTGCCCGACCTGGTATGGGTAAAACCTCCTTCGCCCTGAATATCGCCCTGAATGTGGCGAAAAACACCGGCATGAAGGTGGCCGTGTTCTCCCTGGAAATGTCCCGGGAGCAGCTGGCCTCCCGTATGCTGAGTACCGAGGCACTGGTGGAGAATAACCGCCTGAAGACTGGCTACCTGCGCGAGACCGATTGGGAGAAAATTGCCGGTGCGGCCACAGTTTTGAATAAGGTGGATATCTATATAGATGACAACCCCATGCTGTCGGTGGCCGATATGAACGCCAAATGCCGCCGTATGGACAACTTGGGCCTGGTGGTCATCGACTACTTACAGTTGATGACCTCCTCCGGACGCAGCGGTGCCAGCGGCGAAAACCGCCAGCAGGTGGTGTCTGATATGTCCCGGATGCTCAAGATCATGGCAAAGGAGCTGATGGTCCCCGTCATCTGCCTGAGCCAGCTGAGCCGTGCCAATGAAAAACGTGACGACAAGCGCCCCATGCTCTCGGACCTGCGTGAATCCGGCGCAATCGAGCAGGACGCCGATATCGTCCTGTTCCTTTACCGGGACGACTATTACAACGAAGATTCTGAAAAGCACAACATAGCCGAGTGCATCGTGGCGAAAAACCGCCACGGCGAGACCGGCAAGGTAGAGCTGCGGTGGATGCCAGAGTACACCCAGTTCACTACGTTGGACCGCCGCTATGAAGAAGATGACTGAGCTGCCATCCGCTGAGCAGCGCCTGGATGCACTGACGGCACAGCGGGTCCTCTGCGCCGTCTCCGGTGGCATGGACTCCATGTGCCTGCTCCATTTTGTGCTCTCCTGGGGCCGAAAACGGGGAGTAGAGGTGGCAGCTGCCCATTTCAACCACCAGCTTCGGGGCTGCCAGGCCGACCGGGATGAGGCATTTGTCCGGGAAATCTGCCAGGACTGGGGGGTCACACTCTACACGGGCCGGGGGGATACCCGGGGCCTGGCGGCAGAGCAGGGTCTCTCTCTGGAGGAAGCGGCCAGAACTCTGCGCTACCGCTTCCTGCGGGAGACAGCACAGCGGGCGGACTGCCAGGAGATCCTGACGGCCCACCACGCACAGGACAACGCCGAGACCATGCTTTTAAACCTGGTGCGGGGGACTGGACTGCGGGGACTGACAGGCATTCCGCCCAGTCGGGACCATGTCACCCGCATTTTCCTGGAGACCTCCCGGGAGACGCTGGCGGCTTATGCGGCTGATCACCACATCTCCTGGGTGGAGGACGAGACCAATCTGGACCCGGATGCCGCTGCCCGGAACCTGCTGCGTTGGAAGGTGCTGCCACTGCTGCGGGAGCTGAACCCGAGAGCGGTGGAGCACATGACCGGTACCGCCGGTCAGCTGCGGGAGATAAATGCCATGCTGGAAGCTGAGATCCAGCAGACGGTGGAGACTGCCGAGATTGCCGATCACACCGTGTCCATTCCGCTTCCGCCGCTTCTGGAGGCTGCCGGACCGATTCGCTCCGGAGTGCTGCTGCGGCTCTTTGAACTGTTGGGCGCAGGCCGGAAGGATGTGGGCGCGTCCCACATTGAGGCACTGACCAAATTGGCACAGCGGGGCGAGGGACAGCTGAATCTGCCCCACGGTGTCACAGCCGCTTGCAAACAGGGGCGTCTCATTTTGACGCAGCCGAAGCGGAACACAGAGCGGGTGCTTCTGGAAATGGACTGTCTCTGCCGCTGGGGTACCTATCGCCTGATGTTGACGGATCGGAAGACCGGCCCCGGCCTCTGGCTGGGGGGAGACGGCCCGATCTTTGTGGGGCCATGTCCGCCGGGCGGGCGTCTGACGCTTCCCCAAAGCCGGGGGGCACGCACCATCAAGCGGCTTTGCCTGGATCGCGGCATCAGCCTGGAAAAGCGGGATGCACTGCCCGCAATTTATGTGAGAGACCAACTGGCTGCCGTTTGGCAGCTGGGTGTAGATGTAAAATTCCTTCCGGAGGGAAGCGCCCGCCGATTCATTCAAATTCACACAAATACAGAGGAGAACGAACTATGAAAAGTGAGATGGAACAGGATATCTTGAAGGTCCTGGTGACCGAGGAAGAACTAAAGGCCCGCGTGACGGAAATGGGTGCTGAGCTGTTCGAGAAATTTAAAGGCAGAAATCCCCTCTTTCTCAGCGTGCTGAAGGGCTCCTTCGTGTTCATGGCTGACTTGGTGAGGGCCTGCCAGGTGCAGAGCGAGGTGGAGTTTATTGCCGTCAGCTCTTACCAGAATTCCACGCAGTCCAGCGGCACCGTGCAGATTACCCGTGACCTGCAGCAGGACATCACCGGCCGTGAACTGATTATTGTCGAGGATATTCTGGATTCGGGCAACACGCTTGCTTTCCTGAAAGATTATTTCATGTCCAAGGGTGCCAAGAGCATCACCATTGTGACGCTGCTGGATAAGCCGTCCCGCCGCACCAAGGCCATTACCGCTGACTATTCCGGCTTTACAGTGCCCGATGAGTTTGTGGTGGGTTATGGTCTGGACTTCGCCCAGAAGTACCGCAACGTCCCCTACATTGGTGTTCTGAAGCCGGAGGTCTATTCCAACAATTAAAGCGGAGAATACCGCGAGGGAGGGAAACGCTCAGTGACAAAACAACGGCGCATATCCAACTTCAGTTTTCTGCTGTTGGGTATGGTGATCCTGCTCTGCCTGAACTGGGTGTGGCGGATGGACAATCAGACGCCACAGATTAATTATTCTCAGGTGGTGCAGCTGTTCCAGCAGGAAAAGGTGGAGTCCTTCGTGGTGGACGATACCACCCTGCGGATGAATCTGAAGGAGGAGGTCAACGAGTCCAAGACCCTGGTCTATGACCTGTATGACTTCGAAGTGTTTTACAACGACCTCAACGAACTGGTTCAGGATCAGTCGGCCAGAGGCATCATCAAATCTTACAACTACCACGCCGATCACTCCACCAACTGGCTGGAGCTGTTACTGCCGTGGATTCTCACGGCACTGCTGCTGGGCCTCTTGTGGTACTTCATGGTGGCTCGCGCCCAGAACGGCGCCGTGGGCGGCGGAGACCGGATGGCAAAATTCGGCTCTGCCCACACCCGAACCCTGAATGAGCAGGACAAGAAGGTGTCTTTTGAGGATGTGGCCGGTGCGGACGAGGAGAAGGAGGAACTGCAGGAGATTGTGGAATTCCTGCGAGATCCTCAGAAGTACATTGCCCTTGGTGCCCGGATTCCCAAGGGCGTACTGCTGGTGGGCCCTCCGGGTACCGGTAAGACGCTGCTGGCCAAGGCAGTGGCCGGGGAAGCAGGCGTGGGCTTCCTGTCCATCTCCGGCTCCGACTTTGTGGAGTTGTATGTGGGCGTGGGTGCTTCCCGTGTCCGTGATCTCTTTGACCAGGCCAAGAAGAGCGGCCCCTGCATTGTGTTTATTGATGAGATCGATGCAGTGGGCCGTCAGCGCGGTACCGGTCTTGGCGGCGGCCACGACGAGCGGGAACAGACCCTGAACCAGCTCCTGGTGGAGATGGACGGCTTTGCCGCCAACGAGGGTGTGGTGGTGCTTGCCGCCACCAACCGGGCCGACGTGCTGGACCCCGCCTTGCTGCGTCCTGGCCGCTTTGACCGTCAGATCTATGTTGGCCTGCCGGACATCAGGGGCCGCGAGGAGATTCTGAAGGTCCATTCCCGGGGCAAGCCTCTTGCAGAAGACGTGAATCTGCAGGAGCTGGCCAAGGGAACCCCTGGGTTTACCGGTGCGGATCTGGAAAACCTCATCAACGAAGGCGCTCTGCTGGCGGCACGGAAGAATCAGAAGTTTATCACCATGGGCGACCTCAAAGAGGCCGAGATCAAGGTGATTGCCGGGCCGGAGAAGAAGAGCCGTGTCATCCCGGAGCATGAACGGCAGCTGACCGCCTATCACGAGGCCGGACACGCCGTGGTGATGCACCACCTGCCCAGCCAGGACCCGGTGAATCAGATTACCATTGTCCCCCGCGGCCAGGCCGGCGGCATGACCATCTCCCTGCCGGAGGAGGATCGTTCCTACCTCTCCAAGCGCTACATGGAGGACGAGATCGTGGGCCTGCTGGGCGGCCGTGTGGCCGAGAAGATATGCCTGGGGGATATCTCCACCGGCGCCAGCAACGACATCCAGCGAGCCAGCCAGATCGCCCGAAAGATGGTTGCCAGCTATGGCATGAGCGAGCGCCTGGGCACGGTGTCTTTTGACAGCGGTCACGACGAGGTGTTCATTGGCCGGACGATGAGCCAAGGCCGCAGTTACTCTGAGGCTGTGGCAGCCAAGATTGACGAAGAGGTGCAGAACGTGGTGGGGGAGGCATACCGCCGCTGCGAGAATCTTCTGACGCTGTACCGCGGTCAGCTGAATGATGTGGCAGCATATCTGCTGGAGCATGAGACCATGGACCGGGAAACCTTCCTGCAGGTGGTGGAGCCGGATCGGGCCGAGACAGCGGCAGAGAGTACGGAAGACGACGAGTAAAAAACGTCCGTTCGCTGGCTCTCCCGGGATCAGCTCACAGGACAAAAACCGCTCATCAAGAAACTACCATGAAAACAGGCAGTACCGAGAGAACTTCTCACGGTACTGCCTGTTTTGTCCGCTTTTTTGGGATGCGGGGAAGGATGCTGCCAGCCCATCCGGACCGTATGGCCGCAGACACGGCAGAAACGCTTTTATGACGCCAGAGCGCCGATGCTCAACAGTCCCAGAAGCAGCCCCAGGAAGAGCACAAGCAGCTTCCAGGAAAATTTCAGCCACCGGTCGTAGGAGACATGGGCCAGAGCAAGAGCACCCATCACCACGGCGGAGGTGGGGGTCAGCAGGTTGACAAGGCCGGAGGCCGCCTGGAAGGCGGTCACGATGAGTGCACCACTTACCCCGGCGAATTGGGCCAATGGGGCGATGATGGGGATAGACAGAGTTGCCAGACCGGAGGAGGATGGGATCAGGAAAGTGAGCGGCAGGTAAATGAAAAACACCAGCAGCACGAAGGCCACCGGGCCTGCCCCGGAGAGGGCTTTTTCGCCCCAGTGGAGAATGGTATCTGTGATTTTGCCGTCGTCCATGAGGACAGTGACGCCCCGGCTGATGCCGATGATCAGGGCCACACCCAGAAGGTCTGCACAGCCGGAGACAAAGCGCTCAGCGATCCGGGCCTCGCCCATCCGGGCCATCAGACCCACGATGACGGCACCTGTCAGGAAAAGGGCGGAGAGCTCCGGGAACCACCAGCCCAGGGTGGGCAGAGGAGCACCCACCTCGTCAAAGGGGATTACGCTGTAGATCATCACCAGGAAGGTGAGCCCGAACACCGCCAGAATGGCCTTTCGCTGACCGGTCAGCTCCGGTGCGTCGGCGGGCTGAATTTCCAGACCGCCGGCACCGGAACCCAGCTTTTGGGAAGGCTGGGAGGTTCGGACGCGCTTGGCGTAGTGCATGACGAACCAGATGGCGCTGCCCTCCAAAAGCGCCCAGGTGAGAAGCCGCAGCAGCAGACCCTCTCCCAGGGAGACGCCTGCAAAGCCAGCTGCGATGCCGGTGGCAAAGGGGTTTACTGTGGAGCCGATAATGCCGGCACCTGCGCCCAGCAAAATGACAGCGATGCCGACCACGGCGTCATACCCGGCTGCCAGGAACACCGGCACCAGCAGGGGGTAGAAGGCCATGGTTTCCTCCCACATGCCAAAGGTGGTGCCGCCCAGACCGAAGAACAGCATGAGAATGGGAATCAGCAGATTTTCGCGGCCATTGAGACGCCGGATGATGCGACTCACGCCGGCATCAATGGCGCCGGTCTCCATCACAATGCCCAGAAAGCCGCCCACCATCAAAATAAATACGCACACGTCCACCGCATCATAAAAGCCGGAAAACGCCGCTTTCAGCACGTCCGCCAGCCCCTGGGGGCTGGCGGAAACGGTGTGATAGCTGCCAGCTACCGGTACGCCGTCCACATAGTCGTAGGTTCCGGCGGGGATCAGCCAGGTTGAAAGCGCTACCAGTACCAGCAAAAGGAAGAGAATGGTGTAGGCGGTGGGCATGTGAAGCTTGCGCTTGCCCAAAGCAAATCCCTCCTTATTTTCCGATGGTGGCTACCAGAACGGCCTTGATGGTGTGCATCCGGTTTTCCGCCTCGTCAAACACCACGGAATGCTTGCTGCGGAAGACCTCATCGGTGACCTCCCGAATGTCCACGCCCTTATCGTGCCATTCCTGGGACATTTTGGTTTCAAAGTCGTGGAAGGAGGGGAGACAGTGCATATACAGCACATTGGGGTTGTTGGCGGCGGCCAGAGTATCCATGGTGACCCGGAAGGGGGAGAGGAGCTCTGCACGCTTCTGGGTCTGGGCCTCTTCGCCCATGGAGGCCCAGATATCGCCGTAGATCACATCGGCATCCTGAAGGCAGCTGCGCTCGTCGGTCACCTCAATGAGACCGCCGGTCTCCCGGGCGATGGCAAAGACCCGCTCCAACAGGTGCTGATCCATCTGCTCGGCCAGCTCCTTGGGGCCCATGGCCACAAAATGCATGCCCATTTTGGCCGCGCCGATCATCCAGGCATAGCACATATTGTTCCGCACGTCGCCGGGGAACACCACTTTTACCTTGTTCAGCGGCTTGGCGCAGTGCTCCTCGATGGTCAGCATATCCGCCAGAATCTGAGTGGGGTGATCGGCGTCGGTGAGGCCGTTCCAGACGGGGACACCGGAAAATTTCGCCAGATCTTCCACCACGGACTGATCATAGCCCCGGTACTCAATGCCGTCAAAGAAGCGGCCCAGCACCTTGGCGGTATCTTCCAGAGACTCCTTTTTGCCCATCTGGGAGCTGGCGGCATCCAGATAGGTGACAGAGCCGCCCTCCTGGGTCATGGCTACTTCAAAGGAGCAGCGTGTCCGGGTGGAGGTCTTTTCAAAGAGAAGGACAATGTGCTTGCCCTTCATGGCTGGGTCCCAGACGCCGGAGCGGCGCTTGGCCTTTAAATCGTGAGCCAGATCCAGAAGATAGCGGATTTCGCCGGGGGTAAAGTCCTCCAGCGTCAAAAAACTGCGGCCTTTCAAATTCACTGCCATGGTGATACTCCTTTTGTTGTTCAGATTTCAGGATCGTCCCGCCACAGTGGCATGGACATGCATCGGGGGCCGCCGCGGCCCCGGGAGAGCTCCGCACTGGGGATCACATGGATACGGATGCCCGCCTCTTCCAGAGAGCGGTTTGTGACGTAGTTCCGGGAGTAAACCACCACTTCGCCGGGGGCAATGGCCAGAGTGTTGCTGCCGTCGCTCCACTGCTCCCGGGCGGCGTCGATCTCACTGCCCTCACCGCAGGGGATCAAGGTCACCTGATCCAAATGCAGGTGGTGCTTGAGAATATCCTCCAGCCGCCCATCCTCCTGGGTAATGCGGATTTTTCGGTTCTCATCCAGCTCCATGACAAACACGGTGATCTGGGAGAGAATATTGGGGTGGACAGTGAACTTGTCCCGATCCACCATGGTGAACACCGTGTCCAGATGCATGAAGGAGCGGCTCTTGGGAATGTTGAAGGCCAGCACCTTTTTGAAAGTTTGGCTCTTGGTGAGGACAGTCTCAGCCAGCTGGTCAATGGAGTCCTCTTGCGTCCGCTCTGAGATGCCCACAGCCAGGACCTCCGGGGAGAGAATCAGGATGTCGCCGCCCTCCAGGGAGCTGTTGAGGCTCCGATCATACCAGCGGGGCGCTTTTTTATAGGTGGGATGGTGCTCGAAAATGAATTTGCCGAACAGAGTTTCCCGGTTCCGGGTGACGGTGTGCATCTTGTGGAGGGACACGCCGGTGCCAATGGTGGCAAAGGGGTCCCGGGTAAAATAGAGGTTGGGCATGGGGTCCACGGCGAAGGGGTAGTCTCCCTCAATGGCAGAGAGATGGTCGCTGAGCCGCCCGCTCTGCCGCCGCAGCTGGCTCTTCCGGACACCGGCCATCATGGTCAGTACCAGGTCATGGTCGTTGAGGTCTGCAAAATAGTTTTCCAGGGCGTCCCAGGTCCGCCGGTCCTCTACACCTGACTCATCCAGAAACTGGCGAATCAGCGCTTTCCGGACACCCTCGTCGGTGAGGGACTCCGCCACCAGGTCCTCCAAATACACCACGTCCACGCCCTGCTGGCGGAGACAGTCGGCAAATGCGTCGTGCTCTCGCTGGGCCTCTTTCAGATAGGGGATGTCGTCAAACAGCAGCCGGTCCAGGTACTCCGGCATTAGATTTTCCAGCTCCAGACCTGGGCGGTGCAGCATGACGCGCTTCAGCCGTCCGATCTCGGAGGTATTATGAATCCCAGTGTCCAATTGGCTCACTCCTTCGTGTCTTTGATGAGATATGCATATAGTTTCCCAGTCTTACCGCAATTCATACACGGAGAAAGCAGCAATTTACAGATGCAGTTTTGTATCACTCAGTGAATATACAAATATACCACGCGAATATGCATAAAAATTAGCCATAAAAAGGAAACCTAACGGAATTTAAAGTGTTGGTTCTGTTCTAAAACGAATATTTATGCAAAAAATTTTGAAAAAGTATTGACAAGGACCGGTAGCCGTGGTAAAGTAAGCACATCCCAAGAGGAGAGCAAAAGCTCCCCATAAACCAGTAATAAAACGCATTGGAAGATGCGAGGATTAAAGGAGTAATTATTATGAAAAAGCTTTTTGCATTGGCTTTGACACTGGTCATGGCCCTGTCCCTGACCGCCTGCGGTGACAAGCAGGAACCCACAACTACCGATCCTGCTGACTCTGATGAGGGCGGTTTCAAGACCGCTGTGGAGGGCACCCTCTCCATGGCCACTGAGGCAACTTTCCCTCCCTATGAGTTCTATGACGGCGACAAGCTGGTCGGCATTGACGTGGATGTGGCAGGTGCCATCGCTGAGAAGCTGGGCCTCAAGCTGGACGTTGTGGACATCGCATTCGATTCCATTGTCCCCGGCGTGCAGACTGGTAAGTACGACATCGGCATGGCTGGCATGACCGTCAATAAGGAGCGGCTCCAGCAGGTCAACTTCACGGACAGCTACGCCAAGGGTGTGCAGGTTGTCATCGTGAAGGAAGGCAGCACCATCACCTCTGTGGATGATCTTTTTGCCGAGGGTGCCAACCACACCGTGGGCACCCAGACCTATACCACTGGCTTCCTCTATGCCAGCGATGACATTCAGGCAAAGGGCCTGGGCACAGTGAAGTCCTTTGCCAAGACCACCGATGCTGTAGAGGCTCTGAAGAACGATCAGGTTGATTGCGTGATTCTGGATAACGAGCCTGCAAAGGCTCTGGTGGCTGCCAACGAGGGCCTGACCATTCTGGATTCCTCCTATGCTGACGAGGACTACGCCATTGCCATCTCCAAGGAGAACGATGCCCTGAAGGAGGCTGTGAACACTGCGCTGCAGGAGCTGATCAATGACGGCACTGTGCAGAAGATTGTGGACAGCTACATCAAGTAAAAACAGAAGAAATTGTAACAACACACGGAACGAGAAAATTTCTCGTCCCGCTGTGTTGCGTTTTGCGGAAAATCAGAGAGGAGAGAGATAGGGAGAATGGAAATGATCATGGAATGGCTGCTGCAAGTTAAAGAGGATTTCATCACATGCTTCATTGTGAAAGACCGCTGGAAATATATTGTGGAGGGCCTTGGCAACACACTCAAGATTGCCCTGGTTGCCGTGCTGATCGGTGTGGTGATTGGTACAGTAGTGGCTGTCATTCGCTCTACACACGATAAAAATATTCAAAATATGCGGCCTGGCCTGATGTGGTGGCTGCTCAAGATTGGCAACTGGATCTGCAAGGTCTATCTGACAGTCATCCGTGGCACACCTGTGATGATTCAGATCATGATCATGTTCTTTGTCATCTTCACCACGGCTCGGGACGGCGTTCCTGTGGCAATGCTGACCTTCGGCATCAACTCCGGTGCCTATGTGGCGGAGATCATCCGCGGCGGCATTATGGCCGTTGACGAGGGTCAGAGCGAGGCAGGCCGGGCTCTGGGCTTCGGCTTCCCCAAGACCATGTGGTACATCGTGATCCCCCAGGCACTGAAAAATGTGCTTCCGGCTCTTGCAAACGAGTTCATTGCTCTGCTGAAAGAGACCTCTGTTGCCTGCTATGTGGCAGTCAATGACCTGACCAAGGGCGGCGAGATCATCCGCTCTACCACTTATATCCAGGCCATGCCCCTGCTGGTGGTGGCCGCACTGTATCTGGCCATGGTGATGTTCTTCACCTACCTGGTCGGAAAACTGGAAAGGAGACTGAGAACCAGTGAACGGTAATGCAATCATCAGCGCCGAGGGCGTTCAGAAATACTATAAGGGCGGCGCAATCAAGGCGCTGGACGGCATCAGCACTTCCATCCAGAAGGGGGACGTGGCGGTCATCATCGGCCCCTCCGGCTCCGGCAAATCCACCTTTCTTCGCTGTATGAATCTGCTGGAGGTGCCCACCGGCGGCCGCATCCTCTTCAATGGTGTGGATATCACCGACAAGGGCGTCAACATCAATCTGCACCGTCAGAAGATGGGCATGGTGTTTCAGCACTTCAACCTGTTTCCCCACATGACCCTGCTGCAAAATATGACGCTGGCTCCCATCAAGCTGCTGAAAAAGAGCAAGGAGGAGACGGAGAAAAAGGCGCAGGCTCTGCTGGAACGCGTGGGACTGGGCGACCGTGCTGACGCCTATCCCGATCAGCTCTCCGGCGGGCAGAAACAGCGTGTGGCCATTGTCCGTGCCCTGATGATGGAGCCGGAGGTCATGCTCTTTGACGAGCCCACCTCTGCTCTGGACCCTGAGATGGTGGGCGAGGTGCTGGAAGTTATGAAGCAGCTGGCCCAGGAGGGCATGACCATGGTTGTGGTCACCCATGAGATGGGCTTTGCCCGCGAGGTGGGCAACCGGGTGCTGTTCATGGCTGACGGGCACCTGCTGGAGGAGGGAACTCCGGAGGAGATCTTTGACCATCCCAAGCATCCCAGACTTCAGGACTTCCTGCAAAAGGTTCTGTAACAAATAAACGCACGGCGCGGAATCCCAAAAGGAGGGGTTCCGCGCCGTTTCTCTTGTGGAAAGGCGTCGAACGTGGTACACTAAAACCGTAAAACTCATGAAATGCTGGAGGATCACGATGGGATTTTTTGACCGTATGAAATCCGGAAAAAACAACAAGAGCGTCAGGATCTTTGAAAAAGAAATGGTGGAGATGAGCCAGGAGATGCTGGATCTCTATCTGAAGGACAGAGGAATCACCTTCCAGCAGCTGGAACCCCTGGATCGTCAGATTCTGGCAGTGTATCTCTTTGGCCTGGTGGCCGCGGTCAACGTGGAGGAGGAACGGGGCTACGGCCCCCAGGATATGGGCGCTCTGGAAGTGACCATGATCAAGGAGACCTTCCATATGCCCCGGCGCTATGCGCAGGTCAGCGCCCATGATATTGTGGAACAGACCAAGACCCACGATCCCGCCAACGCCATCTATGCCATTCTCAGCCGCGGTGAGGCCAGTTGGGCCCAGTGGAACAGCGGAAGAAAAGACCGCGTGGTGGCAGATATGAGGGACGTGGTGCAGATGATGCACGACATCCAGAACAATGTCCCTGTGACCCTCAAGGAGCAGGAGGCAGGGCCGGTGATGTTCAAGTACCATCCCAACCTTTACAAGGATGGCGATGTGGTAGAGGGGGAGGGTGTGTGCCAGTGCTGCGGCAAGACGGTGGACACCTATGTGACCAACCTTTACTGTGAGGAGAAGGTGGACTGTCTCTGCCTGGACTGCGTCCAGAGCGGCAAGGCTGTGGAGAAGTTCGGCGGCGAGTTCGTGCAGAACGTGGAAACCCTGATTGATGATCCTGAGAAAACAGAGGAGCTGCTGCACCGGACGCCCGGTTACCGCAGCTGGCAGGGCGAGTATTGGCTTACCTGCTGTGACGACTACTGCGCGTATCTGGGCCGTGTGGGCTACGATGAGCTGGATGCCATGGGCATCGCCAAGCCGGTATGTACCGAGTATATGAATCGGGAGGACAGTCTGGAAGGCGACATTCCCAGCCTGCTGAGCAAAGAAGGCCCGGTCACGGGGTATCTTTTCCAGTGTCTCCACTGCGGCAAATACCACCTCTGGGTGGATGTGCAGCCCTGATGGAATCGTTTCGATCAACCACTGTGGGACAGAACAGAAAATTCCCTCGCACCGCTTGCGGCGGTGCGAGGGAATTTTATCTATCAAGCAGTCAGGCATCGTCAGAAGCATCCAGCGCTGCCATGCTTCGGCGGAACTGCACACGGAACATGCAGGCGGTGGTGAGCACTGCCAGGAAGTCGGCCACAGGCTCTGCCAGGAACACAGCAAAGGCTTTGTCGGCGAAGAAGCAGGGCAGAATATAGATGAGGGGAATCAGCAAGACAATCTTGCGCAGGATCGCCAGAAACAGGGAGGTCTTGGCATTTCCCAGAGCCACAAAGGTCTGCTGGCAGGCAATTTGAATACCGAAGATACCGGTGGCTCCCATGTAGATCCGCAGGGCCCGGACGGCGTAATCCACCAGAGCGGGATTGCTGTTGAAGATCATGATGAAGACCTTGGGGAAGAGCTGCACCAGGGCCCACAGCACCAGAGAATAGCCTACGCAGGTCTTGAGCAGCACCTTAAAGGCATCTCGTACACGGTCTGCATTGCGGGCACCATAGTTGAAGCTGATGATGGGCTGGGCACCCTGGGTGAGGCCCTGAAGGGGCATCATGGCAAACTGCATCATGCTGGTCAGCACCGTCATGGTACCAACGGCCAGATTACCACCGTATTTCAGAAGAGAGGCGTTGAAGCACACGGCGATGAGACTCTCCGTAGACTGCATGATAAAGGGGGAGAGACCTAAGGCCAGGCAGGGCAGCACCACTTTGGCGTGAGGCCGAAGGAACTGCCGGCGCAGGCGCCACTTGGTCTTGTCACCGGTGAGGAATCGGAGTACCCACAGGGCAGATACGGCCTGCGATACCACGGTGGCAGTGGCGGCACCTCTGACGCCCATATGCAGGCCAAAGATAAAGATGGGGTCCAGAATCGTGTTGAGGATGGCACCAATCAGCACGGTCTTCATGCCGATGGTAGTAAAGCCCTGGGCGGTGATGTAGGCGTTCATGCCCAGCGTCACCTGTACGAAGAGGGTGCCCATGGCATAGATGCGGATGTAGTCCAGGGCGTAGCCAATGGTGTCAGGACTGGCACCAAAAGTCAGGAGCAGAGGCTCCTTCAAAAGCTGCAGCAGCACAGTCAGCACCAGGGAAGTGATTACCAGCATGGTGAAGCAGTTGCCCATGATTTCCTCGGAGTCGGACACATTGCCTCGTCCCTCCTGAATGGAGGCGCGAGGCGCGCCGCCCATAGCCAGCAGAGCGGCAAAGGCAGAGATGACCATGATGATGGGCAGACACACGCCAACACCAGTGAGGGCCAGGGTACCCACCGTTTCCACCGGCTGCATATGGCCTATGTAGACGCGGTCTACCAAATTGTAGAGCATATTGACGATCTGGGAGGTAATGGTGGGCAGCGCTAGAGAGAATAGCAGCTTCCCCACGGGACCGGAACCCAGATCTACGGATTTACCATTCATAAACTACCTTCCAATGAAACATAATAATTAGCGGGTCTCCAGTCTGTCCCCGTTGTCCAGCACGCGGGAGAGAAGATCTTGAAGCAGGGCTTCCTCCTGCGGAGTGAACCCTTCCAGCAGGCGGCGGTAACACTGGGACTGGAGCACCCGGGCTCGCCGGGCCAGAGAAAGGCCTTCGTCCGTCAGAGTAAGATGGACCACGCGGCGGTCGGCGGTATCAGGCATCCGCGCCAGCAGCGACCGGGCGCAGAGCAGCTCTACAGCCTGGGAGACCTGGGACTTGGCCAGTCCACGGAACTCTGTCACATCCCGGGCAGTGTCAAAGCCGGGATTGTTGATGAGAAACAGCAGCACATGAAACTCCCGCATAGACAGCCCGGTCTCCTCCAACAAGGGGGAAAACTGCTGACAGAAGAATTTGCGGAAATGCTGGGAAAACTGTAGGAGACGACTTGCAGATACCAAGACATCCACCTCTTTTCGTTCATAATAGAACAGTTCTTTTTGGAACAGTTAAGAGATTACCACTTTTTTCAGGGCGTGTCAATTCCTTGCCCATTGACAAATCCTGCGGAAAGAGGTATGATAAGAAAAATATGGTATGCAAAACTACATTACAAGGAGTAGCATATGATTTGGAATATCGTGAGTGACAGCAGCAGCGATCTCGGCGCTGCTGTGTTTGAAGATGCAGACATCCATTTTGAGTCTGTCCCCCTGCGAATCCAGGTGGGTGACCGGGAATTTTTAGATAATGAGACCCTGGTTGTGCCGGAAATGCTGGCTGCCATGGACGGTGAGAAGTCTGCTGCCTCCACGGCCTGTCCCTCTCCCGCCGCTTTTGCCCGTGCCTTTGAGCATGGCGACTGCACGGTCTGTTTCACTATTTCCGGTAAGCTCTCCGGTACCTATAACGCTGCTGTACTGGGCCGGGAGATGGTGCTGGAAGAGCACCCTGAAAAGAAGATTTTCGTCATGGACAGCAAGTCCACAGCCGGCGCCCTGGTGCTGCTGGTCCGCAAGGCTCGGGAGCTGATGAAGGCCGATATTGCGGGAGACTTTGAGGGCATCTGCGATAAGCTTCGGGAGTATCAGCCCTCTCTGCGGACCGTATTCACCCTGGAAAACTTTGACAACCTGATCAAAAATGGGCGTATGCGGCCTCTGGTGGGTACGCTGCTGCACACACTGGGAATCCATGTGATTGCGGATGGAACGCCCCAGGGCACCATCCGTGTAGCCGACAAGGCCCGGGGTGAGGCCAAGACCTATAAAAGCATCACCAAACTGATGGGTGAGAGCAAAGACTGCACCGGCGCGGAAGTGGTCATCAGCCACTGCGAGAACGCCGCCGGTGCCCAGAAGCTGAAGGAACAGATCATGAAGGATCTGCAGGTCAAGAGTGTGGATATCCTGCCCTGCCGCGGGCTGACCAGCTTCTATGCTATGGAGAGAGGCCTTATTGTAGGCTTCTAAGTCGAAGAATCGAGATCAGCAAAAAGCGACCGGATTTCCGGTCGCTTTTTTGATTATGGCTGCAGCATGGAGAGCGTGGACCAGGGGGCCAGCTCCAGGCGGATGAAGTAACCCTGCGCGTGCTGGCAGACGGGGCAGATCTTGGGGGCTTCCTTGGCGGTGAGGATGTGGCCGCAGTTCAGGCACATCCAATTACAGGCGGCGTCAGAGATGAACAGAGCTTGCTGCTCCACCAGTTTGGCCAGCTGGTCAAATCTGCGGCTGTGGCTCCCCTCAATGACACCGATCTGCTCAAACGAGGCTGCCACGGCGTCAAATCCCTCCTGGCGGGCAATTTGGGCAAAGGCAGGGTAAACATCCCGGGTTTCCTCGCCTTCATGGTGGGCAGCCTGGCGCAGCAGCTCCGCAACGTCGTTGGTGCAGGTGACAGGGTAGTCTGCAGCTATGGAGACGGTGCGGTTGTTGAGGGGGGCCATGTGGTTGAGGTAGATCTGAGCGTGGGCCAGCTCCTGACCGGCGGTGAAGACGAACACGGCTTCCAGCACCGGCAGCTGCTGCTTGTGACAGATCTCGGCGGCCAGCGTGTACCGGTTCCGGGCCTGGCTTTCACCGGCAAAGGCACGCATCAGATTTTGCAGAGTTTCACTTTCCTGAAAGGGAACAGACATCAATAATTCCTCCTGTGGAATGTTTCGGAATTTCCTCGTGAACCGGCTGTTGCCGGGTGAGGATTGTATGCTTCCAGAGTTCCCATTTTCCACAAATTCTATGCGGATGTGCAAAAACGGCGCCCGGAATTCCGGGTGCCGTTTTTCAATCAGATGGTCAATGGCCTCTTGCAGGTGCTCCACCGTGCTGGCCCGCACGGGATCATCGTTTTCAAAGCATTCCATGGATTTATACAGAATTTCCTCCCAAGCCATGCCAAGGGCGGCCAGCTTCGCCGCGAGGATAACCAGCAAAGATGGAGTCCTTTTGCCAAAACGAACGCTCTGCAAAGTATGATAAGCTAAAAAAGTGGAGCGGGGGTTATTCCGTCCAGAAGCGGCGGACCTCCTGTGCCCGGTCCAGACCGGCAAAGTATCCGGCCTGCCAGAGGCGGCGGATCTTGTTGAGATCTCGCTCCGTCCGGGAGAATCCGGCGGTGCTTTCAGGGGCGATGACCAGAATTTTTCCGGCCTGTTCCAGACGAAAGAGCTCTTCCCGATTCTGATTGTAGGCTTCGGTCCGCTGTTCCATGGTGCGGAGAAATGCGGGATACTCCCGATAGGCCTTTTTCAGAAGGGTGCTCTGGGCACTGTTCTCGGTGCGGTGATAGGAACGCTCTCGGGTCAGTACCACCACCAACCGGTCACAGCCAAGACGGAAAGCGTGCTTCCATGGAATGGGATCGGCACAGCCGCCGTCCAGGTAGGGTTGCCCGTCAATATGGTAGATCGGAAAGAGCAAGGGCAGGGCGCAGGTGGCTTGAAGCAGCAGGCTGTGCTTGTCCTGCCGAGGGACTTCCAGATAGTCGGCTCTGCCGGTATCCAGGTTGGTAACCACAGCTTCCATGACACCGGGATAGGCTGCAAAGGTATCATAGTCAAAGGGAAGCAGTTCGTTGGGGATGGTGTCAAAGGAGAAATCCAGATTGAAATAGGACCGGTTCTTCCGGTTCAGAAGATGCCGCACGCCCATGTAGCGCTTGTCTTTGGCATAGGTGCACAGGAGTGTTAAATTGCGGCGGCTTTGACGGGAGAGATAACTGGCACCGTAGGCCGCACCAGCAGACACACCTGCTACGTAGTCCGGCAGAGGCAGTTCCTGGTCCAGAAACGCATCCAGGACGCCGGCAGAAAAAATGGTTCGGAAGGCGCCACCCTCCAGGACCAGACCTGTTTTCATACAGTCACTTCCTTGTAAAATTTGCGCAGATCGGAATGAAGCCGATTAGGATTACCATTATTATAATGCGGCTGAAAGAGGGCTTCAAGTCTGAAAATTTACGGAAGGTCGAAAAGTGGGGCAGGTTTTTCAAGTGGTTTATTGGAAGGAGGCTTCTGTCATTCGCAGAAAATTCACCAGGGCTTCTACGCCCTCTCGAGGCATAGCATTGTAGATGGAGGCACGGAGACCGCCCACACTTTTGTGCCCTTTCAGATTTTCAAAACCGGCAGCCTTGGCGGCAGCGACTACCTCTGCGTCCTGGGCAGGGGAAGGGGTGAAGAAGGGCACATTCATCAAGGAGCGGTCCTGGGGCTCCACAGCACAGGTGAAGAAGCGGCTTTTGTCCAGAAAATCATAGAGCAGGGCAGCCTTTTCACGGTTCCGCGCGTCCATGACCTCCAGCCCGCCATTTTTTAGCAGATGACGGCAGACCTTGCCGCAGCAGTAGATGGCCCAGCAATTGGGAGTGTTGTACAGGGAGCCGGCATCGGCGTGGGTCTTGTAGTTGAGATAGGTGGGAACAAATGTGGGCAGATCCTCCCGCAGCAGATCCCGGCGAATAATGACCACAGCCATGCCGGCGGGACCCACATTTTTCTGAAGCCCCGCCCAGATCAAACCGTAGTCTTCCACGTTGCAGGGGCGGGAGAGGAACATGGAGGACTGATCGCTGACCAGAATTTTGCCCTTGGTATTGGGCAGGCGGGAGTAGGTGGTTCCGTTAATGGTCTCGTTTTCGCAGATGTAGACATAGTCAGCGTTGTCCGGGATATCCAGATCGGAGCAGTCTGGAATGTAGGTGAAGTTTCGGTCAGCGGAGGAGGCAATTACCCGGACATCACCGTATTTCCGCGCCTCTCGAATGGCCTTTTGAGACCAGGCACCGGTCTCTACATAGCAGGCTACGCCGTTTTTCATCAGGTTCATGGGCACCATGGCAAACTGCAGGGTGCCGCCTCCCTGGATAAAGAGCACCTCATAGGTGTCCGGAATGTGCATCAGCTGCCGCAGAGATTCCTCCGTCTGGTTCAGAATGGTCTGGAATGTATCGGAGCGGTGGCTCATTTCCATGACGGACATACCACTGCCGTGGTAGTTCATCATTTCGGCGGCGATCTCTTCCAGCACTTCTTCCGGCATCATGGCAGGACCGGCGGAGAAGTTATAGATACGGTTGTATTTCATGGGGTATCCCTCCAATTCTGGTACTAGGATCTCTGCGGCCTGGCAGATATTTTAGAGAACCGGGCCGGGCAGCGGTCGTGTAATAAAAAGAGATTATACTCACTTTCCGGTTAAACGTCAAATGTTGTTTTGGGGCGCGAGAGCGCTCAAGTCCTCCTGTCAGAATCAGTATGTATCTCGATACAGCAACTGACGTGAAATATCTTCATGAAACAGAGAAAAAGTTGGAAATAACGACGAAAGAGAGTGCGTTTCTCGTCAAAAAGTAGTCAATGCTTGACGGGAGAAGCAGGTTGATTTATGCTGAACATGTGAATAAGCGGACAAACGTCCGCCTTAGAAGGAGAACGGTTCCATGAATTTGATGAAAGCTTTTACGGGAAGCGAGGACTATGTGGCCTCAGAGAATCTGATGAATGCGGTGGATATTGCGGTAACGCTGCAAAAGCCGCTGCTCATCAAGGGGGAGCCAGGCACCGGCAAAACCATGCTGGCACAGGCGGTCTCTCAGGCCCTGGGGAAGCGCCTGATCATCTGGAACGTGAAATCTACCACCAAGGCCCAGGATGGCCTGTATGTCTATGATGTGGTCCAGCGTCTCTATGACGGTCAGTTTGGCACCCATGGTGTGGATGACATTGGCCATTATATTAAGCTGGGCAAGCTGGGTGAGGCGTTTGAGTCGGAGGAGCAGGTGGTCCTGCTGATCGATGAGATTGATAAAGCGGATCTGGAATTCCCCAATGATCTGCTGTGGGAACTGGATCAGATGGAATTCTACATTCCGGAGACCAGGGAGACCATCCGGGCCAAGCACCGGCCCATTGTCATCATCACCTCCAACGCGGAAAAAGAGCTGCCCGACGCATTTTTGCGCCGCTGTGTGTTCCATTACATCGATTTTCCCGATCAGGAGCAGATGGAGAAGATTGTCCGGGTTCATTTTGAGCAGCTGGATGAGGAGCTTCTGACCCAGGCCCTGGATGCGTTCTACTGGCTGCGGAACCTGCCGGACATTGAGAAAAAGCCCAGCACATCGGAGTTGGTGGACTGGCTTCGGGCGCTGGCTGCCGGCGGCATTGCCCCGGAGCGGATTGCCAAGGAGATCCCATTTGCGGGCGTCCTGCTGAAAAAAGACAAGGACCTGGGGAAGCTGCGGAAGAAACTCGGGTGATACCATGTTTAGCTCATTTTTTTACCACCTGCGCGCCAGAGGGCTGGACGTCTCTCTCAATGAGTGGCTGACTTTGTTGGAGGGCTTGGAGCGTGGTCTGCACCGGTCCTCTCTCTCCGGCTTTTACCGGCTCTGTCAGGCGGTTCTGCTGAAAAGCGAGGCGGACTATGACAGGTTTGACCAGGCATTCCTGGAATTTTTCAAAGATGTCCCCTTTCACGGTGAGATTCCGGAGAAGATGATGGAGTGGCTGAATCACCCTGTGATGGATCTTCGCCGCTCCCTGGAATTCATGATGGAGCTGGGCGTCACGGACGAAGATCTGGAAACCCTGCTCCGGCGGATGGAAGAGCGAATCAAGGAACAGGACTCCGAGCACAACGGGGGAAAATACTGGGTGGGCACCCAGGGCTTTACGCCCTGGGGCAACAGCGGCTGGCATGCCAACGGCATTCGGGCAGGCGGGCAGAGCGTCCACCACACGGCTATGGCCGTGGCAGGCGAGCGGAAATACCGGGATTTCCGAAAGGACAACACGCTGGACACCCGCCAGTTTCAAGTGGCGTTCCGCACGCTGCGGCAGCTCTCCGCCCAGGTGGAGAGCAGTGAGTTGGAGCTGGATGTGGACGGCACGATCCGGGATACCGGCGATAAGGGAGGCCTTTTGACCATCCGTTACCAGAAGCCCCGGAAGAACACCATTAAGGTGCTGCTGCTTATGGACTCCGGAGGGTCTATTGAGTATTTCTCCGGCCTTTGCAGTATGCTTTTCCAGGCGGCCACGAAATCCAACACCTTCAAGGAGCTGCATACTTATTATTTCCACAACTGCATTTTTGAAGAACTTTACACCGATCCACGGCTGCGTCCTCAGGATGCGGTCAGCACCGAATGGGTATTGAACAACTATGACAGCAGTTATAAGGTCATCATGGTGGGCGATGCCAGCATGAATCCCTATGAGCTCTTTGATAAGCAGTATAACTGGATCACCAATGCCTATGCCCCCTCGGGACAGGACTGGCTCAATCGGTTCAAGAATCGCTATCCCTATCTGATCTGGCTGAATCCAAAGCCCAGGACAGGCGGGAACAGCTACTGGGCCCAGACCCACAATGCCATTGCAGAAATGCTGGATATGTACCAGTTGAGTGCCGAGGGCCTGGAACAGGGCATGAAGCGCTTGATGGTTCGAAAATAAAAAATCCCGTCAGCCGATTGGACTGACGGGATTCCTTTT
>JAHHSA010000016.1 GCA_020025475.1 Oscillibacter sp.
GAAAATCACTATGGATTTTTTGTTAGGTGTCCAACTTCATTATGCAATCAACCATCCTGCAAGAATATGATTGTGTGGATGGCCAAAAGGCAACCCTCTCACACAAAGAACGCAGTGCATCATTGGTGTACTGCGTTCTTTGTGTGAAATATGTTATTTTACAACCACATTGACCTCTCCCAACGTCTCTCTGGCTTCCTGGACCAAAGCACTGTGGAGCAGGACGTTTGCCCCATAGACCTTGCGGGTATCTGCCATCACCATTTTCACCGGTGATGTGCCAGGAAACATCTGGAACACCAGCTTCATGTGGCGAATCGAAGGGTCCTGCAGACTGGGGAATTTTAGGAACAGGGTCTTCCCTGCCACCTGATTTTCCGCAGGCACCTCCACCTCGGGCGCCGGTGGTATCCCACCCTCCACCGTGGACAGCGGGTAAGCGGAATCACACATGATCTGGGGGACTTTTTCGTCCCGGGCGGAGAGTTTTCCCTGTACGACAATGACTTGGTTTGCCTGCAGATAGGCACCGCAACTGTTCAGTGCCCGGGAGAAACAAAGCATCTCAATGGAACTGGTATCATCCTCAACTGTTACATAGGCCATGAGGGTATTGTTCTTGGTGGTCTTGGTTTTGACAGATGTCACAACACCCGCTATGGTGATCCGCTGACCGTCCCGGAATCTGGTGGGGCCGCTCTCCTGACTAAAGTCCTCCAAAATGGAACCAATGGTGGGAGCGTTCAGCTTGCGCAGCGTATCGCGATAGGCGTCCATGGGGTGTCCCGAGAGGTAGAGCCCTGTGGTTTCCTTCTCCATATTCATCAATTCCTGGGCTGTAAACTCAGGAATATCTGGCAAGGAAAATTCCTTTTCAACTACTGGTGCGGAAGTAGAACCGGACGTCATGGAGAAAAAGTCAATCTGTCCCTCCAAATTTTGCCGTTGCTGCGCTGCGATGGAGTCCATCGTGGACTCGTAGACCTTGATCAGCTGGGAGCGCTTGGCACCGGTGGTGTCAAACGCTCCGGAGCGGATCAGATTTTCCACTGCACGCTTATTGATATCGCTCCCCATCATCCGGGAACAGAAATCGTACAGTGACGTAAAATCGCCGTTCTCTCGCTCTCTCATGACAGCCTGGATGAAACCGCGGCCAATATTCTTGATGGCCACCAGGCCAAACCGGATACCCTCCTCTTCTACAGTAAAGCAGTCCCGGGACCGGTTGATGTCCGGCGGCAGCAGCTTGATGTTGCACTCCCGGCACTCGTTGATATAGCCTGCCACCTTGTCAGAGTTATCCAGCACGCTGGTGAGCAACGCAGCCATATACTCCCGTGGATAGTGGCACTTGAAATAGGCCGTTTGGTAGGCCACCACAGCATAAGAGACAGCATGGGCCTTATTGAATGCATAGTTGGCGAAATCATAAATCTCCTGATAAATAGCCTCAGCCGTGGCCTCTGCAATGCCATTTGCAACACAGCCGGTAATGCCTCGTTCGGCATCGCCGTGGATAAAAGCATCCTTCTCTTTCTGAATCTGGGCTGCCTTTTTTTTGGAGATAGCACGGCGCACCATATCCGCCTGCCCCAGAGAGTACCCAGCCAACTGCTGGAAGATCTGAATGACCTGTTCCTGATAGACAATACAGCCGTAGGTGACGGACAAAATAGGCTCCAGCATGGGATGCAGATAGCGGATGCGGCTGGGGTCCTGTTTGCAGGCGATGAATCTGGGGATAGAGTCCATGGGGCCTGGTCGGTACAGTGCGATAATAGCGGTAATATCTTCCACATTCTGGGGTTTCAGGCTGATGCACACGCCGGTCATGCCGCCGGATTCCATCTGAAACACGCCGGAGGTCTGTCCCCGGGAGATCATTTCGTAGGTCTCCCGGTCATTCTCCGGAATATTTTCCAGTCGGAATTCCGGCTCTCGGGTCTGCACCATCTTGACGGCGTCATCCAGAACGGTCAGGTTCCGCAAACCCAAGAAGTCCATCTTCAGGAGGCCCAGCTCCTCCAGGGTAGTCATGACATACTGGCAAACCACGGATTCATCATTTTTGGCAAGTGGGACGTATTCATATACGGGACGCTTGGTGATCACCACACCGGCGGCATGGGTAGAAGCGTGGCGAGGCATGCCCTCTAGGGCCTTGGCTGTATCGATCAGTTTTTGTACCTGTGGATCAGACTCGTACATTTCCCGCAGTGGTTTGCTAAGCTGTAAGGCGTCATTGAGGGTGATGTGCAGCGTGTTGGGGACCTGCTTTGCAATGGCATCCACTTCTGCATAGGGAATGTTCATGACGCGTCCGACATCCCGAATCACACCGCGGGCGGCCATGGTTCCAAAGGTGACAATTTGCGCCACATGGTCGTCGCCGTACTTCCGGCGGACATAGTCCACCACCTCTCCCCGTCTTGTGTCGCCGAAGTCCATGTCGATATCCGGCATGCTGACACGCTCTGGATTTAGAAATCGCTCAAAGTAGAGCGAATATTTCATGGGATCGATATCTGTGATATGGAGGCAGTAGGAGACCATGGACCCGGCAGCGCTTCCGCGGCCCGGTCCAACGGGAATTCCCACGCTCTTGGCATAGTGTACGAAGTCAGAGACAATGAGAAAATAGTCTGTAAAGCCCATTTTCTCGATCATGTCCTGTTCGTATTTCAGCTGCCCCCGATATCGCTCATCATCGCCATAACGCTCCCGATAGCCTTCATCACAGAGCTTTTTCAGATAGGAATAACTGTCGTAGCCGGGGGGCAACTGGAATTCCGGCAGATGATAGGTTCCAAAAGTAAAGTCCAGATTGCACATTTCCGCAACTTTTGCCGTGTTTGCCACAGCACCCTCATAGCCACGGAACAGCGCTTCCATCTCTGCCTCTGAGCGCAGATAGAAATTCTGAGGCTCGTAGCGCATCCGGTTCTCATCGTCCAGTGTCTTCCCTGTCTGTAGGCACAAAAGCACATCATGGGCAGCAGCGTCCTCCTTGCGGAGATAGTGGGCATCATTGGTGCAGACCATGGGGAGACCGGTCTCCTGATGAATCCGAAGGATGCCCTGATTGACAATAGCCTGCTCCTGAATCCCGTGGTCCTGAAGTTCCAGATAGAAGTGGTCCGGGCCGAAGATCTCTGCCATTTCCAGGGCGTAGCTCTTTGCGTTTTCAAATTCTCCGTTCCGCAGCATCCTGGGCAGCTCACCGGCCAGACAGGCAGACAGAGCCACCAGTCCCCTGCTGTGTTCCCGCAGAAGCTGTAAATCAATGCGGGGCTTAATATAAAAGCCCTCTGTCCAGGCCATGGAGACCATGTAAGAGAGGTTCCGGTAGCCCTCTTCATTCTCGCACAACAGCACCAGATGTCGGCTCTCTGCATCTAATTCATGGACTTTATCGAACCGACTCCTGCCTTTGGGCGCCACATAGACCTCACAGCCGATGATGGGCTTGATTCCCTCCGCCTTACAGGCACGGTAAAAATCAATAACACCATACATAACGCCGTGGTCTGTGATGGCACAGGCAGTCTGCCCCATTTCTTTAACAACACGGGGCAGATCCCGGATGCGGCAGGCACCGTCCAGCAGGCTGTACTCCGTATGGACATGTAAATGAACAAAGGACATGGATTGATTCTTCCTTTCAGGGTTTGGTAAAAATCAGTTAGCCTTCAGCTCTTCCAACATCTCATCGACGATCTGGACTGCCGTGACCACCATAATATCGCAGTGAGAGGTAAGGCCCAACTCGATGGCGGCTGGCGTCTTTTCGCTGGTGCCGGGATGGGCCTTGAGCAAAGCAATACACTGGGTCAGACCGCCAAATATCTCCTGATAGCGCTTGCGGAATTCCTTGGTAATCTTGTAGAGGTCCCGCTTGGTATCGGGATTGGCTCCATCAAGATGTGGATACAGCAGACTGAGTGCCATAACACCGCCACTGATGGCACCGCAGAGCTCCTCATGACTGCCGCCAACGCCGCCACCAAAACCGCCCGAGACTGCCATGGCCTGTTCCTTAGTGATGCCGGCCAGATCGGCAAAAGCACCAATGACCGACTGAGCGCAGTTATAACCCTGATGATGATATTCGTTTGCCAATTTACAACGTTGGATATTCGTAATCATGAGTGTTACTCCTTTCTGTATTCCTGCTTTTCTAATTGCGCTGCTAACTCCACAAGCTTGCGCAGCCGGTGATTCAGGCAGGATTTTGTGATGGGTGGCTGGAATTCCTCCGCCAGCTCAGAGAGCGTCAGCTCCGGGTGCGTTTCCCGCAGCTGCGTAGTCTGCCGCAGCTTTTCCGGCAGAGTTTCCAGCGTGCCACGACTCCGGAGCTTGTGAATGGACTCCAGCTGCTCCTGAGCTGCCTCGACAGCCTTGTCCAAATTAGCAGTATCACAGTTGAGACGCCGATTCACGCTGTTGCGCAGATCCTTTTCCATCCTGGCAGTCATGATATTCATAGCGGCCACCGGCGCGCCAATCAAGGTCAGAAAATCCTCGATCTGGTCGCTCTGCTTGAAATACGTGATGTAGCTGCTGTTGCGGGAGACACTCTTTGGAGGATATCCACACTCCCGCAGCAGCACATCCAGCTCTCTGCTCACTTGAAAATGAGAGCCGTTCAGTTCCAGATGGTAGCGCTTGTATGGATCTGTGATGCTTCCACCGGCAAAGAAAATTCCCCGCAGAAAGGAAGCTCGGCAGCAGTCCTCCTCCAGCAGGCCGAAGTTGATGTGCAGCACCAGATTCTGTCTGGGATCATAGCCCAAAAGATTGATGATATGATCCAACTTTTTGGGATCTGTAATCTGAAAGATCTGCTTGCCTGGCTGCTCTGGCTCCGGCTGGCGATCAAACTGAAGGTTGAACGCCCGATAAAAGAGCTTCGGCAGTCTGGCTGCAAAGTTTGGATTTTCGGTAATGATCCGAACACCCGCAGAGTTAAAACTGTTGCAGTACAGCAAGATTCCGTAAGCCTCAGCCCGCGCACAGCACAGCCGCTGCACCGGAATCTTGCACAATTCATTTTTCGTATCAAAAGAAAAAGACATAAACAGTCTCCTTTACCTGTAGGTCAGATCTCAGCGGCGGGAAAAGCTACTGGAATCCTCCATCCGGTAACCACCGTCATGCACATGAAAATTGTTACCTGCAATGCGAACACTGCACTCTGCGTGCAGCAAAATCAGTTCCCTGGCAAGATGTTCGGGGTTGTGGCGGACATAGCCGTTATCAACTGTGGCGATGGGCCGCTGGATCACCTTTACGCCAAGGGCTGCACACGCTTCCTGATCACAGGTAATGGCCTCTGCCCCCTCCTGGGCGTAGCGCTGGGCCACATCCTCCGGAATGGGAGAGGAGTTTGCAAGACACAGATTGAACAGGCCCGGTGCCGAATGCTTGAAGATTGCAGAAATGTGGTCAGCAGCCGTGTAGCCCTCTGTCTCCCCATCCTGGGTCATAACATTGCAGACATACACCTTCATGGCATCGGAGCTTTGAATGGCCTGAACAATGCCGTCCACCAGAAGATTTGGGATGATGCTGGTGTAGAGACTGCCAGGTCCCAGAATAATCATATCTGCATTTTCAATTGCTGTCAGAGCAGTTTTCAGTGCTTTGGGGTGCTCCGGCAGCAGCCGGACCTGCGTGATGCGGCAGTTCTCTTTCTTTTTGCAGTGAAAGATCTTGGACTCCCCCACAACCGAGGCGCCGTTTTCAAATTGGGCCTCCAACTGGACATCTGCTGTTGTTACGGGCAGCACCCGACCAGTGATGGCCAGGACCTGACTCATTCGCTCCACAGCAACATCAAACGTTGGCGAGATCCCATTGAGCGCGGCCAGAAAGAGATTTCCAAAGCTCTGCCCGGACAGACTGCCTTCGGTAAACCGATATCGCATCAGCTCGCTCATAAGCGGCTCTGTATTAGCCAGCGCTTCCAGGCAGTTGCGGATGTCTCCGGGCGGCGGCATCCCCAGGTCCTGGCGCAGCATACCGGAACCGCCGCCGTCATCCGCAACGGTGACGATGGCGGAAAGATTCTCTGTATATAGTTTTAAGCCCCGCAGCATGGTGGACAGACCGTGCCCACCACCAATCACCACAATTTTTGGTCCGTGGTCTCTGGGCACACGGTACGGAACAGGCTGAAGCTCCATGGTTACCTCCCTGTCAAATTCCCCGGTTCATATCCCGGTGGCTTTCAGTGACTGGATATCCCAAGCCCCTGATGTATTCTGTCAGCGCATGGGTGATGGCAACCGAGCGATGGTGTCCGCCTGTGCAGCCAACCGCAATCACGAGGACCGTTTTCCCCTCTTCTGCGTACAGCGGCAGAGAAAAGGCCAGCAAATCTTTCAGCTTATCCAGAAAGTCCCGGGTCTGCTGAAAGCTAAACACATAGTCTGCCACCCCACGGTCAAGCCCCGTTTGGTTCCGCAGCGATTCAATGTAGAAGGGATTGGGCATGAAGCGAACGTCAAAGACCAGATCCGCATCCAGGGGGAGACCGTGCTTATAGCCAAACGAAGTGATGTTGACGCTCATTCCGCCCTGCTCCCCCGCCTCTCCAAATAGGCGCAGCAACTCCCCACGCAGCTGTGCTGTGGAAAGATGAGAGGTGTCGATTACATGGTCTGCACGATCCCGGACTTTTTGCATCATTTCCCGCTCCCGGGAAACCGCGTCCGTCAGGGATGCGGAAGTACTCCGAAGAGGGTGGAGACGGCGGGTCTCCTTATATCGCTTGATAATGGTTTCCGGTGTTGCTTCCAAGAAAAGCATCCGGCATTGATCCCCCATGCTCTTCAAACGATCCAGCACTTCAAAAAGTTCCGTGAAGGAGCTGGCAGTCCGCACATCGTATACCAGTGCCACGCGATCGTATCTGCCTCTTCCGCCTACACAGAACTCTGCAAACTTCAAAATCATGGCCGCAGGCATATTATCCACAATGTAAAAGCCCATATCTTCCAGAAAGGAAGCGGCTTTGCTCTTTCCGGCACCAGACAGCCCGGAGATGATCAAAATTTCCATATCAAGGGTCCCCTTCTCAATGAACAATCCGAACTTCCGGTTCCAACTGCACCCCGGTCTCCGCAGCGACCCGCTCCTGGACCTGAGTGATCACACCCAGTACATCGGCACAGGTGGCACCACCGATATTGATGACAAAGCCTGCGTGTTTCTCGCTGACCTGGGCACCGCCCACTGTCAGGCCCTTCAGGCCGCATTGCTCAATCAGAGTGCCTGCAAAGTGATTGGGCGGACGCTTGAAAGTACTGCCAGCACTGGGGTATTCCAGAGGCTGGCTGGCCTTCCGCCTGCTCATCAGGTCCTTCATCGTGGCTCGAATCGCTTCCGGAACACCGCGCTGGAGCCGAATGACTCCCCGAAGAATCACCGCATCCGGATGCTCTGTAAAGATACTTTGACGATAGCCCAAATGCAGCTCCTCCAAAGAGAGGGTTCGAATCCCTTCATTTGGGAAAAGAGCCGTTACGGACTCCAGTACCTGGCTCATCTCACCACCATAAGCACCTGCGTTCATGCAGATAGCACCTCCCAGTGTACCGGGGATGCCGTGAGCAAATTCCAGGCCAGTCAGGCCCTGCCTGCATGCGGTGTCCGCAAGGCGCGCAAGAGACACTCCGCAGTCGGCAGAAAGAACCGTTTCGCTTTCGATTCGAATCTCATGAAAGGCGGCGGAGGTTTCAATCACCAGACGGTCCACTCCCTTGTCAGGGGCAAGAAGATTGGTTCCGTTGCCGATCACCAGGGGCGTGATGCCGCAGTCTTCGGCAAGCTGGAACAGAATAACTACCTGCTCTCCATTTTTCGGATAAGCCATCCGCTTTGCGGGGCCTCCGATGCGGAATGAGGTATGCCGACTCATCGGCTCATTCTGCGCAATTTCCACATCTGGCAGATAATCGGCTGCCAGTTTGTCAAATTCTTTACACCAATCCATACATGGACCTCCTCCAAGTTATAGCATGCGCTTCAACAGGGCCGCGCCGATGATACCGGCGTCATTGCCCATGGTAGCACGGACCACCTTGGGGTACTGCCCCACATGACGGCCGTAGCACTGTTCTTTTACGATGGTCTGCAGCGGAGTGAGAAGCAGCTCGTCCGGGGCGGCTGCAACGCCGCCGCCAATGGCTACGATCTCCGGTTGCAGGATGTTGACCAGGTTGATGACGCCAGCTGCCAGGTATTCTACATAGTCCCGGCAGACAGACAGCGCTGTTTCATCTCCCTGCAATGCGGCCTGAAAAACTGTGTACCCCTCTACACCGCCCTGTGCGGCCAGGCGATGCAGCAGGCTCTCGGGATGCGCATCCATTGCCTCACAGGTCAGTCGAATCAGGCCCGTGGCAGAGGCGTAAGCCTCCCAGCAGCCCTTACGGCCGCAGTTGCAGGGCACACCATCCCGGACGATGACCATATGGCCTACCTCTCCACCGCAGCCCATAGAGGTTTGCAGCTTCCCGTTCAGGATGATGCCGCCGCCAATGCCGGTGCCCAGTGTCAAAATCACAAAACTGCTGCTGCCCTTGCCCACACCGCAGAGATACTCTCCCGCCGCTGCGCAGTCTGCATCATTGCCCAGCAGCACCGGGAGATCCAGGTGCTGGCGGAACAGCGTCTCCAGCGGAACGTTCCGCATGGGAATATTGGCTGTGTAGAGAATGTCTCCGCCCTTGACAGCACCGGGAATGCCCATACCTACATATTCCACATCCCGCTCTGCAACGCCTGCCTGACACATGACATCACGGGAAAGGGCAGCCAGGGTCTCCGCAAATGCCTCAGGGCCGGTAAACTGTAATGGTGTGCGGGCAACGGTCAAAATATGTCCCGTTTCATCTGTAAGGCCTGCTTTCAGGTTGGTGCCGCCAACATCAATACCAATATACATCGCTCTGCCTCCGTTAAATCAGTTTGCCGCTGCCAGCGTCAGCACGACGATCTACCCGGCGGGCCAGTTCCTGGGCTGCATTGAAACCGTACTTGCGGTGACGATTGTTCATGGCTGCCACCTCCACAATGCTGGCCAGGTTACGGCCCGGGCGGACAGGAATGGTAACAATGGGAATCTGAAGATCCATGATCTCCGTGAAGTGATCCTCAATGCCCAGGCGGTCATAGAACTTGGTCTGGTCCCACGGCTCAAAGTGAACCACCAGGTCCAGCTGCGTCTCCGTCTTGATGGCGCGCATACCAAACAGCTGGCGCACGTTGATAACGCCGATTCCGCGCAGCTCAATATAGTGGCGGATGACTTCCGGTGCAGAACCGATCAGTTGGTTGGAAATCCGGCGCAGCTCTACAGCGTCATCTGCCACCAGACGATGACCGCGCATAATGAGCTCAATGGCAGCTTCACTCTTGCCGACACCGGAGTCGCCGGTAATCATGACACCTTCGCCATAAATATCCAGCAAAACGCCATGACGTGTGATGCAGGGCGCCAGCGCATTATTCAGATACTCAATGGTATGGCTGGTAAAGTCCACCGTGGTTTCATTGGTGCGGAGAATGGTTTTCTCGTGAACCTGAGCACTTTCCAGGCACTCCGAGAAGCAGTCCAGTCCGCGGGCGATTACCAGTGCTGGAATATCATAGAGGAACAGATCGTCAAAACACTTGCGGCGCTGTTCGTCGGTAAGGCCCTTCAGATAAGTCACCTCTGCCTTGCCAATCACCTGCAGACGACGCGGATCAAAATAATCATAAAATGCGTGGAACTGAAGACCAGGGCGGTTGACATCATTAATCGTCAACAGAGCTGTATCAAAATCACTTCCCTTATTCAAAACCTCCAGGTTAAACAGCGTGACAAATTCCGTAATTTTCAAACCATTTTCTTGCATGACAGTACCTTCCCCTTCTGGCGGAAAAGCCCCAAATATTTTGAAATCTGCTGCCGCGAACACCCGGCAGTGTGGTAAGGCTTTCAGACATAGTCATAGACATTTTTATTATATATGAAAGGAAGCAGTTTCGCAACACCAACTGCATTTGCTTCCCCCTGAAAACCAGCTGGTAGCCATCAGGAAAATTTTTCAGATTTTTTTCGAAAATCTTCTTGCTTTTTAAAAAGTTTTCTGCTATTATATCAGCTGTGCCTATCACAAGGCATGGATTACGCAACAGCAAGGAGGTGCAACGGATGGCTAAGTGCGAGTTTTGCGATAAGGGTGTTTCTTTCGGCATTCAGGTTTCTCACTCTCACCGGCGTTCCAACCGTTCTTGGAAGCCCAACGTGAAGCGTGTGAAAGCAATTGTCAATGGTACTCCCCGCCATGTGTATGTTTGTACCCGGTGTATGCGTTCCGGTAAAGTCACCAGAGCGATCTGATCTTGGACAAACAAAAATCCCGGACATGTTGATGTCCGGGATTTTCTTCTTTCACCTTTCATACACTGTCCGGCGAAACCGCTGGAGAGCATTACGAAACCGGAGTGTATCCATGATACATTCCGGTTTTTCAATCCACTTCCCTGCTTTGGGAGGAACTTTCGATGGAGAGGCAGCCGCAAAAGCCACTGGCTTTTGCGGCTGCCTTGATTCCGATCAGACCTCACCAAAGAATTTATCGTGGATGGCCCTGACAGCCCGGTTCACATCCTCCTCATCCAGCAGAACGGACACTCGAATTTCCGAGGTGCTGATCATCTGGATATTGATTCCGGCTTCATAGAGCGCTTCGAAAATTTTGGCGGCCACTCCGCTGTTGCTCATAAGGCCCACACCCACTACTGAGACTTTTCCGATATGTTCGTCAGCTGTGATATGGTCAAACCGCAGAGTGTCCTTGTGCTCTTCCAGCACAGCAACCGTATCAGCCAAATCTTTCTTGTGGACGGTGAAAGAGATATCTTTCGTATCCTCTCGGCCAATGGACTGCAGGATCACGTCCACGTTGATGTTATGTTTACTGAGCAGATGAAAGACCTGGAAGGCAACGCCGGGGTTGTGTTCCAGTCCAACCAGGGCCACACGGGCGATGCTGACGTCCCTGGCAACACCTGCAATGTTGGTTTTTTCCACTTTTTTGGTGACCTCCTTCACATGTGTGCCGGACTTTCGTTCCAAACTGGACAAGACCTCCAGATTCACACGAAACTTCTTTGCAAGCTCCACGCTGCGGTTATGGAGAATCTGTGCCCCCTGTGATGCCAGCTCCAGCATCTCATCATAGGTGATCTCCTCCAGCTTGCGGGCTGTGGGAACAATACGGGGATCTGCCGTGTAGACACCGTCCACATCCGTAAAAATCTGACACAGGTCTGCCTGGAATGCCGCAGCCAGCGCCACAGCGCTGGTGTCGGACCCTCCCCGCCCCAGTGTGGTGATATCACCTCTGCGGTTCAGGCCTTGGAACCCGGTCACCAGCACAATCCGGTGCTGATCCAGCTCTCCGCGTACACGTTCGGTATCAATTTTTTTAATGCGGGCATCTCCGTGCACACTGGTGGACTGAATGCCCGCCTGCCACGCTGTCAACGACACGCAGGGCAGTCCCATCCCCTCCAGAGCCATGGCACACAGGGCTACAGAGATCTGCTCTCCTGTAGAAAGCAGCATATCCATCTCCCGTTTTGAGGCGCCAGGATTGATCTCACAGGCCTTTTCAATCAGCCCATCGGTGGTATCTCCCTGGGCGGACAGGACCACGATCACATCATTTCCTTCTAAGTAGGTTTCCGCAATCAAACCGGCAACATTGCGCAGATGCTTCGCATCCTGCACAGAGCTGCCGCCGAATTTCTGAACAATTAAACTCATAGATGTTTCCCTCTTTGCTTTGAATTGGGATCACGCTATCCCATCATACGCAAAGCAGCGCCCCCTTGGGATTAAGCGAGCACTCGGAAACAAGCCTGGACAGGCAGAGTTTCGGAAAAAGTGCGTGCCTGCTCACCGGTAATCGCATCCGTCAGGAATGCGGTCTCACCATTTTCGGACAGCACTTCAACGGAACCAAAGGCGGAAACTGCCTCACTCAGAGAGCCGAGCATCCGGAAATAGAACCGGCTGGAGAGCACGTCAGGCTTCACAAAACCCTCTGTATCGGCCTCCCAGCCGATCTCATCACGCTGGGGACTGGCCTGCAAAACTTCAATCACGTCCGACACGCACGCAGAGGCTGTAGGCAGTTCACCGGCACCCTTGCCGTAGAACATGACCTCGCCTGTCGCATTGCCGCGGACCATGACTGCATTAAATACATCCTGTACACCGGACATTGGATTGCTCACTGGGATCAGGTGCGGAGCCACATAGGCTGTTCGCCTGCCGTCAGGAAGCCGCAGGGCGCGGCCCAGCAGTTTCATGCGATATCCTGCCCGCTCTGCAATCCTGACATCCTTCAAAGAAATCCCGGAAATACCATCCATAGGGACCTGAGCAGGATCGACCTGATGTCCATAGGCCAGATCTGCCAGAATGCAGATTTTGCGTCCGGCATCGATCCCCTCCACATCCGCAGTAGGATCAGCTTCGGCATATCCCTTCTCCTGTGCCTCAGCCAAGGCATCCTGAAAGGATGCACCCGCCTGAACCATGCGAGTCAGGATATAGTTGGTGGTTCCGTTGAGAATTCCGTAAATCTCATCGATCCGGTTTGCAGCCAAGCACTGGGTCAACGGGTGCAGCACCGGAATCCCGCCGCCCACACTGGCCTCAAAAAGATAACTGACCTGCTTCTTCCGGGCCAGCTGCAGCAATTCACAACCGTGCTCGGCCACCAGCTGTTTATTGGCAGTGACGACGTGCTTGCCGGCAATGAGCGCCCGCTTGGTGTACTCGTAAGCGGCATCGACACCACCAATGGTCTCTACTACCACACGGATCTCAGGATCATTTTCGATCTCTGCAAAATCATCCGTCATCAGCTGGCGATAGGGGGTCTCTTTAAAATGACGGACCAGAACGGTTTTGACTTGCAGCTCCTCCCCAAGCTTTCGCCGAATGGGCTCAGCATTCTCTGCAATCACTTTGGCAACACCAGTTCCCACGGTGCCAAGACCCATAATTGCGATATGGATCATAGCATTAACCGGCCAGGATTTCGAACCGGACCACACCATCCAGTTCTGCGGCATCTGCGATCAACTGTTCCAGAGACTCATCCATCTCGCTCGTTTCCGCAGAGATGGTCACTGCCGCACACCCATTGGTGGGAATGCTCTGATTGATGGTCAAAATGTTGGCGCCGGAGCCAGCAAATACCGACAGCACCCGAGACAAAACGCCTGCTGTGTTTTTCAGCATTGCGTAAAATGTGATGATGTGCTCAGATTTCATGTCATTGAAAGGCTGAACAGCGTCCTTATATTTGTAGAAAGCGCTTCGGCTGATGCCGACTTGCTTGGTGGCTGCGCCAACGGTGTCCACCTCTCCTGTCTGAAGCATGCGCTTCGCTTCTGCTACCTTAATGAAGATCTCAGGAAGAGCCTCGGCAGCAACGATATAGTACTTAATTGATTTTCCCATGTCGTCCTCCTTATGTGGTCATTTGTCTCTGTACGCCGCTCATGTTAACATATTTTTGTATTTGATGCAACCATAAAATCAAATTTTCTACAAGATGCCTGAAATTCTTTTCGGCTGAACGATCTTTCCGAGGGTATGCAGAGGCTTCTTCTGTCAAAAGAAAAAATACAGGCTGCCCCTGCAGAGGCAGCCTGCGATTTAAATTTGGTCAAAAATCGGCCAGATAGACTGCTTTCATTCCCTTATAAGTTTCATAGCAGTCCAGCTTGGATACCGTCTCAAAGGGGGCGTGCATCGACAACACCGGAACACCAGCATCCAAGGTTGTGATGTTTCGATTTGCCATATAAACTGCCACAGTGCCGCCACCACCAGCATCTACCTTGCCCAGCTCCGCCATCTGCCAGATCACATCCGCATCATCGAACAGCTTCCGGGCATAAGCCACGGTCTCAGCATTTGCGTCCGAAGCTCCGGACTTGCCCCGAGAACCCGTGTATTTGCACAGGCCAATGCCGTAGTTCACAAAGGCGGCGTTGCGCTTTTCATAGACCTCGCCGAAGTTGGGGTCGTAGGCCGCCGTCACATCGGCGCTGAGGCAGAAGGAATGCTCCAGGCACTCCCGCACAGCCACACCCTGTGCCTCGCAAAGATCCTCCATAAACGTATCAAACGCAGCAGACTGCATGCCTGTTACGCCGTCGGAACCGATTTCTTCCTTGTCTGCCAGTACGCACACAGCGGTCTTGACAGGGTCCTTGTCCAGATCGAGCAGAGCTTTCAGCGCTGCATAGGCACAGACGCGGTCATCCTGACCGTAAGCGCCGATCATAGAGCGATCCAGGCCGATATCGCAGGCCTTTACAGCGGGAACAGCCTCCAGCTCCGCGGAGATAAAATCATCTTCTGTAATGCCGTATTTATCATGCAGCAGCTTCAAAACTGCCAACTTGACCCGCCCGCTGTCCTCTTCGTCACCAATGGGACGGCTGCCCAGCAGCAAATTGAGAGATTCGGCAGGGACTGCCTCACTCAAAGGCTTCTTGTTCTGTTCGGCACTCAAATGGGGCAGCAAATCCGTAATCACCAGTCTGGGGTCACCCTCTTCCCCGCCAATGTTGACAGAAATGACAGTGCCATCTTTCAAGGCGATGACACCCCTCAGTTCCAGTGGGATTGTGACCCACTGATACTTGCGAATGCCGCCGTAGTAATGGGTTTTGAAATAAGCCAGCTCCGCCTCTTCATACAGGGGATTGGGCTTCAGATCCAGGCGGGGCGAGTCAATGTGAGCTGCGGTAATTTGAGCACCGGCGGACAGGGGTGCTGTACCGATCCGGGCCAGGAGTACCGACTTGCCCCGGTTGCAGTGATAGACCTTATCACCGGTATGCAGCTCCATCCCCCGGACGAAAGGCCGATATCCCCGCTCTTCTGCCAAACGGATGGTCTCATTCACGCAGAGACGCTCCGTTTTGCCAATATCCAGGAATGCTTTATAGCCGCCGCAGTAGGTCTCCATGGCATCAACATCGGCAGCGCTGATCTTGTCATAGCCATTTTTGCGGGTGGAAGAAAGCTGCTTCTTCAGTTCCTTGAATTCAGACGGTTCCATGGGATTTTTCCTCCTTAATGCTTTCAATCAAACGTTCAAAGAAATCCTTGGCCTCAATCTGGAAGGCCGCCGAAGTTTCCGCTGCGTTGTTGAGCACGCAGTCACATTTGGTCCGGTAATACTCATCCGGCTTTTGCGCGGAAATCCGCATCCGGGCATACTGCTCGCTGATGCCGTCCCGGGCCATGATTCGGCGCACCCGCAGTTCTGTAGGGGCGGTCACGGCGATGGTGCGGTCACAAAGCACATTGACACCGGCCTCCAGCAGATTGATGGCATCAATTGCACAAAGATTTGCCTTTGCCTCCCGAATCCGATTCTCCAACTCCGGGATCAGATAACGATAGACAATTTGGTTGAGCTGATCCAGTCGGTCCTTTTTGGCAAAAACCTCCTGCCCCAGCTTCTGACGGTCCAGGGATCCATCAGAGCGGAAGACACCGGGGAACACCGTAGCAATATCATTGCGCATGTCCTGGCGGCTGGCAAGCATCTCGTAATACACAGCGTCACAGTCAATGACCATGCCGCCCAACTCCCGAATGGCATTGAGGGCACTGGTCTTACCAGCACCGGTTCCACCAGTAAGCCCCAGGACCACCCGCTGGCTGTCTGCCTGGATCACGTGGAAGCCGGCCGCCTTCTTCAGTCGGTTGCTCACGGCCAGTCCAAGGCCCCGGTTGTCCGGGCACTGGGCGAAGATCTCCGTCACGGAACTGTTGTCAAAGGTCCGCAGCGCATCAAACACCCGCTGAGCCTGGGTCAGTTTATCATGACTGGGTCCCAGAGTGTGAACTTCCATATTGGAGAAGAGGTGGGCATACTCGTCAAAGCAGATGATACCGGCGGTCTTCCCTGCCCGCTTCTGAATCTCCCGTGCCGAGGCATCGGGAGAACCGGTAATCACAGTGACCGGAGCCACCGGCGCATAGTGGCGATACTTCATGCCGGGAGCACGGGGCTGTTCTCCTTCCTTCATTGGGGCGACCACAGCCTTGTCCACCTCGATAGGTCCGATCAGCCGCTCCAGCTCCTCCACCGGCAGTCCGCCGGGGCGCAGCAGTCTGGGAGGAGTGCAGGTCAGGTCCAGAATCGTGGACTCCACGCCAACCGTGCAGGGGCCGCCGTCCACGACACCCTCAATTTTTCCGTCCATGTCCTCCAGCACATCCTGCGCCGTAGTGCAGCTGGGCCGACCGGAGGTATTGGCGCTGGGTGCCGCAATGGGGACTCCCGCCTCCCGGATAATGGCCAGCGTGACAGGATGGTCCGGGCAGCGAACGCCTACTGTATCAAGTCCGGCGGTGGTCTCGTCCGGCACGATGGGCTTCCGCTTCAGGATCATAGTCAGGGGGCCGGGCCAGAATCTCCGCGCCAGCACATAGGCCATGGGAGGAATATCCTCACAGTATCTGGGGAGCCACTGAGGGCCGGTTACGTGGAGGATCAGGGGATTGTCCTGGGGGCGGCCCTTGGCCTCAAAAATGTGCTTGACCGCCTGGGGATCCAGCCCGTTTGCACCCAGTCCATAAACCGTCTCGGTGGGAATCCCAACGAGACCGCCTTCCCGCAGGATGCGGGCGGCGGCATTGATGCGATCCTCGACCACCTTCTGCTGACCCTTGGTTTCCCGCAGATCAAAATATAAAGTCTGCATACTGTTCGCCTCTATTTCTATTTTCAAGCGTGTGTTGATTACCATGCTGCATTATTGGTATTCTCTGTTTGACAATCTCTCTGCCTGATCAGCAGTGACAAGCGCATCGATTAGTTCATCCAGTGCTCCGTTCATCACTGAGTCAAGCTTGTAGAGCGTCAGCCCAATCCGATGGTCTGTCACCCTGCCCTGGGGGAAGTTGTAGGTTCGAATGCGCTCACTGCGGTCGCCGCTGCCAACCTGGCTTTTCCGCTGGGCGGCAGCCACTGCAGACTGCTTTTCCCGCTCCATTTCATAAAGGCGGGAGCGCAGGACCTTCATGGCTTTATCTTTGTTTTTATATTGGCTTCGCTCATCCTGACACTCCACCACAAGACCAGAGGGCAAGTGCGTGATGCGGATAGCAGATTCTGTTTTGTTGACGTGCTGGCCGCCGGCGCCGCTGGCACGATAGGTATCGATTTGCAGATCCTTGGGATCAATAGAACACTCCACGTCCTCCGCCTCCGGCAACACTGCTACCGTAGCGGCACTGGTGTGGATGCGGCCGCCGGATTCTGTCTCCGGAACGCGCTGCACCCGATGGACGCCGCTTTCAAATTTCAGTCTGGAATAGGCACCTTCGCCCTCAATGAGGACGCTGCACTCCTTGACGCCACCCAGTTCTGTTTCATTCATGCCCACAATCTCCATCTTCCAGCCGCGACTCTGGGCATACATGGAATACATTCGTAGCAAAGAGGCAGCAAACAAGGCTCCCTCCTCGCCGCCAACACCGCCTCGCAGCTCCATGATGACATTACGCTGGTCGTTGGGGTCTCGGGGCAGGAGCAACAGCGTCAATTCCCGTTCCAGCCGCTCCACGTCCGCTTTCGCCTCAGACCACTCTTCCTGGGCAAGCTGCCGGAACTCTGGATCTTTCAGCAGAGCCTCAGCACCATTCCGCCTGGAAACCGCTTTCTCGTAAGCATGGAAGGCGTTCACCATTGGTTCCAGTTCCTTCAGCTCACGGGTAATGATCTTCAGCTTCTCTGCGTTGCCGTAGACAGACGGATCTCCCAACTGGGCCTGGAGGTCCTCATAGCGGAGCACAATCTCCTTCATTTTTTCCAGCATGACACGCTCCTTTCCTCTTTCTCACTGGAAAGAAAGCGTCACTTGGGATCCAGCAGATCCCGGATCTGACGCAGGAATTGTTCCTGCCAGAATACATAGCCCACAGAGTCACAGCGCAGAGATACCCCCGCCTGATGCGGCTTTGCAGTGTAGTGATCCATCTGGGTGTAAATCTCCTCGTACTTGTCCTCGCTCTTGCGTGTGAGAACATAGGCCGTGTTTTGCAGTTCTTTGCCATGCTGCCCCAAAAAGCAGCGGACAACTGAGCTGCAACGGCCAGCCCAAACCGGAGTACCCAGAATGACCAGCCGATACTCCTTCAAAGGTCGCTGGGTCTGATAGGGTTTAAGCGGAGCCGTGGTACGACGCATAGCGTCAAGCCCGCAGCGGAGCCAGCCTTTCCAGCCGCTTCGCTCCGTTTCATCGCTGATTTCCACCAGCTCCGCATCCAGCGCTTCCGCAATTTCCTCCATGGCCTTCTTGGTATTGCCGGATCTGGAATAATACATGCACAGGATATCGCTCATTTGGTAATCTCCTTAATCAAAAAGCAGCGTCTTCACCGACGCAAAGGATTCTCGGATATAATAGTTTGCTTCCAGCCACCACCATGGCAGCTTTGCAGGAATGCCCCGCACACTCATGCCCTCTCGTGATGCCAAAATCTCTGCCCGGAAAAGGTGGAAATCGTTGGTCACGACGCCGATCACCATGGAGCCTGGGTCCATGGCGTGATGCCGCAGCAACTCCCCTGAAAACTGAAAATTCTCGGACGTATTGGCAGATCGCTCTTCCAGCAGCAGGCGATCGCTGTCGATGCCCTGGGCTGTCAGCGCGCGCCGCATGGCTTCTGCCTCAGAAATCTGTTCGCCCGGTCCCTGACCGCCAGAGAGAACGGCTGGTATATCAGGGTGCGCCTTCAGATACTCTGCCGCCCGGTCGATTCTGGTTTGCAGCGTAAGCGAAGGCCGCTCTCCGTTGACTCCCGCTCCAAGTACGATCACCGCATCCACAGGGTCTGTCAGAGTATCGCCTCTACCATGGAGGATCACCGCGGTTTCCAGCGTAAAAAGGGTCACAGTAACCGCAGCAAGGATGACAAGGAATACCCATTTACAAGCTGTGCCCCACAATGATAACTCTGACCATCGGCGCAATATCAGCCACAGAAAGCACACCACCGCAAGGCCCAGGAACAGCCAGCCGGAAAATCGCACACCGGGCAGTTGAAAAAAGACCAGACTCAGTACCAAAAACACGATTCCGGTTACAGCAAAGGCTGTACCGCTTGAACTTCGTCTTCCCTTATACGCCGGTATTTCTCGTCTTCCACAGTGCCTGATGTGCATAATCTGCTCACTCCCCTGCCTCTACGCTCAAAGCCTCCCATTTTTCATACAACGCATCCAGCTCCGCCTGCACGGTCTCTTTTTCCTGGACCAGCGCATTCAGTTCTTCATAATCACATGCCGCAGCTTCCATGTCTGCGTCCAGCGTGGTCAGGCGCTCCTCAGCCTTGGCAATATCTCGTTCACAGATGGTCAGCTGCCGGCGGGCAGACTGCTGGGCACGGTTGCCATTGCGGTTTCTATCTGTGCTGGCTTTTACCTTTACGGTCTTTGCCGGGCAAGCTTTCTCATTTTCCTCCTGAGCCTTTACCTGCCGATATTGGGCAAAACCCATGGGGTAGTCTGTGATAGTCTCATGGTCCAGCTCCCAGATACGAGTGGCAAAGCGGTTGATGAAATAACGGTCATGGCTGACAAAGAGCAACGTTCCATCATAGGCCTCCACCGCCTCCTCAATCCACTCTCTGGAGTCAATATCCAGATGGTTTGTAGGTTCGTCCAAGATCAGGAAGTTGATTTCATCATCCATCAGCATACACAGCCGCAGGCGGCTCTGCTCACCGCCGGAAAGAACTGACACCGGCTTCAAAACGTCTTCCCCACGGAAGTCATAAGCCGCCAGCCGATTGCGGGCGCTCTGGGCCGAAAGTCCCTTTTTCGCCGCCATCATATTCTCAACCAGATTCCAGTCCGGATGATCGAATGTCACGATCTGCGGCAGATAGGCTGCCTTGACCTGGGGGCCAACGCGAATACGCCCATCATCGGGGTACAGCTCATTCATCAACATTTTGATGAGAGTGGATTTACCGGTGCCGTTGTCGCCAATCAGCGCAATCCGCTCGCCGCCCTCAACCTTTAACGTAATGCCATCAAAAAGGTGCTTGTCACCGAAGCTCTTAGCCAGGTTGCGAATCCCCAAAACCTCGTCACCATGGAACTCAGCGGCATTGAATCTGGCGTCCATCTTTCTGGCCTTGGTGGGCTTTGAGGTCGTCCGCATCCGTTCAATTCGGCGCTCCATTGAAATGGCGCGGCGGTACGTCTTATCCATGCCCTGAAAGGCCCACATACGAAGCTGCTCTGCGGATTTTTCCAGCTGATCGATTTTGGCCTGTTCCTTTTCATACTGCTTCATCCGTTCCTGGAACCGACGTTCCTTTTCCACGGCGTAAAAGCTGTAGTTGCCGCTGTAAAAATCGGCCTTGCCATCCTGAATCTCAATGACGCGGGTGACGATACGATCCAGGAAATAGCGGTCATGGGAAATGGCTACCACGGTCCCTCGGAAGGCGCGGATGTACTCTTCCAACCACTCTGTGGCGTGTAGATCCAGATGGTTGGTGGGCTCGTCCAGAAGTAAGATATCCGTGTCTTCCAGAATCAAACGTCCCAGGTTCACACGGGTCTTTTCACCGCCGGAAAGGCTATCAAACAGCTGATGGCGCATATCGTCAGAAATCGATAAGCCATTGGCAATTTTGTTCACCGCCACATCGGTCTCATATCCGCCGAAGGCCTCAAACCGTTCGTTGAGTGCCCCGTAGCGCCGAAGCAAAGCGGGATCACTCTCCCCTGCCTCCATCCGGACAGTCAATTCCTTCATCTCATCGGAGAGGCTTTGCAGACGCCCAAAGGCGGAGCGCAAAACATCTTCCACTGTGTAACCCTCCGGATAGACCGGAATCTGGGAGATCAGTCCCACACGTCTGCCCTGTCCGATGGTGATTTGGCCTTCGTCATAGTCCATTTCACCGGTCAGAATCTTGAAAAGGGTCGTTTTACCTGCGCCGTTGCGGCCCAGCAGGCCCACCCGCTCGCCCTGATCGATCTGAAAACTCAAACCGTCCAGCACGTTCCGTCCGATTTCAAAGGATTTGACCAGGCCATTTACCTGAATTTCAATCATAAGCCTTGTGCAGTTCTTCCACCAGCGCCCCGAAGTGCATAGAGTGAGACGCCTTCACCAGCATGGCGGTGTCGGGTTTCAGCTGCTCCTTCAGTTCGGAGATGGCCTCCTCCTTGGTCTTAAAGTACATCACATCGCCGCCGCTCTGGGCTGCGCCGTCCGCAATCTTCACGGCTTTTTCGCCAATGGCAATCACATGGTCGATGCCCAGCATAGCTGCCAGGGCACCCATATTGTAATGGGCCTGATCGGTGAGCTCTCCCAGTTCACCCATGTCACCCAGCACAGCCACAGTCTGGTCACAGGCGGTTTTGGCCAGCACCTCCAGTGCGGCGGACACAGACTGGGGGTTTGCGTTATAGCAGTCGTCCAGAATCACCCGATCCTCCGACAGCCGAATCAGCCGCATCCTGGAGCCAGTGGGCGCATAGGCTGCCACGCCCCGAACAATCTGATCGTGGTTGAGCCCCAGCTCCTCGCCCACAGCCACAGCCATGGAGGCGGAATAGACCATATGTTCACCAGGGGCCGGAATGGTGAGGACATATGTATCCTTTGCCGTGGTGACGGTGCAGGTGATGCCCTCTACCCCATGGTCGTCAATATCCGTCACATGGACGGAACAATGCTCGGCCGTTCCGCAGCGGACCGTCCGGCAGGGAATGTCCACTGTATCCAGAAGGGCATCGTCGCCGTTCAGAATGGCCAGTCCTTCGGGCTTGAGGTTTTCAAACACCTCGCACTTGGCCTGCAGAATCCCCTGACGGCTGCCTAGATACTCAATATGGGCGTCACCCACATTGGTGATAACCGCAATGTCAGGCCGCACCATTTCGCCCAGGTAGCGAATTTCGCCGGCATGGTTCATACCAGTCTCAATGACGGCCGCCTGGTGAGTCTCCTCCAGCCCGAAGAGGGTCAGAGGCGTACCGATGTCGTTGTTAAAATTCTCCGGGGTCTTCAACACCCGCAGCTTGGAGCCCAGCACAGAGGAGATCATCTCCTTCGTGGTGGTTTTTCCTACACTGCCGGTAATCTGGACAAAGGGAATATGGAACCGATCCCGGTATGCAGAGGCCAATGCCTTCAGTGCCAGGCGGGTATCGTCTACCTTGATGTAGAACTTGTCTTTCCGCAGGTCCATGGGAAGCTTGGCACACAGGCAACCTGCGGCACCGGCATCCAATGCCTGATCAATAAAATCGTGGCCGTCAAATTTCTCGCCCACCCAGGGAACGAACAGGCAGCCCCGGTTTAGCTTCCGGCTATCGGTACTGACGGAAGTCACCACAGGCACTTCTTCCCGGGGATTCCACCACACGCCGCCTACAGCGGAAGTAATTTCCTTCACAGTCAAAGACTGCATCTTACAATCCTCTCCTCTTCAAACGATAAGACTGCTGCACGATTTCTTCGCAGAGCTGATGATAGTCCATGCCCACCGCTTTGGCCTCCTGAGGCACAAAGCTGGTGGGGGTCATGCCGGGCAGGGAGTTTGCCTCCAGGCACCAGAAATTGCCCTCACAGTCCATGATCATGTCCGTTCTGGAATAGACCTCAAGTCCCAGTGCCCGGTGCACCCGCAGAGCCAGCTCACCGGCCTCCGCCATCTTCTCAGGCGGAAGATCCGCAGGACAGGTCTCCTTGGCACCGCCAGCCTGATATTTGGCCGCATAGTCAAATTCTTCGCCGGCGGGCACCGTCTCAGCAGCAGGCAGCCATCGGTCGCCCAGTACAGCCACCGTAAACTCCCGACCGTACTTCCGCTCCTCCACCAGCACCTTGCTGCCGTATTGAAGCACCTCGGTCAAGGAGTTCTTGAGGCCTGCGCGATCCTTGGGGAGATATACGCCCAGAGAGGAACCGCCGCCGATGGTCTTGACCACACAGGGCATCGGCAATTCTGCTGCAAGTCGCTCCACATCCTCAGGACCGTAGTTCAGCAGCTGCCACTTGGGATTGGGAATCCCGGCAGAGTCCATAATTTGCTTGGAGACTGCCTTATCCATGGCGACCGCCGAGCCCAAATGGCCGGAGCCGGTATAAGGGATGCCCAGAAGATCCAGAGCTGCCTGAATCCGGCCGTCCTCCCCATCCTGCCCATGGAGGCCCAGGAATACCATATCCGCCAGCTGGCACAGCTCCAGCACATGGGGACCCAGGCGGCTTGCGCTCTGATCTTTTCTCTGACGCTTGACCGCATCCAGATCCGGTGCTTCAGATGCCACATGGACATCTTCACACAGGCCATCCGGTGCGTCAAAGAGTGTGCAAAGATCCTCCGGAACCGTTTCCAATCCCATAAACATATCCACCAAAATGGCCTGATGGCCATTTTCACGCAGTGCCCGGCACACACCGGTACCGGTGACAAGAGAGACAGCCCGCTCCGTGGAAAGGCCTCCCGCCAACACAACGATTTTCATCGATTTCTCATTTCCTTCCCTGTTTCAGGTTCAATATGACATACAAATACCTATTATAATCCGTTACAGTTTAGCACAAAGCAGGGCAAAAGACAATAAAAATTCCTCCGGGGGGCAAAGCTCGCTCCCGGAGGAAAGTTTTCTGAATTTGTTTTCCGCCAAATCCGCCAAATCAGGGTCAGGAAGCAGTCAAATATTGCTGTGAATCGGTTTTCCAGGCTTTCGACGCACCGTGGGTGACCGCTTTTTGATTCCGCTGACCACGCCCATGGCCATGAACAAGGTCACAACTGAGGAGCCTCCATAGCTAAAAAACGGCAACGTCACACCGATGGTAGGCATCACAAACAAGCACATACCAATGTTGATAACCGTCTGATAGATCATCATGGCAGCCATTCCCACGCAGACAAAACTGTGGAAGTTGGTCTGGGCATTCTTGGCTACCAGCAAAACGCGATAGATAATGGCTGCCAGCAGCGCCATCACCGCAAGACAGCCCAGCATTCCCAGCTCTTCTCCGCAGACAGCGAAAATGAAGTCTGTCCACTGATACGGGATGGAGCCGTCACCGGCCTGGGTCTGGGTACCGTTCATATAGCCCTGGCCAAAGAGGCCGCCCGAGCCGATGGCCAGCAGGCTGCGGCTCTGCTGCCAGCCAACGCCCTGTGGTTTATAGGAGTGGTCGAACAGGACAATGACGCGATCAACCATATAGTTCTTTACCAGTCCCAGGGACAGCGCCCCAGCGATACCCACACCAGACACTACGAACAACAGCGCAAACCACCGGAGAGCAAAGCCAGCTGCAAATGCCATACACAGGAAAATAAAGAAAAACGTCAGCGCATTGCCCATATCGCCGGAGATGACCACATACCAGCCCATCAGCAGGAGCGTATGCCCGGCTACCTGAAATGCCGGAGCAAAAGAACGAAGATCCCGCTTCTCCTCCCGGAGATACTCCAGCTGTTTTGCAAGCAGCAGCGTAAAACTGATTTTGACGAACTCTGCCGGGCCAATATTGACAGGGATACCGGGAAACCGCAGCCAGGCCTGGTTACCGGTGGTACTGCCGCCAATCCCAAGAGGCGTAAGCAGCAGACCGATAAAGCAGATATTAAACAGCACCAGCCACTTCCACTTTTTCATCATACTATCCAGATCCACCATAGAAATGGCTATATAAGCAATAACGCCGATCAGCATGGCCATCCCCTGCACGCCCACATACCGGATCATACCAGCGCTGCCCTTATAGTGGGTCGCACTGGCGATCAGCACCAGGCCAAACGTGGCGGCGGAACAGCAAAGGCCCAGCAGAGCCAGATCCGCCTGCTGGAAAAAATCAACTAAAATGGTTTTTATACGATTCAACATGGGATTCTCCTCTGGAAAATGGGCAAATTACAACATCCGCAGTATACCACAAACAGAAAGTGGTGTAAACGGTGCAAAAATGTTTTTACACTTTGTTAAATATGTGCTATACTATCAGCGGCAAATTCTATGTATCAGAAAGGTGGTGCCCCACAGATGGAGTTCCTTTCCCGCTGCGAAGCGGATACGGAAGCCATTGGCCGTAAGCTGGCTGCCGTTCTTTCCTCCGGCACTGTCCTGGCCTATCGGGGCGGCCTGGGTATGGGCAAGACAGCCTTCACCCGTGGCTTGGCTGCCGGGCTTGGATATGAGGGACGTGTCACCAGTCCCACATTTACCATTGTAAATGAGTACGAGGGCGGACGTCTCCCCCTTTTCCATTTTGATATGTATCGTCTGGCCGACGCGGACGCCTTGTTCGATATCGGCTGGGAGGACTATCTGGACCGCGGCGGCGTCTGCGCCGTGGAGTGGAGCGAACAGGTAGCCGACGCATTGCCCCCGGACACCGTATGGGTCACTCTGGAGCGCTGCCTGGAAAGTGACAGCATGCGTACCATTACCATCGAAGGAGTGGACCTGTCATTATGAAGATCCTCGCACTGGAGACTTCTGCCAAAGCTGTCTCCGCCGCAATCACTGAAAACGGAAAGGTTCTCGCTAGCGGCTATCAGGACACCGGACTGACACACAGCCGTACCCTGATGCCCATTGTGGAACATCTCTTTGCAAACACCGGCATGAACATAGCTGATATGGACGCTGTGGCTGTTTCAAATGGTCCCGGCTCCTTTACCGGCATCCGCATCGGCGTCTCTGCCGCCAAAGGCCTTGCCTTTGGTGCGGACAAGCCGGTCGTTGGAGTCTCCACTTTGGCTGCTATGGCTCGAAACCTGATTTTTGCCGACGGCTTGATTATCTGTGCCATGGATGCACGCCGCAGCCAGGTCTACAATGCCCTCTTCGCTGTGGAAAACGGAATCATCACACGACTGGTTCCGGACCGCGCCATCTCCCTTGTGGATCTTGCCGAGGAGATCCGGGAAGATCCTCGGGCCAAGATCGTCGTGGGTGACGGTGGCACTCTCTGCTATGAAGCCCTGACGGAAGCCGGTATCGTCTGCCGTCTTGCGCCCCCTCACCTGCTGATGCAAAACGCCACATCTGTAGCCCTGGAGGCTGAGGTCCTTGCAGCAGCGGGCCAGTTGGTAAGCGCTCAGGAACTGCAGCCGGTCTACCTGCGTCCTGCCCAGGCAGATCTGCTGAAAAAGAAATAAAGAATCAATTATTTGTGGATAAGGAGAACTTTTATGAACGCAAAAGTACACATCATGGACCACCCCCTCGTGGCACACAAGCTGACCATTTTGCGCGACAAGAACACAAGCGTTAAGGATTTTCGTGAGATCGTCTCCGAAATCGGTATGCTCATCACCTACGAGGCCACTCGTGACCTGCCCCTGACTGCCAAGGAAGTGGAAACCCCCATCTGCAAAACCACCGCTCCCACGCTGAAGGGAAAGAAATTCGCAGTTGTTCCCATCCTCCGCGCAGGTTTGGGCTTGGTGGACGGCGTTCTCCGCATGGTCCCCAGCGCCCGCATCGGCCACATTGGCCTGTACCGTGATGAGGAGACTCTGGAACCCGTCAAGTACTTTTGTAAGATGCCTAAGGACGTCAGTGAACGCGATATTCTGATCGTGGACCCCATGCTGGCCACCGGTGGAAGCGCTGATGCTGCTATTGGCTTCATGAAGGAGTATGGCTGCACCAACATTAAGCTGATGGTTCTGCTGGCTGCTCCTGAGGGCATTGAGCGTATTCAGAAGAATCACCCCGATGTGGATATTTTCTGCGGTGCTGTAGACGAGAAGCTCAATGAGCACGGCTACATCATTCCCGGTCTCGGCGATGCTGGTGATCGCATCTTCGGCACAAAGTAAGTTTTCCTGATAAAACCTGGAACTCCTGACAGGCATTCGTCAAACTACCATGGACGAAATCCGTCACAATTTACAGTTTAAGAAACAGGCAGTACCTGAACAATTCTGTTCAGGTGCTGCCTGTTTTGATGTGGTATAAAAAAGCGCTGTAACGAGAAGCTGCTGTGAATATATAAATATATGCGATTTTAAGTAATATATAGTTGACATTATGAAATATATATTATACTATACGACCACGGAAAGGAGATTGCAGTATGCGCAGGAACATAGCATTGAAATTAGCACGGACCAAAAAAGATATGACTCAAAAAGATCTTGCTGAAAAAATTGGCGTTTCCCGACAGACGATCAATGCCATCGAAAAAGGCGAGTATAATCCCACCATCAAACTTTGTCTGAAAATATGCTGGGCGCTGGATGCCAAACTGGATCACTTATTTTGGGAGGATGAGACTGATGAAGAAAAATAATCTTGATGAAATGCAGGAACAAAAGCTCCTGAAAATCGAGCATCGTGGCTATCGGATTGCATTCTGGGGCATTGCTGCTGCCATTTATGTGCAAATAGCCATTGGCCATGACGATTTTATGTATATCGGTGGTGAATCCATCGTCCTGCTGCTAATGTCCTTTTATGGCCTTGTGGACTGTATCCGAAACGGGATCTGGGATCGAAAGCTGCAACCAACTTTGAAGACCAATCTCTGTGTCAGCCTTGTGTCCGGACTGCTGATTGGCGGCTTCTGGTTTGGTGTCAGCTATCATAACAACCACGCATTGGCGGGATCTCTTGCAACATTTGCGATCATGTTTCTCTCTGTCAGCGGTCTCGTGCTGGCCGCTCTGACAGTTACAGCCGCAATATATAAGCGCAAAAAACGTCAGTTAGAGCAACAGGCAGACACAGAAGAAAACGAAGAATAAAAGATGGGAAGGTATGACAGACATCATACCTTCCCATCTTTTCTGTTTTTCATTACGGTCATTGCATCCCGGTATTGCATTTCATGTCAGGCGTAAATCTGGGTAAAAATGCCCACCCAGTGCAGTGAAGCAGCAGCCAGTACAAAAAGGTGCCAAATACAGTGGTCATTCCTGCGACCGCGGGCAAAAGGAATCATCCCCAACGTATATACCAGACCGCCAGCCAGGATAAACCACAGCAGCATCCGGGCATTGCGGTAAAACTCGGGAATGAAGAGGATGCCGCTCCACCCGATCAGAAAATACAGCGTAAAGTGCAAAGGTCTCCACTTCCCCGGTCCAAAAACAGCCAGAAGCGTCACGCCGGAGAGAACAATGGCCCACTGAGCACAAAACAGTGTAATTCCAATCCATCCACCCATGTAGACAAGAAAAATAGGAGCAAACGTACCTCCGATCAGCAGATAGATAGAACAATAATCTAAACGCCTCCAGATCCGCTTGATGGTAGAACCAGTGGGCAGCGCATGGTAGATGCTGCTCATGGCCATCATCAAAATCATGCTGATCCCATAAAAACAGGACGCCATGACTTCCAGTCCGGTATGGGATCGACACAAAAGAAGAGTCATAGCTGCAACTGCCAGCACAGCGCCCAGGGCATGGGTCACCGCGTTAAAAATTTCTTCTCCCATAGAGAGGCGGGGCGGTTCGTTCCGCTGCCGCACCAGTGCCTGTCGGGCGGCGCGCCGCTGAGCCATCGCCAAATCATTTCTCATACCTACTGCTTCCATACAGCACGTCTCCTTCTATGAATCAGTTCTCCGTATATCAAGAACCATATAATCTAGTCTTGATATCATATTACATGATTATATAGATCTATGCAAGCAGTATTTGTATTGAATCATATGATTTTTTGGTGCAGTGGTGTTCTGCTTTTCAAAAGCAGCGACCTGACATAGCCACCGCTTTCATCAAACGACCACTTGTGGTCTTTGAAGCGCTGAATGATCCATGAAATGAAGCAGTGGCAGCGTTCCAACTTTTTTCATCGCCATATTCCCTTTTCCCAGAGAATCAAATCGTTTTCAGAACTCCGGTAAGTCCCAGAATTGCCTCCAGCACACCGCCGCCTACAGCCGTTGCCTTGTCACTTGTTGTGTAGCAGTGGTCTACCACATCCCGGGGATCAATGTCACCGGATTTCATTCCTTTGAATACCGGCGTACCATCTGGGAGAATTCCTCGCAAAACACCATTCAGCGTACAAACCATAGGCTGACCGTCTACCGTTGCCGCAACATCGCCCTGCCTGACCACCGCACCGATCTCCAGGAGCTGGTGGAACACACCATCCGCCGGTGCCCGCAGGACCCGCTCTCCGGCAAAGCCGCCTATAAGACCGGGGATTGCTGTGTTAGGAATGGCAGAGCCCTGGTAAATAACACGTCCCATATAGTGGCCACGCATGGTCTCCACCACCGCATGGCAGTCCACGCCAGCAGTAAAGCCGGGCCCGACGCCGATGACCACAGGCGCATCATGAATGGTGGTTCCTAAATTCTTTTTTGCCAGTATCGCATCCACCACCGCATCTGGATGCAGCGTGGAAATCATCTGTCCCTCAGGGTCCGGCAGCACCGCGATCACGTTGTTGACCAGCAGCTGCTCGGCGTGAGCAGGGGTCTCCGCCTTCCGGGCGACCACATCCTCCACCTTCATCTCACCATGAATGATCGCCTGAGAAAAGCAAACGGTCCGGCGAATAGCAGTCGGCTTTTCCAGATCTGTCATGGCTACCTGAAGCCCCGCCCGATACAAGCGCAGAGCAACACCGGTGGCAATATCACCGGCACCTCGAATCACTACACGCATTGAAATACTTCTCCTTCCCGTAAAGATCCGGCATAGACCGGGCAGTCCAATCGCTCCCCGCAGCGGCGGGCAAGCTCCACGCGCGCCACCTCCTCAACCTGATTAAAAATTACCAGATCATGGAGCTTTTCCTGTGTCAAAACTGCCGCTTCCAGTTCCGGCGTGATCAAATCCTCCGGCACAGCACCAGCCAGCGCGGCATAACGTTCCGGTCGGTGTGCCGCCTCTGCAATGGGACGACCAAACCCGGATGCACCAACAATACAGATCACCCGGCCGCATCCTTCCGGAATCACTGGCTCGTGGTCGGCATGAGCCTTCATGGGCCGCTGTGCAGATCCATCCGCTTCCACCAGCACATACTCAAATCTTCGGGCCAACTCCTCCATGGGAATGTCCGGTGCCGTGAGCTTTCCCAGCTCTGGCACAAGAACCCCTGCGGTCACCAGATCAAACTGCGTCCGCAGCTGATCCAATTCTTTCAGACTTCCTCCAAACGGGAGTTCCGGAATCCGTAACATCTTGGTTGTGGTACACAGCAACGCCGTATGATGCTCTCTGGAAAGTTGTTCACCTGCCGTACGCAGAAATGTGGTCTTCCCTCCACCGCCAATGACAGCAGTGATGCCGGGGCGGACGAGTTCTGTCAATTCCATCGGCACTTCCCTCCATTTCTGGATATAAGAATAGCACTGACACTCCTTGAACGCAAGGCGCCCACTGGCAAAAAGCTAAAAATTATTCTTTGTGCAACACTTTTTTTCTTGACATTTATTGATAAACTGCTATGATAATTTTTAGTACCACCCGTTTATCTTAAAATAGTATCACGCACGGAGGGGCCTATGAAAGATTTGTGCGGCCGAACGGTTGATTACCTGCGGCTGTCCGTGACCGATCTGTGCAATTTCCGCTGCCGCTACTGTATGCCAGAGGACGGAATCTGCAAGCGGAAGCATCAGGAGATGCTCAGCGTGGAAGATTGCATTGAAATCGGAAGAGCCGCTGTACACTGCGGTGTAAGGAAAATACGCTTAACAGGTGGAGAACCACTGGTGCGCCGTGGAATTTTGGAGATCTGCCGTGGTCTGCGTGCAATTCCAGACTTGCAGGAACTCTGCCTCACAACCAATGGAAGTCTCCTGCCGGAACTGGCTCAGCCCCTGCGGGATGCCGGAGTGGATCGTCTGAATATCAGTCTGGACACGCTGCGGCCGGAACGCTTTGAGCAGATGACACGCCGCGGGATGTTTGAAGATGTTTGGCGAGGGGTCGCAGCAGCGCAAGCCGCTGGTTTTACAAACCTGAAATTCGACACTGTGCTGGTGGGAGGATTTAACGACGACGAGGTTTCAGATCTCATTGCTCTGACGATGGACCATCCCTGGGAAATGCGGTTCATTGAGCTGATGCCCATGGGGCCATGCGCCTCTTGGGACAAGTCCTGTTTTCGCTCCGTAAACACCATCCTGCAAGGCAATCCTGCTTTACAGCCGCTGGATACGCAAGGCGTTGCCCGGAGATACCGTCTTCCCGGTGCACAAGGCACTGTGGGCCTCATCTCCCCCGTCAGTCACGATTTTTGTGACGGCTGCAGCCGCATCCGTGTCACCTCGGACGGCAGTCTAAAGGGCTGTCTTCATGCCCGGGAGGAGATCTCGCTGCGTGGTCTCCACGGTGAAACGCTGGAAAATGCCATCCGGCATGGAATTCTGCATAAGCCGCAGCGGCACCACCTGACGGAGCGTCCCAGCGATACGCCCCGGAACATGAATCAAATAGGAGGTTGAGTCACATGGCGGAACTCACTCATTTTAATGAACAGGGACGCGCCCACATGGTGGACGTGACCGAAAAACCTATCACTCACCGTACCGCTGTTGCAGTGGGTGAGATTCACGTCTCTCACGAAATCATGGAGCACATCAAAGCCGGCACCATGAAAAAGGGTGATGTGTTGGCAGTGGCACAGGTAGCCGGCATCATGGCTGCCAAGAAAAATGCGGACCTGATTCCCATGTGTCATCCTCTGCCCCTCACTGGCGTGGATATTTCCTTCTCTCTCTCCGAGCAGCCCTGCATGGTTGAGATTCGGGCCAAAGTCACCTGCACCGGCGTCACCGGTGTGGAGATGGAGGCACTGACCGCTGTTTCTGTGACTGCATTGACCATTTATGATATGTGCAAAGCTGTCCAGAAGGACATGTGTATTTCCAATATCCGCCTGCTCTCCAAATCCGGCGGTAAGAGCGGCGACTACATTGCAAAGGAGTAATCCCCATGGCAAAAGTGATATCTGTGAACATCAGCGAAAAGAAAGGTGAGTGGAAGCATCCCGTCCCAGCGATTCAGCTGAAGTACCAGCACGGCATTATCGGCGATGCCCACGCCGGAAATTGGCATCGCCAGATCAGCATGCTGGCGGAAGAGAGCATTGATACCATGCGCGCCAAGTGTCCCATCGATCTGACTCCCGGCATTTTTGCAGAGAATATAAACACGGTTGGCATCAATCTCAAATGTCTCCCTGTCGGTACCCATCTGCGCATTGGCGAAACGGAGGTGGAAGTTACCCAGATTGGGAAGGAGTGCCACAGTGACTGCGCTATTATGAAAGCCGTGGGTCACTGCGTGATGCCCACCGAAGGTATTTTTGTGGTGGTCGTCAAGGAGGGCACGGTCCGTGCCGGTGATGAAATTGAGATTTTGGAGGCTTCCATATGAAACTGATTCGCACGGAAGACGCAGTGGGCCACGTTCTCTGCCATGATATGACGCAGATCATCCGCGGCTCCTACAAGGACGCTCGCTTCCGCAAAGGCCACGTGGTACAGCCCGAGGACATTCCCGTCCTTCTCTCCATGGGGAAGGAGCATCTCTACATCTTGGAGATGAATGAGCATGTGGTCCATGAAAATGATGCCGCAGAGCGGCTCTACGCACTCTGCGTCAATAAAAACATGACCCGCAGTGAGGTCAAAGAGGGAAAAATTGAGCTGTACGCCGACTGCGACGGGCTGTTTTGCATCAAGCGAGACAAGCTGATTGCACTGAACTCCGTGGGGGAAGTGATGGTCGCTACCCGCCACGGCGATACCCTCGTCCGCAAGGGCGACAAACTGGCTGGTATGCGAGTGATCCCCCTCATGATCGAGGAGCAGAAATTGCAGCGTGCTGAGGAAGCTGCCGGCAGCGAGCCGATTCTGGAGCTCAAGCCCTTTGTCCGCAAGACCGCTGCCATCATTGCCACCGGCAGCGAAGTGCTCAAGGGCCGCATTCAGGATACCTTTACTCCCGTGGTGCGGGATAAGCTGGCAACCGTTGGTATTGAGACCATTTCCATTACCTACTC
>JAHHSA010000017.1 GCA_020025475.1 Oscillibacter sp.
CGATTAAAAAGGCGAATGCCAACATAATGTGTGTGTTTCAATTTCAACTGTGTAACGCAAAAAATAGCGGGGCCCATGCGGGCCCCGCTATTTAATATCAGCCGGGAACTCAGTCCTCTGCATTCTCCCAGTTGTGCCAGACGTTCTGAACATCGTCGCTGTCTTCCAGCATGTCAATCAGTTTATTCATGTTCTTCAGATCGCCCTCTTCGGTCAGCTTGATGTAGTTCTGGGGAACCATTTCAACCTGAGCACTGGCGAAAGTATATCCCTTCTCTTCCAAGGCCTTGACTACATCGTTGAAAGCATCGGGATCAGTAGTGATCTCCATGATGTTCTCAGAACAGTCGAAGTCGTCTGCACCGGAATCCAGAGCATCCATCATGACGGCATCTTCATCCAGCTCGCCTTCCTCGTTGTCGATGACAATGACACCTTTGCGATCGAAAGACCAGCTCACGCAGCCCTGAGCGCCCAAGTTACCGTTGCACTTATCGAAGGCGTGACGAACTTCGGGAGCGGTACGCTGCCGGTTATCAGTCAGAGCCTCAACAATAACAGCCACACCTCCGGGACCATAGCCCTCATAAGTAACAGCTTCGTAGTTGTCAGTGTTTCCGGCGCCCAGAGCCTTGTCGATGGTTCGCTTGATATTGTCGTTGGGCATGTTGGCTGCCTTTGCCTTGGCAATTACGGTAGCCAGACGAGAGTTGTTAGCGGGATCGCCGCTGCCGCCGCCTTCCTTCACGGCGACAATGATTTCCTTAGCAATCTTGGTAAAAGCAGCGGAACGCTTTGCGTCGGCTGCGCCCTTGGTCTTTTGAATATTATGCCACTTAGAATGTCCAGACATGATAATTAAACTCCTTCAACATAGTACTGAATTACTTCACGATGGGAAGCCGATTTGGTGATCCTCACAGCCGGGAATCTAGCCTCGAGGAACGAAATAACCTTGGTGCACACCAAATTCTCTGTAGGGAAATGACCAGCATCAATCAAATTGATGCCTTTTCCAGGTGCGTCTAAAAATTGGTGATATCCTAGGTCGGCGGTCACAAATGTGTCACAGCCAGCAGCAATGGCGGTGTCTATATAATCTCCGCAGGAGCCGCCGCCAACCGCAACGCGATACACCATGCGGCCAGCGTCACTGTAACGAACTCCGTTGCACCCCAAAGTATGCGAAACGGCCTGTACAAAGTCTCGCAATGCCATGGGGGCAGACAGATTGCCTACACGGCCGATGCCGTCCTCCTCCGAGAGCGGCCCAGGGTCCTCCAGCCGCAGCACACTTGCCAGAGCATCATTCACTCCGCCCGGGGCTACATCCAGATTGGTGTGCATGCAGATAGCAGAAATGTTGTTTCGCAGCAGCTTCATTAGCAGGTGCCCTTGTGGGGTATCACTGCGTACCGTCTGCACAGGCAGCCACTTGCAGTTCATCACGGGATGGTGCGCCACAATCAGCTGGCACCCGGACGCGATGGCCTCGTCAGCTACTGCTTCGGTGATATCCAGGGAAACCAGAATGCGGGAGACCTCCTGGTCAGGGTCCCCCAGCAGCTGCCCCACGTTGTCCCAGCTCATGGCACCACTTTTCGGCGCTAGGTCAAAAAGCGCCTGTTCGATTTCATGAACAGTTGGCATGACGCCACTCCTCTCGCATCGACATCAATGCAGTGACAATATCCCGCAAAGCGTCTGCTCTTTTTCGATCCTCAGGCGATGCAGACCGATTCAGACCTGCAATGGCGCCCATGAGTCGAATGATCCGTTCGATCAGATAACGATCGCCCAGGGGGTCGTGCAATAGTGCAGCACCACCATAACGCTGGCCCAAAGACAAAGTCATCTTCCCTGCCCGGACCTCCATCACTGGGTAGATGGTACCACGGTCATAGATCAGGGATTCCCGGATAATGGAGTAACCGTGGTCCGCCAAATATCCGCGCAGATCTTCCGCGTGGGTCATGGGCTGCAGCAGCAGTGTATGCTCCCCATCTGCTGTCCAGGGAGCCGCATCCAGAATCGAGGCAATGGTCTCGCCGCCCATACCTGCAATGGAAACCGTATCCACTTCCTCAGGAGAAATGGCTTCCAGGCCATTACAGAGGCGGTAGTCAATGTTATCCGCTCCGTGGGTTCGGCCGGTATCTTTTGCACGCTCCAAAGGGAACTTACGTAAATCGCTGGCAATGGCAAAAACCACACGTCCATGCAGTCTCAGCCACACAGGCAAAAAAGCATGGTCTGTGCCAACGTCAGCGAGTCTGGCGCCTTGTGGTACCCAATCGGCCAGCAGCTGCAGCCGAGGCGTCAATTCCAGTTGTTTGGCCATGGAATTCCGGCCCCCCCTCATCTAAAATACGCAACCACATACGGAGACGCATACAGGGTTCGCCTGTATGCGTCCCGTTTCGCAGGGGCTTTCCCCCATTGCAACCGAATTACTGAGCCTTGTTGGCCTCTTCGTTCACCAAGGCCAGCAGCTTATCCACGTCGATACCGTGGACCATGCAGGCCTCTTCAACGGTCTCGCCACGGGAAGAAGGGCAGCCCAGGCAGTGCATGCCGATGGACATGAAGATGGGAGCGGTATGTGGTGCGATGTCCAGAATATCGCCAATGATAGTGTCTTTCGTGATCTCGATCATGAAAAAAACCTCCGTCGTAAAATTGAACAAGCGTATTATACGTTATTCTTCTCCAAAATTCAAGTAATAATAGGGCACAACAAAAGAATCTTGTCTGATATGTATGGTTTTTTCAGGATTCTCCTATTCCGGAGCGAAAAATAACCCATTTCCCCGATATTTTACAACTGCTATTCTGGGCCGAGACTGATGAGGTACGCTCTGCTTCATACTGCTCCGCCGAATGTTGGAATCGCTTGACGGCAGAGGCTTGCCTGGCTGCGTGATAGCCAAAGCAACAAAAAACGGCGCCCGAAATTCGGACGCCGTTTTCGTTGCAAGAGACAAAAAACTAAGTCGCTTTAATTATCTCTGCTGCTCGCGCATCTTGGCGAAGCACTCGCTGCAGTAGACAGGGCGATCAGACTTGGGCTCGAAAGGAACTCTGGCCTCGCCGCCGCAGGCAGCGCAGACAGCAGTAAAATACTCGCGGGGACCACGAGCAGCATTCTTGCGAGCATCGCGGCAGGCCTTGCAGCGCTGGGGCTCATTCTGGAAGCCGCGCTCTGCGTAGAACTCCTGCTCACCAGCGGTGAACACGAACTCCTGGCCGCACTCTTTGCACACTAAAGTCTTGTCTTCAAACATGATTTTACCCTCTCTTTGAAAAGAAAAATATATTGCGTCAGCTGTTGCTGAATTCGCCGGAAAGAAGATGTCGTGCCACTTTTTTTCGGATACGCTGCACAGCATTGTCCACGGACTTTGGGGACTTGCCTACCGTCTCGGCAATTTCCCTGCATGAAAGACCGTCTAAATAGTACCCCAAAATCTTCGCTTCAAATTCGGACAATTTCTTCCGGACACCGGATAAGAGGGCCGCTGTGTGTTCCCGGTCGATTAGAAAATCTTCCGGATTGCACTGAGCCAAATCGCTGGTACCAGAGGTGTAGGAATCGCGTTCAAAGAATGGTGTATCCAAGGGAACCGACTGATTAAGCGGTGCATGCTTGTCACGGGCAGCAGCGCGAAGTACGGAATACAGTCGATTTCGTATGCAGACTTCTGCAAAGGTGCGGAAAGATGCTTCCTTATCCGCATCATACTCCCGAGCAGCTTTAATCAGACCAACCATACCCTCCTGAATCAAATCTTCACTGTCCCCACCAGCTAAGAAGAACGGTCGGGCACAGCTGCGGACCAGGCGATTGTATCGAGTCACAAGAATTTCCTCGGCTAACCGATTTCCGGATGCTGCCATCTGGCATAACTCCTCGTCTCGCATTTGATTCAGTTGCGGATCTGGTCTTTCATAACTTTTGCACATACTGCATTATACCTGTCTCTTCCTTGAAATGTCAAGCAAATGTTCAAATTTGTGTGCCCATTTCCTCAGAATTTTAGTTATTTTTTTAAGCTCTCAAGTTTTATTGCTGTTTCTTTCAGGCTCTGCAGCATCCATTATACCTAAAAAATTTGTATAATTAATCTTTGCAAAGCCATTCTAGCGTAAATATTGTTTGGAAAGGCAAACAAATTGAGTGAAATTAGGAAAATTGTGAGGCATTCGCGCCACCACAAGAATGGGATGGACAAAAATATCTGCACCCCTGTCCCTTTTGTGTTTTTGCAGGGCATGCGTTTCCAGGTGGAGTTTGGATTATGTCATGGATTTGACAAAATCCACGAGTCGATCGGCCACTTCCTGAGCAATCTCCGTCGTTTTTGCTTCCACCATCACACGAATCAGTGCCTCTGTGCCAGAGGCACGCACCAGCACGCGTCCTGCACCGTGGAGGGCGTCCTCCTCCCTGGTGACAGCATCTTTGAGGCTTTGGGATGCCATGATAGCCTCCTTGACACCGCCACTGTGGGGGACCTCCACATTGATGAGTACCTGAGGATACTCCGGGCAGCAGACGACGAGTTCGCTGGCCTTTTTCTCTGATTTTGCCAGAACCTGCAGGAATTGCAATGCGGTGACTTCACCATCACCAGTGGTTTCCAATTCTGTGAAGATCGTGTGACCGGACTGCTCGCCGCCAATACGGAAATCGTGGCGAAGCATCTCTTCCAGCACATTTCGGTCACCTACATTGGTGCAAACCAGCTCAATGCCGTTGTTGCGGCAGAATTCATGAAGGCCCAGGTTGCTCATGACTGTGGCTACAATGGTATTGCCATTCAGCTTTCCGCTGTGCTTCATATCTGCGGCGCAGACAGCCATAACCTTGTCACCATCAATGACCTTTCCCTGCTCGTCCACCAGGAGACAGCGATCCGCATCGCCGTCAAAGGCAACGCCAATATCGTATCCGCCCCGGACAACAGCATCTGCCAAGCTTGCCAGATGGGTAGAACCGCAGTGGCTGTTGATGTTGATACCGTCCGGATCCTTATACATGAAATCTGTGTGGGCCTTGAAGCGGCCAAAAAGCTCTGGAGCTGTGGCACTGGCAGCACCATTGGCGCAGTCTACCAGAATGCGCAGCCCTGCCAGATCCTGCTCAATGGTGGAGGCCACAAAGTCGATATATTCTCTCTTGAGCTGACGCATACCGTGATGACGCCGCCCCAGTTCACCATGCGTCCGAAATGGGATCGGGTCTGTGGAGAGAATCTTTTCTTCAATGCGCAGCTCCACATCGTCAGAGAGCTTGTAACCCTGACTGCTGAAAACTTTAATGCCGTTGTGCTCATAGGGGTTGTGGCTGGCAGAGACCACGATCCCGGCGTCAGCGTGCTGCTGCACAGTCAGATAGGCAACAGCTGGGGTGGGAATCGTGCCCACCGGCATCACATCGCCGCCCACGGAACAAATACCTGCCATCAGCGCAGATTCAAGCATATCCGAAGAAATGCGGGTGTCTTTGCCAATGAGAATCAGAGGGCGGCTTCCCTTTTCCTCCTCCAGTACCACGGAGACGGCCTGCCCAACACGAAATGCCAATTCTGCCGTCAGGTTCTCACCGACGACACCACGAATTCCATCTGTTCCAAATAATTTACCCATTCAGGATTTCCTTTCTTTAATCAATGGCTCAGTCTGCACCGGAGACGCATGACTGAACGATTTTGTTGAAAGCGTCAGTTGTTCCATAGCATCCGGCACCAGTCCGCCGGGAACAGGAATATGAAGATGCTGGTATGCTTTCTGCGTTACACAGCGGCCCCTGGGTGTCCTGGTCAGGAAGCCCAGCTGCATGAGATAGGGTTCATACACATCTTCCAGAGTGACGGATTCTTCACCGATGGTGGCCGCCAGTGTTTCAAGCCCCACCGGTCCGCCGCCATAGTTTTCGATAATGGCGCCCAACATCCGGCGGTCCACTGGATCCAGGCCCAGATAATCAATCTCCAATGCGCAAAGCGCCAGATCAGCCACTTCCTTTGTGATCACACCGTCTGCTTTCACCTGTGCAAAATCCCGTACGCGGCGCAACATCCGGTTGGCGATACGGGGTGTGCCGCGGCTTCGTCGGGCGATTTCATACGCACCCTCAGGCACAATATCCACATTCAAAATGTCGGCAGAGCGGGTTACAATGCTGGCCAGCTCCTCGGGGGTATACAGTTCCAGACGGAGTGTAACGCCAAAACGATCCCGCAGAGGTGCAGAAAGCTGACCGGCTCGTGTAGTGGCGCCGATCAGTGTGAACTTGGGCAGATCCAAACGAATGGAGTTGGCTGATGGGCCTTTGCCCACGATGATATCCAGCACATAGTCCTCCATAGCAGGATACAAAATCTCTTCCACAGACCGATTCAGCCTGTGGATCTCATCCACAAAGAGAATATCCCCCTCATTCAAATTGGTCAGCAATGCTGCCAGGTCACCGGGCTTTTCAATAGCAGGGCCGGAGGTAATGCGAATGCTGACGCCCATCTCCTGGGCAATGATGCCGGCCAGCGTGGTTTTGCCAAGACCAGGAGGCCCGTGCAGAAGCACATGGTCCAGAGCTTCTTCCCGCTTCCGGGCAGCCTCAATAAACACAGAGAGATTGTCCTTGGCCTTTTCCTGGCCGATATATTCCCTGAGCGTCTTCGGTCGCAAACTGACTTCTCCGGTATCCTCTTCCAGAAATGTCTTGGAGACAACAGGGGCCTCGTAGATATCGTTGCCAAAGTCGATGCTCATAATGTCACTTCCCTTGTCCCAAGAGGGACGCGAATTTCACGGCGTTTGGAGCGCTGTCATTTTACCATTTTCTTGAGGCTCTGACGAATGATTTCCTCAAGCGGCAGACTTTCCACGTCGACACCCTTCAGTGCCTGACTGACCTCAGCAGAGGAGTAGCCCAGCACAGACAATGCCTGAGCTGCTTCTGTAGCCTTGTTGGAGAATACCGCCGCAGGAACTGTGCCACTGTTCCCGGAAAAGTCGATCCCGCCTGCGTTTTCCTTGGCTACTCTGTCTTTCAATTCCAAGATAATCCGCTGTGCGATCTTCTTGCCGATGCCCGGAGCGGCAGTCAATGTTTTTTCGTCTCCTGTGACAATGGCCATCGCCAACGATTCCGGTGTTCCAACAGACAGCACGGCAAGGCCTGCCTTGGGGCCGACACCAGATACACCAATCAGCATTTTAAAGCTGCGCAGCTCATTTTGGCTGGCGAAGCCGTACAGCTCAAAGATGCCCTCCGCCACATGGAGGTATGTATAGAGCTTGGCCTTCTGGCCTTTCTGTAATTTTGCCAGAGTGTTATTCGTCGTTTTACAGGCATAGCCCACACCCCCGCAATCGATCACAGCCAGGTTGTGCAGAATCTCTGCCACAGTGCCTTCAAGATAGTAAAACATGAATGCTGCTCCTTAAATCGTTTCTTTGACATCTCCGGTGACAGGCAGGCGGGAAGTACGGCTGCGGGCGTGACAGATTGCCAGCGCCAGAGCATCCGCTGCATCGTCAGGCCGGGGAACGGCTCTGAGTTTCAGAATCCGCTTGGTCATATCCATCACTTGCAGTTTCTGAGCTTTTCCATACCCTGTCACGGCCAGCTTCACCTGGGATGGCGTATACTCAAACAGTGGAATGCCGCACTTTTCAGCAGCGCAAAGGATTACACCGCGCCCATGTGCCACGGCAATGCCAGTGGTAATATTGTTGTTGAAGAACAGTTCCTCAACGGAGATGACATCCGGCTTTGTCTGTCCAATCAGCTCTTCCGTATCCATGGAAATCTGCATCAGCCGTTTGGAGAGTGGGAGACCTGCCGGTGTTGTAATGGCACCATAGGTCAGCATATGTACTTCTGCCCGATGTGCCTCTATCAATCCAAAGCCAATGGTGGCAATTCCGGGGTCGATCCCTAAAATTCGCATAGTCTCTCCTTTTGTCATCAATCAAAGTTTAGTATAGCAAATTCACAGCTGTTAGGCAACTTCTTTTTGAAACAGAGGTTCGAAAAAGATGGGGCACAACTAGGGAAAAGAAAAACGAAAAAATTTAAAAACAGCTGCCGCGGATCTTCGGCAGCTGTTTCAGGAACATTCTCAAGTGCAAGTTTGATCAGACCTTGGCGGACAGCTCAACCATGTGACGCACCAGTGTATAGGGCGGAACCTGGCACGGAAGCTGCATATGGAAGGTCATCTGTGGATTCCGTGGCTCCTCCAGTATCTTGCCGTCCTCATCCCGCATGACAGGGACTTCCATTTGAAAGGGACGAAGGTCAGGACCCACCAGCTCCACGGTGTCACCAGTGCGGAATTTGTTCCGCAAAGACAACGTAGCATTGCCTTTTTCATCGCAATCAGTGACAAGTGCAACGACTTGCCACTCTCTGATATATCTTGAGTTTTCGTAATACTGCCCTGGCTCTCCATAATAAAAACCAGTGGCGTAGGGTCGGTGACTTACGTGTTCTACCTCGTTTCGCCAAATGGGATCAATGGGCTTCCCTTCTACGGCAGCATCCAGGCAATGACGATAGGCCCCGGTGATAATGGCGGCGTAATAAGCAGATTTGGCACGACCTTCAATTTTCAGGCTGTCCAGTCCTGCGTCACAGAGATCACCCAGATGATCGATCATACACATATCCCGTGAGTTGAGAATATAGGAGCCCTGCTGGTCCTCTTCGATGGGGAAGTATTCGCCGGGACGCTTCTCTTCCATCAAAGCGTAATGATAGCGGCAAGGCTGGGCGCAGGCACCACGGCTGGAGTCCCTCCCGGTCATGTAGTTGGAAAGCAGGCACCGCCCGGAATAACTGACGCACATGGCACCGTGTACAAAGGCTTCGATTTCCAAATCTGCCGGAGTTTTGGCACGGATCTCCCGAATCTCCTCCAGCCCCACTTCGCGCGCCAGAATCACGCGGGAGGCCCCCAGGTCATACCAGGCACGGGCCGTCTCATAGTTGCAGATGCTGGCCTGCGTGGAGATGTGCCGCTGACATTTGGGCGCGTACTTCCCTGCCATGGTGAATGCGCCCAGGTCCGCCACGATGATGGCGTCCACACCGGCGTCGTTCAGCAATTCCAGGTGCTGTGGCAGCTTTGCAATCTCATCATTACGCGGCATGGTGTTGATGGTGCAGTGGACGCGGACACCATGGCTGTGTGCAAAGGCCACCGCCTCCCGCAGCTCATCCGGAGTAAAATTTCCGGCAAAGGCCCGCATACCAAAGGTGGTTCCGGCCAGATAAACGGCGTCTGCGCCATACAGAACCGACATTTTCAGTCGTTCCATATCTCCTGCGGGGGCTAACAGTTCAGGTTTCTTTTTCATATCAGTTTCCCTTGTACTCGCTGCTGTTTACAAAATTCAAATGATCCTGGTAGTTGGTGAAGAACTGGTGCTTGCCATCTTTGCCCAGTGCGTAATAGTAGTAATCCGTTTTCTCAGGATTCAGGGCAGCATCGATAGAGGCGAGCCCTGGATTTGCAATGGCGGTGGGAGGCAGACCTGCGTATTTATAGAGGTTGTACCTGGAGTCCATCTGCTTGTCTGCCTTCGTGATCGTCTTGTGGTCTTCAGGCAGTGCGTACAGCAAAGAGGCATCAATCTGGAGCAGGCCGTTGGTTCCTGCCTTATCGCCAGGCCCGGTCAGACGGTTGTAGATGACGGATGCAATCTTGGCCTGGTCGCTGCCGTCGGTCTCCCGTTCAATTAAGGAGGCAATGATAATGATCTCCTTCAGGCTGCGGCCGGATGCCTCCACCTCTTCCAGACGCCCCTCATCCATCTTCCGATCAAAATTCTGTATCAGGCGGTTCAAAGCGTTGGATGCCTTCTCGTTTACATAAAATTCATAAGTGTCCGGGAACAGGAAGCCTTCCAGTCGGCTCAGTTCCTGGCTGTTATTGTTAATATAATTGTAGTTAAACTTGGACTTTTTAGCGGCCTCCAAGAGGTTCTCCTCGGTGTTCACACCATTTTTGGCCAGCAGCTTGATGGTCTGTTCAACGGTGTAGCCTTCAGGAATGGTGACCTTTACCGTCTTTGCCTCCAGGTTTCCGGAGGCGTTATGCATGCCGTTGATCATTGCATTGTAGTCCATGTCGGTATTCAGCTTATAAGTGCCGATCCCGATCTCATCCTTAGCACCGGTCATTCCCGCATAGAAGCGAAAGAACCACTTATATTTGATAAGACCAGCATCTTTCAGCTTATTTGCAATGGTTCTGATATTGTCGTCCGAGACAATCTCAATGTTGACATCTTCCTTGGGCCCCTTGTTAAAGCCGCAAAGGTCTGAACCCAGCAGCCAGCCGATCTCTGCCAAAATGGCCGAGGTCAACACAACAAACAGAATATACATAAGGGGGTTGATACGGCGCCGTTTTTGTACAGAATGGCGCTGCTGGTGTTCTGCCTGAGCCCGACGCACTTCCTGTGCGTCCCAGCTGGCGGTGTCATCTCTTTTGCGTTCTGCCATGAAAACCTCCAATTTCTTCCACCCATTGGGGGGCGGAGCGATTACGCTCTTTTATTACTGCCTGCCAACTTTTTCAGATGGTCAGGCCCTCTTTCGGACATTTGGTGCATAGACTATCTCGAAGTGAGGTGACAAACATGTACAACAATCAGCGTGGCGGGGACTCCTGCCTTTGGATCATTCTCCTGATTATCCTGATTTGCTGCTGTGGATGCGGCAGCAGCTGTGGGAACGGATGGGGCAGCTGCGGCAGCTGGGGAGGATGCTGTACCAACAACTGCAATTGCAACTGCGGCTGTTGCTGTGGATGCAGAGACAGAGACAATTGCTGCTGATCTCCTCATGCGGCGGGACGCTTCGGCGTCCCGCTCTATTATCACCAGAACTTCTTTCTTCTTTACAGAAACCGTTTAACCAGTTTGTAAACCTCTTCGTGAATGTCCTGGGGTGTACGGGGCTGATTCCCCTTGGCACAGTTGATTACGGACCAGCCGCAGGTGCGCACGACATCCCTGGCATTGGCTCGACACTTCTGTAAATAGGTCACATCCTGCTCGTGGATATCGGCATGCGTACCTGTAGCCTGCTCCCGATGGCGCATCATACGCTCTGTGATCTCCGTAGGCATATCCAGATAGATCACAAGATCCGGTTCCGGCAGGCCAAAAAGTTCATATTCCGTATGAAACAGCCATTTTAAGTAGGCGTCCCGCTCCTCATCTGACAGCTTGGACGCCTGGTGTATTGCGTTGGATGTGGTATAGCGGTCAGCTGCAATTAAGCCGCCCTGTTCATAAAACTGGCCCCAATCCTGCTTATAGGACGCATAGCGGTCCATAGCGTAAAACATGGAGGCTGCATAGGCGTTGACGTCTCCGGGCTTTTTTCCCAGATTACCATCCAGATATTCCTGAACCATGGCGGCAGACGGTTTTCCATAGCGGGGAAAAGTAATTTTGCGAAAGTCGATGCCCTCTTTTTCCAATCGCTTGCAGAGCAGTTGGGTTTGGGTCGCCTTTCCGGAACCGTCAGTCCCTTCAAATACGATCAGCTTTCCTCTCATCTCCGTCGCATCTCCTGTTTGACATGTACCAGAAATAGAGGCAATTTCATCATGCGGCCAATGCGTTTTGGCTCTTTACACAGCCGGTAAAACCACTCCAATCCGTGATCACTCCAGAATTTGGGTGCCCTTTCCGCAACGCCTGCAAACACATCCAGACTGCCGCCAAGACCGCAGAGAAGCTTGGCACCAGTGCCCTCGCCGTTTTTAGCCATCCACAGCTCCTGCTTGGGAGCGCCCAGACAGACAAATACCACATCTGCACCGCTGGCGCGGATTTCTTCCACTATAGGTCCGTCATACTGAAAATAGCCGTCGTGGAAGCCAACTACCCGCAAACCGGGGTGTTCCTCCTGAAGACGTACCGCAGCAGTCTGTGCCACACCGGGTTTTGCGCCCAGCAAAAAGAGGGACAGTCCTTCAGATGCCATTTTCTCCATCAGGTTGGCCGCAAATTCAATTCCGGGCACCTTCTGCTTCAAAGGTGTGCCCAGCATAGCTGCACCCTTGACAACGCCAATACCATCCGCAATCACCAGATCCGCGCCGTTCACGGCACTCATGGCTTCCTGACTTTCCCGACAAACCTCAACGATTTCAGGATTTGGAGTTACGACATAATGCGTGCCGCCGCTGTGGATCAGATCCAGGCCGCGTGCAACTGCTTCTTCCATTGTCACATTATCAAAGCCGACGCCTAATACGTCGATACGCATGAAATCACCTCACAACATACTCATACAGCTTGAAATTATACCATGATATCTGAGGCTTGTCTATGAAAAAACAGTTACAATTGAAATGGACCCTCCTCTGTTTTTCCGTTGATTTTTACCGCCACTCCCCTTGCCGGGGTTCAGATTCCATGCTATACTCATTGCAACTTCCAGAACGGAACTGAGGTGATTGCATGGCGAAGCTGCCCCGTGAATTTTATCTGGGTGACACCGTCCAAATTGCACAAAATATGCTGGGGATGTATCTGGTGCGAAGAATGGCAGACGGCGAGCTTCTGGCAGGTCGCATCACGGAGACAGAGGCATATGTAGGACGATGTGATAAAGCGTGTCACGCCTACCAGTATCGCCGTACTAACCGAACTTCCACCATGTTTGGCCCGCCTGGGCATGCATATATCTACTTGATCTACGGGATGCACAATTGTCTCAATGTCGTCACAGAGCCGGAGGGCGAGCCCTCTGCCGTTTTGATTCGGGCAATCACACCTCTGGCTGGTATTGCACAGATCCAGAGGCTTCGTTACGGGAACAAGCCTATGACTCCGGCTCGCAGAAAGGCTTTTATGAACGGCCCCGGCAAGGTGTGTAAAGGTTTATTGCTTGATACAGAATTGAACGGAATTGATTTGCTCGGTAACCAGTTATATCTTTGTGACTCCCCTGCAGACATCGGTCTTCCCGGATGGGAACCGTCCCGGGAGCGACTTTGCAGCGGGCCGCGGATTGGCATTGATTATGCAGAGGAAGCCAGGCAGTTCCCCTGGCGATTTTGGCTTGAAACGGAGGCTGAATAGATGTTCCTTTTTGATATGGACGGGACCTTGATTGATTCCAACCGCATTTGGAAAAATGTAGATCGGACCTTCCTAGACCGTCGCGGTATCCCCTATACCCGGGAATATTATAATGGAGTTGCCCACACCATCTTTCCTCTGGCTGCAAAGTTTACCAAGGAATTCTGCCATCTGGAGGAATCCTGCGAGGAAATCATGTCTGAATGGATGGAGCTGGCCGGCGATATGTATGCCCATGTTGCCATCAAACCCGGAGTCCGGGCCTACTTGAAGCAATGCAAAAACGAAGGACGGCGGATGGCGGTGGTTACTTCCAGTGTTCCCCAGCATTGTCGGATGGCTCTGGACAAACTGGATCTCTTAAAGTATTTTGAAGAAATTTATTTTGCTCACGATCTGGGACTTGAAAAACGTGATCCTGCCCTTTGGGCTTCGGTGGCAGAGCGGAGCGGTGTCCGCTCTGAGGATTGCACCATATTTGATGACAGCCTTGCTGCCTGCCAGGGGGCACGATTGGCGAAAATGCGGGTCATCGGCGTCTACGACAGCTTCTTTGCTCATGACCAGCAGGAAATGGAGCAGTTCTGCGACGTCTATATCAAGAGCTTTGAGGAACTTCTCCTTCCTATTGAAAAACGGAAGCACAACTGACGGCGTCAGATCTCTGCCTCGGTCTGCGATCCAGGTGACAAAAACCGAAGGACGGTATTCTGTATACTACATATACAGAATACCGTCCATTTTTATGATGTTCTTCTCATGGGCCAGAAAAATGGCTTTATGAAATACTGTTTCGGTAGGCCTCTGCTTCATCCAGCAATTCTCCGGCACTTTTCAGGAGTGCGTCGGTGACGCGGTTTCCGCCAGTAATTCGGGCCAGTTCCGCTTTCCGGTGTTCCCGATCCAGCAGGATAACATGGGTGTAGGTTCGTCCGTTGGTTTCCCCTTTCACCACAGAAAAGTGGGTGCCTGCCATAGCTGCAAGCTGTGGCAGATGCGTGACGCAGAGGACCTGCTTGAAACGGCTGACCTGTGCCAGCTTCTGTGCCACCTTTTGAGCGGCTCTGCCGGAGACGCCTGTGTCCACTTCGTCAAACACCAGTGTATCGATAGACTCCTGCTCGGCGAGCACATTTTTCAGAGCAAGCATAATGCGGGCCAACTCACCGCCGGAAGCGATTTTGGCAATGGGCCGCAGGTCCTCACCGATGTTGGCGGACATCAAAAAGCGGATGGTGTCGCAGCCGTCAGGCCCTGGGGACTTTGGCTCAAATTGGATGGAAAAGCGAACCTTATTCATGTCCAAGTCCTGCAATTCCCTCTGAATTCTCTCTTCCAGCGCAGCAGCGGCATCTTTACGGACCGCAGTCAGCACAGCGCCTGCCTTGTGGACAGCTTCTTCCGCCTTCACCAACTTTTTTTCCAGATGGAGCAAGGTATCGCAGGCGGTTTCAATGGCGCTCAGCTCAGTTCTGCACTGCTCCAAATAGGCAATGCAGTCCTCCACAGTAGCACCGTATTTCTTTTTCAGCCGATAGAGCTGATCTGCGCGGCTCTCCGCGGCATCCAGTTCCTCTGGTGAAAAATCAAATTCTTCCCTCTTATCACGGATGGTTTCAGCCAGGTCATAGGCCTCACTATAGAGAGCGTGCAGTCGTCTGCAAAGGTCCTTCATGTCATCGCCCAAGTCCCGGATTGGAGACAAAGACGTCTCGGCATTTTGCAGCAGAGATACAGCACCTCCGCTCTCGTCATCGCCGTTGAGACAGCTGTCAGCGCCGGACAGAGCTGAGAGATACTTCTCTCCGTTCCGCAGCAGATTGCGGCGTGCAAGCAGCTCTTCCTCTTCGCCGGGCACCAGCTCCGCTTTTTCCAGCTCCTGAATCTGAAAGTGGAGACTGTCTATCCGACGAGCTTTTTCCGCCTCGTTCATTTGCAGAGCTTGCATCTGTCTGCGCAGCTCATCCAAGACTTGATAGGTCTCACGATAAGATAGAAGTGCAGCATCCGTATGACCGAAGCGGTCCAAATAGGCGCCGTGCTGTTCTTCGTCCAGAAGCTGCTGCCCGTCGTGCTGGCCGTGGATATTCAGAAGTTCACTGCCAATTTTGCGCAGCTGTGCCACAGTGATGGGACGGCCGTTGGCGCGGCAAACATTTTTGCCGTCTGCAAAAATCTCACGCTGCAATTGCAGTTCACCGTTTTCATCAGGCTGTACACCTGTGTCCTCAAGGCCGCCCAGGGTGACGGAAACGTGGGAAAAGACGGCGCTGACAAACGCCTTAGAGGCTCCGGTGCGGATGAGTTCCCGGGAGGTTCTCCCGCCTAAAACGGCGCCCATGGCGTCAATGACAATGGATTTACCAGCGCCGGTCTCACCGGTGAGTGCGTTGAATCCGGAGTGGAACTGAATATCCGACTCCTCGATCACCGCAATATTTTCAATATGAAGCAGTTCCAGCATGGTTGACTCCTCATGTTCGAATAAACAGCTTACAGCATTGCGCGGATCTCGTCGCAGAAAGACTCTGCGGTCTCGGCATCACGCATCAGCAAAAAGGCGGTATCATCGCCTGCCAGAGACCCAACCATAATGGAGATATCCATGTTATCCAGAGCAGAGCAGGCTGCGCTGGCAAGGCCCGGCATGGTCTTGATGACCACAATGTTCTGTGCATAATCGATGCTGGTGATGCTCTCGCGGAAGATCGTTCGCAGCTTCTCTGCGATGTTCAGCTTTGTCCTGTTTCCGGAGACAGCGTACTTGTAAACGCCCTGCCCCACCGGTTCCTTAATGAGGTGCATTTGCTTGATGTCCCGGGAAATAGTAGCCTGAGTGCTCGTAATCCCACGTTCCTGTAGGCGATTCAGCAACTGCTCCTGGGTTTCGATATTTTCTTGAGCAATGATTTCAAGGATCATACTCTGCCGATTATTTTTCATCGTTAAACCCTCCTGGCAACATTTTTTGAGCGAAAATATCACAGAAGCTGCGCTCGGAGAGACGAACCAGCTTTGTCACATATTTGCTTCGGCGAATCATGATTTTATCGTCGGCCTTTAGGGAGAAAGCGCGGCTTTCATCAACAAACAAGTAAACGGGTTTCCTGCCATTGCGCTCCAATTCCACGGTCAGTACATGCTCCGGAGATAGTACATAGGAGGAAAAACGCATATTGTGGATACAAATTGGACAGACGACCATGGCCTGAGCTACCGGTTCTACAACAGGGCCTCCTGCAGACAGTGAATAAGCGGTAGATCCGGTAGGTGTGGAAACTATGACGCCATCGCCGGCAATATCGGCCAAATGACGACCATCTGATGATATTTTCAAATGGATGACATGGGAAATGGGGCCTTCACGAATCACCACATCGTTGAGGCCCAGGTTTGTGTAAACCTGTTTTCCGTCACGAATCACGGAGACATCCAGCATCATGCGCTGTTCTGTCTCAAAATTCCACTCTTTCAGCTTTCGAAGCGTATCCAGCTCCCGGACTTCCAGTTCTGCAACAAAGCCTAAACCGCCCATGTTGATGCCAAGAATAGGCATTTTATGCAGGGCCGCCAGTTTGGCAAGATGCAGAATCGTGCCGTCTCCCCCAAAGGTAATCAGCAAATCCGCTGTCCGAAGTTCCTGAGGGAGCGGACGGACAGTATAATCTGCGAAAACTCCCTCTTTTTGATCTTTAAAGGGTGAGCAAACTACAGTCTGGAAGCCAATCTCCCGTAAAATCTCCTCAGCGGCTTTCGTGGATGCCATGCCTCGGTCTCGGTTGGGATTTGGGCAGAGAATAATTTTCTTGGGATTCAATGATTACCCTCCCCTCCATGCTCTTTCAGCACTTGGTGGGACTCATCAACTAATGCCTTCAAATCAAATTCCTGCGGCACCCATTCCCCCTTTTCAAGATAGCCAAGGTACTCAATATTTCCCTCAGGGCCACGAATGGGCGAGTATGTCAAACCAAGAACGGTAAAACCAGATTCTTTTGCATGATTTAGAAAGTTTTCAAGGACTTCTAAATGAACGGCAGGATCACGAACAACGCCCTTCTTCCCCACTTTTTCTTTTCCAGCCTCAAACTGGGGCTTTACAAGGCAGGCTACATGACCCGCGTCTTTCAGAAGCCCGCATACAGCAGGCAGAATCAGCTTCAGGGAGATGAAGCTGACGTCGATGGATGCAAAGTCCAGCTCATCCGGAATTTGCTCATGGGTCAGGTACCGGGCGTTGGTCCGCTCCATGCACACTACGCGCTCGTCACTGCGAAGCTTCCACGCTAACTGACCGTAACCAACATCTACGGAGTAGACCTTGACGGCTCCATTTTGCAACATACAGTCAGTAAATCCACCGGTGGAGGCGCCAATATCGCCGCAGATGGCACCTTTCAGATGTACCGGAAAGGTAGCCATTGCCTTTTCCAGCTTCAAGCCACCGCGACTTACATATTGCAGAGTATTCCCCCGCACTTCGATTTCAGCGTCATTTGCCACGGCGGTTCCGGGCTTGTCCACGCGCTGCTGATTAACAAAAACCAGGCCACTCATAATAATCGCCTGTGCCTTCTGGCGGCTCTCCTGAAGACCGCGCTCGACCAAAAGCACATCAAGACGTGTTTTTGTACTCATCCTCTCTCCTCCAACACAGACTTCACAATGCCCTGAGCATCCAGGCCAAATTGTGCCTCCAGCTGGGGGACACTTCCCTCAGAGGCATAGGTCTTTCCTAGATTTTTCAGGATCAAATGCTTGGGACAGCAGCCTTGCTCTGCCAGAATGGCGGCAATCCGCTGGCCAACGCATCCAGCGCCAAAGACATCCTCCACAACCAACAGGGTATCCGTATTTCCAAAATAGGGTGACAGTATCTCACCGCTGAGCGGAGAGATCTGATTTAACTTCAGAACTTCAGCATGGATGCCCCGCTCCTCCAACAGCTCAGCTGCTTCCAGCAGATGATTGACCATCATGCCATAGGCCAGCAGTGTGACATCGCTGCCCTCCCGCAAGCGAACCACCGGCGCAGGACCACTGTCCTGCCGATAGGCACCTTCTCCACCTCGAGGATACCGCAGAGCCACGGGACCGGTAATCTCAAAAAGCGCTGTCCGCAGCATCCGCCGAAGTTCGGCAAAGTTGGCAGGGCACAAAACCGTAAAACCTGGAATCTGTGACAGGAACATAGGGTCAAAGCATCCATGATGCGTCTCACCATCGGATCCAACAAGACCTGCTCGATCCACGCCCAGAACAACATGCAACTGCTCCAGGGAAACATCATGAATCAGCTGATCATATCCACGCTGCAAGAACGTGGAATAGACCGCGAATACGGGGATAGACCCCTGACTCGCAAGACCGGCCGCCATGGACACACCATGACCTTCTGCAATTCCCACGTCAAAAAAGCGATTTGGATATGCATTTGCAAATTGGCTGAGACCGGTTCCATCCGCCATAGCGGCGGTAATCGCACAGATGCGCTCGTCCCCACCTGCGTACTCTGTCAGGGCCTGACCAAATACCGTGGAAAAGCTGGAACCACTGGGCTTTTTGGGAAGACCAGTCTCGATTACAAAGGGAGAGACCCCATGGAATTTTCCGGGATTTTCCTCTGCGAAGGAATAGCCCTTGCCCTTTGTGGTGTTAATATGAACCACAACAGGACAGTTCAGCTCTCTGGCCCACTCCAGGACATTGCAGAGGCGGTCGATATCATGGCCGTCAATGGGCCCCAGGTAGGTAAATCCCATATCTTCGAACAGAGTGCTGCCAGGCCAGATGGTATTTTTTAAAGTGGTCTTAAGATGATGGGTAAACCGGTAAATAGGATTTTGTGCGTGATTCTTTCCAAAAAGACTCCGGTACCATTTCTTAAAATGATAGTAGGCAGGTTTGGAGCGCAGATGGCTTAAATGCGTTGGCATGGACCCTACATTAGGGTTGATGGACATCCCATTGTCATTCAGAAGAACGATCAGAGGTTCTCCGCTGGCACCGGCATTATTCAACCCTTCGTAGGCCAGTCCACCTGTCAGCGCGCCATCACCAATCAGCGCCAAAACACTGTAATTCTTTTTCTGTAAAGTCCTTGACCTTGCCATGCCTAGTGCCACAGAAACCGAGTTGGACGCATGACCGGCAATGAATGCGTCATGCTGGCTCTCACGGGGCTTGGGGAATCCAGAAAGTCCACCAAATTGGCGGAGCGTAGAAAACAGTTCCTGGCGGCCCGTCAGGGCTTTGTGGACATAGCACTGGTGCCCAACATCAAAGACCAATCGGTCTTCTTGGGTATCAAAGACACGATGCAGGGCAACGGTCAGCTCCACGACGCCCAGATTAGACGCTAGATGACCGCCGGTTTGAGATACGTTCTCAAGCAAAAAATTTCGCAGCTCCTCACAGAGCTGCGGAAGCTGGGATGAATCCAGCAGCTTGACATCTGCCGGTGAATGAATCTTTTCAAGAAGCATCAGAGAGCCTCCTTGCTCAACTGCGATGGAAAATATGAAGAAACCTTCCGGCCCAGTAGACCACTTTGGTGCTTTGATTGATCGCAAATGTCTTGCCCAAAGCCTTACCGCCAATGGTAAGACCGGAGATCAGTGCGGTGAAGAGAACAGAAATCATCACATTTCTGCTGCTTAGGAGATGCTGAAGCTGCACCACAATCACCGCTGCAGTGGTACCGCTGACGATGCCGCAGATATCACCCACAACGTCGTTGCAAATGCTGGAAACATTGCTGGCATTTCGGAGGAGCATCAACGCCTCCCGTGCCCCCTTTTCCTTGTGGGCGGCCATGGAATGAAACGGCTTGGCGTCTGCTGCCGTTACGGACACGCCAATTATGTCAAATATAATGCCGATGCCGATAAAGAGGGACAAAATCACCAGTGCAACCACCAGATCTGCATCGTCCAGCATGGCCTGCGATGCAAGACTCAATATTGTGGAAATTGCAATTGCCAAAAAAAAGACCGTCATTGCCCAACGATATGGCGAAAAGATTTTCCTCTTTCTGTTTATTTTTTTCTTACAATCTTGCGCCTCTTTCAAAAAGATGCCTCCCTGTTTGAAGGTATCACCCTGAGATAAAGGTTTTCTAAGCAGCGGCAACAAAAGAAGTTAATCTTACGGCTTAGGTACGGGTTGGGTTTCCCTGCGCCACACCCCTCGTTGCCGATGGGGGCGGTTCCCCTTTCAGTAACGCAGCTCGGCGTTGCCAACCGTGCTACCCGACTGCCACTTAGTCCGCACTGTAATCCTTCTCTTGTCCAACAAGACAGCCTAGGTGATTTCCACCGCAGTCCAGCCGTTTCTTTAGCCTCTTTTGCAGCCTGGGTTTCAGCGAGCAAGGGGCTGCCATGACTCTGGCCAGAGTACTGACAGCCTGACCTCCCATTCGCCTCAGACCACGCAAGGCAGGCTACATCTGCACACAGCGTTACGGCCATAGATGGCCGATGCACCGCATTGCAGGTTCATAATCTGTTTCGTACGTGGGCCGAAATACCACTATGGGAGTACGTCCGCGCACAAGAACAGGTCTCCACGGAAACCGGGTCGGAATAACCATGCCATTGGAAAGCGCCCTGAGTCCGCAAGTGCAATTGCACTTCCCCCCAGCACCCACCCAACACTGGGCGTATCAAGCAGGCACCAGAGGTTTCATCGGTATGCCCTTCAGAGGATTTTTAGGCCCTCCCTAGGAAACGGCGGATCTGACTAGAATACTGCACCGCTGCTTAGCATCTCCTAGTATAACATGCCAACTATAATTGTACAACATATTCTGTATATACAAACTGTAAATTTTTAATTTTCCCTGTAGAATAAGAGAACCGCTGGGGGCAGCGGTTTTCATTGCGTGATTAATCAGATATTTCGGATGGCCATGGCGTCAGCCAGGGTTGAAAGAAAACCGTCTGCATCGTAGTCAGCCACGCTCTGCTTGGCTTTTTCGGTGCATTCCAGCACAGCCTGTTCGCAGCCTTCAATACCCAGCAGATCTACAAAGGTGACCTTTCCCTCGTCCTGGTCGGAGCCAATGGGCTTGCCAAAGGCCTGCTGATCACCAATGACGTCCAGCATATCATCCCGGATCTGGAAGGCCAGACCGATCTGGTAGCCATACTCTTGTGCAGCTTTCAGAAAGCTTTCAGAGCCTCCAGCGGCGGCAACGCCCAGCTTGCAGGCACCGGCAATCATAGCGCCGGTTTTCAAACGGTGTACCAGAGTCACATCCTCTCGGGTTTTGGACTCGTGGATGGTATCCAGAACCTGGCCGCCTACCATGCCGTCTGCGCCGGAGGCTTCGGAGAGGATCAGCGCACAGGCAGCCTTCTGTTCTGCATTCAGGGCGTGAGATGTCAGAATCAGGTGATAGGCCTCAGGCTGCAGGGCATCTCCTGCCAACACGGCAAGGGTCTCGCCGTAGACCTTATGGTTGGTCGGCTTGCCGCGGCGGAGGTCATCATCATCCATACAGGGCAGATCGTCATGGATGAGAGAATAGGTGTGGACAAATTCCAGGGCGCATGCCACAGGCAGCGCATCCTTCCAGTTTTTTATGCCTGCCAGACGGGCAAATTCCAAAGTCATCACCGGTCGGATGCGCTTTCCGCCAGATAGCAGACTGTAGCGCATTGCGTCATAGAGATCGGCCCAGCGGGGCTTGTCTGTCAGCTGCTGATTCAAAAACGCTTCCACGGCTTTCCGATATTCTTCGTATCGAGCCTGATAGATTTGTTGGTCCATCATTCGTTCTCTGCCTCCTGAAACGGTAATTCAACAGGGGTTCCGTCGGCACCCTTCATTAATTTTACAACCTTCTGCTCGGCTTTGTCCAGCTCGCGCGAACAGGAAGTAATCAACTTTGTGCCCTCTTCAAAGAGTGCCAGGGAATCTGCCAACTGGGCATCGCCTTTTTCCAACAGAGAAACGATCTCCTCCAGACGCTGCAGCTGCTCTTCAAATGTTGCTTTCTTTACACTCATTTTTTCACCTCCTGATACGGCTGCTCCACCGTGCATGTAAATCCGCCCTCTCCCAGGGTCACCTTCACACGGTCGCCGCTATGTACATCTTGATAGCTCTTGAGCACGGTCCCCGCCTCACTCTGAGCCATAGCATAGCCGCGGCCCAGAACCTTCAGGGGACTCATGGCATCCAGTGCCGCAGCCATGCCAGCAAAGCACTGTTTCTTTTGTGAGATCATCATTTCCGCGCGATCCCCCAGACGCTTTTGCAGATGTGCCAGATTCATCCGTTTATCCTGGATGTAGGCGAGGTGATCCGTCATCACTCGCTTGGCTGCCAGTGTATTCAGCCTATGCCGCAGGGTTTCCAGCTGCCCGTGCTGGGCCTGCTCCATGCGGGTGCGGCTGTCCCTCAGCAAGCGGTACAGCTCTGCCTGATCAGGTACTGCAATCTCTGCAGCATTCGAGGGCGTGGACGCTCTGGCGTCTGCCACAAAGTCTGAGATCGTCACATCCGGCTCGTGTCCAACTGCTGAAATTACTGGGATTTCCGACTCGTAGATGGCACGGGCAACCCGCTCATCGTTGAAGGCCCATAAATCTTCCATGGAGCCGCCGCCCCTGCCTGTGATGATGAGATCGCCGATGTGCCAGCGGTTGGCGTATCGGATGGCTCCGACAATCTCCGGCGGCGCCTCGGTACCCTGAACTCGAACCGGCAGTAAAACCACCTTGGTTAGGGGGTATCTCTGCCGCAGAATCCGGATCATATCGTGGATGGCTGCGCCAGCAGAGGACGTGATGATAGCAATCGTCTGCGGAAAACGTGGCAGCGGTTTCTTATGTGCCTTGTCAAACAGACCCTCTGCGTACAGCTTGGCTTTCATCTGTTCAAAGGCCACCGCAAGATCCCCCGCTCCCAATGGGGACATGGTGTTGCAATAGAGCTGATAGCTACCGTCCCGGGGAAAAACAGAGATTCGTCCGGACACGACCACCTTCATACCACTCTCCGGTCGGAATCGCAGACGGGAGGCCTGCCCCCGAAACATAACGCACCGCAAGGCCCCCTGTGCGTCTTTGAGCGTGAAATAATGATGTCCGGATGGATAAATTTTATAGTTGGACAACTCTCCCTGCACCTGCACATTTTGCAGCATGGGCTCATTGTCCAGGAGCAGCTTGACTAGTTCGTTGACCTCACTCACTCCGAAAATATGTTGTTCCATGGGTCCTCCCCTCTTTCAGACTGCAAAAAAGCAGAGCCGGAAGCAGTTTTCACTACATCCCGCTCTGCTGTAATGCTTATTCCGTGATTTCCTGGCGAACAAAGCTGCCCAGGATACCGTTGATAAACTTCACAGTCTCCGGGGTCTCGTACTTTTTGGCAATCTCAACTGCCTCGTTGATTGCAACGCCATTTGGGATGTCAGGCATGTATAAGATCTCATACATGGCAACACGCATAATAGCAGATGCAACCAGCGGAATGCGGGCAAAGCTCCATCCCTTGGCATATTTGGAGATATAGCTGTCCAGCTCATAGGCATGCTCATTCACACCACGCACCAGACGGCGGATATAGTCTGCCTGCTTTGCGTCAGGCGCAGTCTCGTAAATAGTATCCTCATCCACCAGATCAGCAAAACGCTCAGCCGTCAGGCGATCATCCAACAATTCGTCTACAGTTTTATCAGTGAAGCTCAATTCATAGGAAAGATGAATGGCAATTTCACGTGCGGTATTCCGTACCATAGTCCTCGTCCTTTTCTCTCTTGTATCTGCCGATCAGTCCAGCGTAACCCCGCCAACATGGATATTGACAGTGCCAACAGCGCAACCGGTCATGGCTTCCACGGCAGAAGAAACTGCCTTCTGTGCGTTCTCTGCAACCTCCGGGATGGCAAAGCCATATTTCACCGTCAGGTACAGATCCAGAGCCAGGGCAGCACCGGTCATGTCAATCTTCACGCCCTTAGCACCCTTCTGGGCATTCTTCTTGTTGCTGACGAGGTCGGTCACACTACCGCCCAGGTTCGTCATCATACCAGAAACGCCCTCCACTTCGCGGACGGCGCCCACGGCGATGGCAGCGATGACCTCCTCAGAGATGTTGATGCTCCCGTTTTCTTCGGGAAGTGTCATATATTCCTTACTCTCGCCCATGGCTTGATTCTCCTTATCCGTGTACTTGTTCTTAATCTACGGTTTTTCAGATTGATATTGTACCATGAACTTCAGGAAATTACAACCTTTAATTTGCCGCCATGATCTTGATGCCGCTGGCATCGCAGCCGGTCTCAGAAATGGCAATGTCCTTGATTTTTGCCACATCCTCACCCGTCAGTTCGCCGCTGTCGGTGGAAACCACCACACTGACACCGTCCTCTCCCATGAACGCAACACAGTCCCGGTAACCTTTTGCTGTTACCAAATTTTCAATCTGGGACTCTTTCAAAGTGTATGATGCCAGAACCTGAATTCCGGCAGCAGCCTCATCCGCCGCCTTCTCGCTGGCATCTTCCTGTGCCGCTGCCTCCTGCAGCATGGAAAGTGCCGTGTCCCGCGCCTGCTGACGGGTTAAACGTGCGGAGGCAAAATAGTCAGAGCCGGTATAAACGGTCTCCTCATTCACGCTGTCTCCTTCCTGCACTTCGTGCTCTTCGCCGGAGACCAACGCGGCCTCTCCCAAAATCTTGGTGCCTGTTTGCTGAATATTCTTCTCTTCTGTCGGCTGCTGGGAGTATTTCCAGTTTAGCCCCACTGCCGCACAGACCAGGACTGCCATAGTTGCTACCACTGTGTTCCGCTTCCATTTTGCTTGCATCATTCCGTTCCTCCTCCATATGATCACTGCCATTTTGCCACGGTGACGCGGTCGCTGGATAGTCCTGTGAGAGATGTAACCGCCGCCGTCACTGCCAGTTTCACGTCTGCACTGTCGCCCCCCTGACATACAATCAGCGCTCCCCGATACGTCGGATACAGTGTCCGTATAATCATAGGCTCGTCGCCGTTGATACCATCTTTCATACCGATCTCGGAGGTACGCTCGTATTTCTCCGGAGACGCTGTGTCCCCGCTGTACCGCAGTTCTGTATTCTGGGCCAGCTGACGCTCTCCATCGGCCTCTACAGTCAGTAGAACCTGCACTTGACCGACTCCGGCAATCTTCCCCAGAACCTCTTCCATGTCCTTTTGAAGTTCCTCCGCTGACAGGGGCTGAGCGGACGGTGCCTGCCGCGAAGGTTCCTGTCTGTCCGGCCATAGGAGCAGAGCCAGACCTGCCAGAATTACCAGAGCGACATATTTGTACTTCTCCCATGTTTTCTGCACTCCTTTATCTATTTTCTTCATCCCAAACCTGCCTCTCCGGCGGAATTCCAAGTTCCTGTTGGATACAGACGGACAGTTCCGACACATAGGGACCGGTCAGATGCACCATCGTTGGGACAATGATCCCATCCTTCCGCTTTTCCGTCTCCACCGACACAGATACCTCCGCCCCGATTGCATTTGCTTTGTCCGATATATATGATTCGGTCTCCTCCTCTATGCGCTGCGTCAGCGCCCGTTCTCCATCTTCCGCCCAGAGCTTCTGCTGTTCTTCAAAATCAGAGCGATACTCTGAAAAATTGAACTCCGAAGACAGCCCGTCCAAGTGTAAGAGTGGAGAGAGCACACACAGCAGCAATAGCAAGCCGCCCGTAAAATTTCCAACCTGCTTCACAGCTCCTTCCGGGAGCATGGCCCGCAGGATAGAGAGAAACAGTGTACAGATGACAATGGAACATAGCCATTCCCGTATTGCTGAGATCATGGTATCACCGCCGCTGCAAAAGATAGTATCGAAATCAACAGCAGCAGGGCGCAGCTCCCGGTCATACCAAGAACCAAGCCGAATGCGCTGCCAAGTCCGTCAATTAGTTTACAAAGGCCCGGGGCCCCAACGATTGTAGAGAGGAACGCAGTCAGCTTATAGAGCAGATACTCAATCCCAAGCTGCAAAAAAGGATATGCACAGGCAGCCAGTATTGCCAACATCCCGAAGATACCAATGGAGTTGCGCAGCATACCAGCTCCTGCCAGAACCGTTTCAGATGCCTCAGAGATAATACCGCCCACCACCGGCACCACACCGGATATGGCCGCTTTCGTCACCTTCACAGCTGCGCTGTCTGCCGTCCCGGTAAGAATCCGCACTGTGGAGAGATAGCCGGTAAAGAGAAACATCGTAGCACAGAGTGTCCAGGTCACAATCTTCTTAACGGCATTAGCCAGTGTATGGAGTCCTCCGTCTCCCAGACAGGCACCAGCTGTCAATAGCCCTACATAGAGAAACAGAAGCGGCATCAGAAGAGATTCAATCAACTGAATCAAAAGCTCCACAAAGAACACCGTTGTGATCTGCTGCATGGTGGCACTGCTCATGCCGCCAGCTGCCGCTGTTGCCGCAGCCATGGTAGGCATCAGGACTCTGGAAAAACGGGCTAGTTGATGAATGGTCTCCCGTCCGAGACCCAGCAGACTGTCCAGACTTCCGGCTGCCAGGGCCGTGATGGCCAAGGCACCGGACATAGGCAAAAACAGAGCAGCTTTTTTGTCTCCCATGGAACCACAGTCCACCAGTCCGCACAACAGCACAACCAACAGGATCTGCACAGCGCCGCGTGCCCGCTGACGGACAATGTCTCCTACATGCTCCCGTAGATTGGAAAGAATCTCTCCAACTCCGTCTGACAGATCAGAGACATCAGAAATATCTTCCAAAGCCAGAATATCTTCCGCTCCCCCTGGGATTGCCTCCTGTAGTTCATCAGGAATTGCTGCATGAGCCGGAATGGTCAAAGTAATCAGCAGTACACAGACAAATATGAGTTGTTTCATCCAATCAGCTCCATCAGCATCTTTAGTACCGCCCGGATCAGCGGCAGCGCTACCAGGAACGCACAGACTGCTCCGGCAGTTTCCACCGCAGCTCCCAAAGCACTTTCCCCTGCATCCCGGCAAAGGCTTCCGCCTGTTTTGACCACCAGTGCAATACCGACTGTCTTGTAGACCGGCACAAACAGGGCTTCTGATACGCCGCTGGCGTCACTCAGCTCCTTCAGAAGTTTAAAGAGAGAGCGGATGCCATCTGCCAAAAACACGAATACCAGAACGACTGTCAGAAGCGTCAATGTCATCGCCAGCTCAGGTGTGATTTTTTTCAGCACCAGAGCCAGCAGCATACCCACAACACATACCAGCGTCACCTGTACGATTGTCTCCATGTCACATCCAGAACAGCTTCCGTATCAGATCAAAGAGACGGCTGATCTCCTGGATCACAATGCAAAGCGCAAAGACCAATCCTGCCAGAGTTACCATCATGGCCTGTTCATCCCGGCCTGCCCGACACAACAGCTGGTTCAGTACCGCTACCAAAATACCAATGGCAGCTATTTTGAAGATCATGTCAATTTCCATGTTGTCTCCCTCATATGAACAAAATCACCAGCAGAGCTGCGGCGGACAGTGTCAGTGCGGTGAGACGTTGGTCAGCCTGCGCACGGTTTTGCTCCAGAATGTCACGTTCCCGGTTCAGCCGCTGTACAGCCAGAGACAGTGCTTTGGTGACCGCTTCCTCGTCCCCATGGAGACACTGACCGAGCTCGTCCAGAATTGCCAGGCAGGGTTGGGTCAGCGGTAAAAGCGGAAGGGCGTTTTTCCACGTCTCCGCAACCGATGTGCCGCTACGCAGCTGGAACACGATGGTCTGAAAAAAGGCTTTAATATCTGGCTGGTCGGCACCAGTACAGACTGCAAACAGATCCGGCAGCGGCGTTCTGGATAATCGAATTTCCTCACTGATCTGCCGCAGGGACAGCAGCATTCCATCCAACGTCATGCGGCATCGCCGCCGCTCCGACATAACAGTCTGTCTGCATAACAGGCCGCCCAACAGCACGCAGAGGCTTCCAATCACGTTCAGCATGGCAGCTCCTCCAGGATATAGTTTCGCTCGGAACCGCTTCGTGTGATCCGTACGGCCTGCCGGAACACAGCCGTTTGCAGCAGCTCCCTGTACAATGGCTTTTGAGTCAGCTCCTCCACGGTTGCTGCATGGATCGTTGCCAGAAGGCCTACGCCGCAGCCGCTTGCCATTGACACGGCCTGCAAGTCCTCCCGGACAGTGATCTCGTCCACGGCAATGATCTCTGGGTTCATTGCCCGCAGCACCATGGGAATACCCAGGCTTTTCGGGCAGGCGTCCAGTACATCTGTATGGGAACCAACTTGCAGCTGCGGCTGTCCCCGGTGACATACGGCAATTTCCCCCCGTTCGTCAATCAAAGACACACGCCGGGGGCCCTGAGGCCCGACGCCCTCAGACAGGCAGCGGATCAGATCCCGCAGCAAAGTGGTCTTTCCGCCTCCGGGAGGCGAGAGAAGCAGTGTGCTTTGAAAGCGGCCATCCTGGAACAACTGGGGCACCAGCCCCTCCGCAATGCCGATCTGCTCCCGTGCGATTCGGATAGATGCGGAACTCAGGTGTTTGAGATTGGTGCTGATTCCATTCTTGATAACCACTGTCCCGCAAAGTCCGATGCGATAGCCGCCCCGTACCGTTAAATATCCCTCTTTGATCGTTTCTGTTGCCGCGTAGCGAGAGAAGTCCGTAGCAAGATCGCAGAGTACTTCCAGGTCTCCTGGCTCTACCACCACATCTTCCAAAGACTGTTCCCCTGTCGGCAGGAGAATGGTTAAAGGCTGTCCTGCGCGGAGGCGAAATTCCTCTGCAGCGTTCCGCTGTTCCTCTGGTAAACGCATCGCTGCATTTCGCAACCGCGTAGGCAGATAGGCAGCTGCCTGATCATATCGTTTCCATTCCTTTTTCAAGGGACGTTCCCCCTTTCTTTCGTTGCTTCACCATATGATGGCTCGTCCCCGGTTATGTCAGTAAAAAAGAGCCGCCTCACTCTGAGGCGGCTCTTGCCATTGGCTGTCCCATCGGGCCGAGTAAGGGTCAGCACTCGCAGCAGCACTTGGCGTCGTGGTACTCCTCCGGTGCATGCACTGTGTTGGGCGGGAAAAATTCTTCCATGGGGAAATGGATATTCTTGAAGACACCGCAGGGATCTTCCTTTTTGTCTCCGCAGGTGCACTCCTTGTCTGGAATGCAATAGTTGTACACAGGAACCAGCAACTGGGCATCTCGCTCCAGCCGCACAATGGAAAACTGCCCAAGGGTGACATAAATCCGACGGTTATCGTCTCCGCAGGAGAGTTCACCGTCAAAGCAGCTGTTGACAAACGACGGCACCTCGCACAGATCGCAGTCACATTCCCGCTGGCTGCAGCAATCCACAATCCTGGCGTCCAAGACGATTGGGTCCACCGCTTCTACAACTGACACAAAATAGGTAAATGGTCAGAGCATTGTTAAGTCATCTAATTTTTTGAGATAAATGTGTACATTTCCGTTCTTGTTTACGCTGATATAGTCCAGGATTCTCCGCATATCCATATTTGTTGCTGTTTCCAACGTTAAAAAACGTTCGATCTCTTCCATATAGCGCTCTACCAGCTGATTGGCATCTTTCTTGATCTCCAGAGACTGCTCGTATTTCTTCATATCATAATCCAACGAGTGGAGTTCCTCTGTGATGCTCTCTATTTTTTCTTTTAGTTCTGTCATAGTGATCACATCGGCGGCGTACATCTCCTGGTACTTTCCCTTTTTAGCTAAGAGTTCCTTTTGGCGCTTCTGAATCTTGGATTTGTCCAGTAAGCAGGTTTCTTTAGCTCGATCACGCTCAACGCCTTCCAGGATTCCGGCAATGAACGTCTCCTTGTCTTTGATCAGAGATGCAAAATAGTCTCTAATCTGATAAAAAAGCAAATCCTCTTCCAACTTCACATTGTTGTCGCAGCACTCAGCCGTGTATTGATCGTTGGTTGTGCAGGTCCAGTAGATGCGAGTTTTTACATAGGTGTAGTGCTTTTGACAGAAAGAACGGCCACAGTGTTCACATTTGATCAGAGTACTGAACAAATGCTTTGTACTGAATCGAGCGCCTTTATATGGTGCTCCACAGTCATATTGCTTTCTCCTAAGCTCTAACTGCGCTTGGGCTTTCTGAAATGTCTCCGGAGAGACAATCGCCCACTCTGGTCGATTGTGATGGAAATATTCTTCTTCTGGGATACGAACTTGCTTACCAGTCAGATAGTCTTCAATTTCATATTTGTGATTAATATAGTGCCCGCAATAAATCGGGTTCATTAAAACACGGCGCACACCTCTGGGATTCCAGTCACACTGAAATTTGGTTTTGCGATTTTCTCGATTCAGCTGGAGGCTGATTGTCCGACATCCCAGACCATCTTCCAGATACAGTTTATAAATTTCCCGTACAACCTTGGCCTCTTCGTAATTGATCTGCAAGGTGAAATTATCAATCCGGTCGTAGCCATAAATGCGCTGCGGAACTCGTCCCTTCTCAGCATTGATCTTTTTGCCAAATTTCACGCGTTTCGAGAGGTTTGCGCTTTCCTCCTGAGCCATGGCACCAAAGATAGTCAGTACAAATTCGGATTCGCCTAAGCTCTCCATATTGGCTGTAATGAATATGGTATTGATTCCAAGGGCCTTCAATTCTCGGATGCTCTGCAAAAAATCAACGGTATTTCTGGCAAACCGAGAAATATCTTTTACTACAACGGCATCGAATAAACCAAGCCTTGCATCCTTCATCAAACGAATGAATTCATCACGCTTTCTGAGACTTGTACCGCTGATTCCTTCGTCCGCATATAAACGGATCAGCTTGTGACCATTTTTTTCTGCATATGCTGAAAAAAACTGTTTTTGATGCTCCAGGCTGTCCAACTGTTCATCTTTCTCGGTTGATACCCGACAATAAGCTGCAATTCTCATGGGCTGCTCCTTTCTACAGCCAACCTATATCAAAGCTACTTTACCACATAAAAACAGGCGAGGGAAATTTTGCACTCCCCCGCCCAGTATAGGTCAGCGTATTTTAATCACTATGATTCTAGGAACGCACCACTTTCTTGCAAAGAGAGAATTTTTTCGATTACAATCTGCTGAATGGCTCGTTCTACAGCTTTTGTGCTATTAGGGTTAACAAAGGTATATTTGATTTGTACTTTTTTCACGGAATCTCCCTCCTGTTCAAGAACAATGTATAGTTGCAAATCAAATCTTATGCCAATATATTGGGATAGGTCATAAATAATGCAGAAAAATGGGTCATGCCCCATTTTTAATGCGTATAAGATTTAAAAAAGAAATGGACGGCCGCTGGCTGCGGCTCCACGGGACTTACTTCTATTAAAAAGCTTTACCCCAGCCCATACTTGTGGGTGTGCCGTGCAATGCTTTGTGGGCGTTCAACACGGGAGTGTCATTATCCAACTAAAGGTCTTTGCCCCACACGCTGCCACGCATGTTCCCAGGGCTGTGTGCAGGCTCCACAATTTCAAATTTTCCATTGTATCTTGGCTCTGCCTCAACCCTTCGGCTCGCTTTAGTTTTTTGTATCCATTTCTCCTATTCAATTTTCAAGGTACGAAAGACCATCGAATCGGTCAGAAAAAGCTCTCTGTCGATAGAGGATCTTTTCTGGCAGATTTGGTTTCTGTCATTTTCTTTGGAAAATTAGCCCGGAAGCATCAAGTCATATTGTTGCTCCCGGGCTAATGGTTATTTAAGTTCCGAATTCAGGAAGAAATTTGAAGCTCAGAATTTTTGTAATCAATTTTGTCTCCAATCTGTGTTTTTTCTCTTCATCCAAACACAGGTGAGGCGTTCCACATTCGTCATACAGTGTTCTAGTGGATAATGCTGCGATATAGCGCCCATAGCAGCGCAAAACAGCGTTGATTGCGTCTACATCTCCACTAACGGCCATTTCAATGGTTGTATACTCAGGCAATACATAGCTATGTGTCTCTCTCTTATTCATGTTCTTCATGGCTCGCCTCCATTCTTTTCCGCAAATCCTTCAGCGACTTTACTCGCCGATATTGAACGGTCTGCCGTACAATATGCAATAGCTCTGCAATTTCGGGGTCTGTCATATCAAGGAAATACGCCAAAAGCACAATCTCTCGTCTGTCAGTCGAAAGTGTTTTAAGAGCCTCTGCTAATTGGTCGTTTTTTATAGAAATATCGAAACCTTGAACCACGAAATGAGATGAGTCTGATGGATATTCTTCGACTGAAGACAACCAGCCGTTTCTTTCATATGTTAATTCATATATACTGACCTCACTTTGATCTCTCCAAAATTTTTGTCTATCAATGTCTCTGGATTCCCATTTCAAAGCCTTTTTGCAAAATGCGTCAAACTGATGGCGTACCGATTCCTTCCCACATTCTGAATACTTCAAGAGGCAGTCACCTCCACCCTCCGATGCAAGATAACCAGGATTTCCCTTTCTGCTATTACAAAGATTGGGAAGACTCGTTCAGCCAAA
>JAHHSA010000018.1 GCA_020025475.1 Oscillibacter sp.
AATCCCTGATACTGACAGCCCCCCTTTTTGTTCGATGTCACAGCGATTAGTATTGTATAAATATTAAGCAAAAATCATGCCAATTATGAGAGGAGCGTTTTCTACAAAATCTTGTATAAAACGTCAAAAAATACAGGGAACACTTTATCTAGGTTGTAAGAATTGCATCGCAACATTTGTTGCAACACTGATGCAACATCAGAGACGGTTCCTGCTTCCCCGGAGCATTTCCGCCTGGGCTCTCGCCCTGGAAAACGGGCTGTTGCTGAAAAAAGCCGAACCAGTCAAGCTGACTGGTTCGGCTCTGTTTATGGAGTCAATGTTGCGGCATATCTTTGATGCAAGGGCAGCGTTACTTGCCGATCATCATGTTCAGAATCTCCACATCGGTGGCCTTCATGCCCTGACGGCCCAGGCGGCCAAAGTTGCGGAGGGTCTGCTCGTAATCTCCTTCCACCAGGCCTTCACCGAAGGGAAATGCCTGACCCTGGCAGGCCATTTCAAAACCCAAAATGCCGGCCTTAACTGCTGTGGCAATCTTGGCCGCGCAGGATGCCTTTGCACCATCGCAGACCACACCGCCCACATTCCCCAAGGCGTTGACCAGTGTACGGCCAATGAGGTCATAATCCTTTTCGTGGAGATATGCAATGCCGCAGCCTGCCGCTGCGCCGGCGCAGATTGCGCCGCAGTATGCGGAGAGGTTGCCGATGAAGAACTTCTGATGCAGTGCGATCAGATCCGTCAGCACCAATGCACGGCAAAGCTCCTCGTGGCTCTTGCCAAGAGCCTCAGCGTAAGTCACCACAGGCATGGTGCAGGTGATGCCTTGGTTGCCGCTGCCGGAGTTGATGACAACAGGCAGAGCGCAGCCGTTCATTCGCGCGTCAGATCCAGCAGCTGCGCGGGCGGCGGCCTGCGTACCCAGGCTGTTGTCGCTGTTGAGGAGAGTGCGGCCAACCTGAGAGCCCCAGACATTGTCGAGCCCTTCTTTGGAAATAGCCGCGTTGCAGCGAATCTGGCGATTGAGCAGCTCTTCCACGTCCTCGATGTTCACGATGTTGGCAAACTCCAGAATATCTTTCAGGTTCAGCTGGGACTTATCGCCGTTGTCCTGGGCAGGGATGTCCTCGGCCTCCAGCAGGACCTCGCCATTTTTCTCCAGGCGGGAAATGTGGTTGTGCTTGGTCTTGACCTCTACGGCAGCCGTCTCACTTCCGGCACTGACCTCAATGCGGATAAAAAGATTCTCTACGCCCTCTTCCAGCTCACAGACGCAGAGCTTCTGGGCGTTCAGAGCGCGAACCTGTTCAACAGCCTCCGGGCTTACCCTGCTGATGACCTCCAGCTCCAGATTGGCGTCTCCAGCCAGAGCACCCAGGATTGCAGCAACCTCCACGCCCTTTTGCCCGCCTGCGTTGGGGACGTTGACACCCTTGACGTTTTTAATAATGTTGCCGCTGCAACGGGCCACCATATGTTCGGGCATGGCACCCAGCACTTCGCGCGCCTTGGCGGCAGCGAAGGCAATGGCTATAGGCTCTGTGCAGCCCATAGCGGGGATCAGCTCGCTTTTCAGGATCTTCAGGTAGTTTTCATAGATCTGTTTTTCCATAGGTTTTTATTTTCCTCCGTAAAAGGGGGGACAACTTCATCTGCCGTTGTCCCCCCTGCGGTTATGTTGTTGATTATTTCTTCTTCATAAACTTGACCTGGCAGGTGGAGCAGCCATCAGCAATGGTGTCACCCAGCTCAAAGTCAAAACCCATTGCCTTGGCAATGTTGCGATCACCGTCCATAGCGATGTCACAGAGCTTGGCACACATAGCGTCATCGAAGCCCAAATCCTGCCATGCCTTCAGCAGGGGGCAGTGATGGAACTCCATATCCAGCACGTCGTCGGTATTTTCCTTCACATCGACTTCAAAGGACTTCACCAGGGTGTCGGTGAACATGGTGTCGAAGAAGCTGGAGCAGCTGGTGGGATCAGGACAGCGATTCTTCAGATCGGTGCCCTGCACACGACCAGTCTCAGCGATCGCCTTGCGGATGAACTCCTCGGCCTCGGCAGCCTTACCAGCTTCAGCGGCATACTTATAGGTCAGGCCGGTCCAGGTAGCTCTGTGGTTAATGGCTCCACGCTGAATATTGACCTTCTCGTCGTCCTTAATGGTGATTTTGTTGTCGATCATGGTATGATCCTCCTTATAATCTGTTTTTCTCCTGAGAAGCAACAGGCTTATGCCTGCTGCTTCAATTTATCGTAAGCGTAGGTGGGATTTAAAGTCATGCTTCTGCCACCGGAAACCTCAATGGTGGTAGCAGTCATGTAGCTGGCAGCATCGCTGGCCAGAAAAACAATGGGCCGGGCGATCTCACTGGGATCAGCCATGCGGTGAAGCAGGGTCGCAGCAGCGTTGCGGTCCAGTTCCTCCTGGCTGATCTTGCTCTTGGTCAGCGGAGTCACGGTAAAGCCGGGCATCACGCAGGTAACTCGCACATTGTGGGCGCAGTATTCACCAGCAAACGTGTTGGTGAGATTGTTAATGGCGGATTTCAGAGGACCGTAGAGGGTACTTCTTCCTGCGGAGGAACAACGGGCAGCCAGAGAGCTGACGTTGACAATGGCACCGCCGTGTTCCTTCATATAGCGGAACGCTGCCTGGCAGCCGTAAATGACGGACTTGAAGCACACGCCGGTCATAAAGTCAATTTCCTCGTCGTCATACTCCTCACCCTTCTTAAATCCGGTGGAGCCGACATTATTCACCCAAACGTCCACGCTTCCAAACTTCTCGTTGACATGCTGTGCGAAGGCGTACGTTTCTTCGGCGGAGGAAACATCCAGGGCCTCGTAGTAGACCTCACCTAGCTGTGCCAGCTGTGCTGCGGCCTCTTTCAACTCATCCTCGTGACGGGAGCAAATCGCAACTTTTGCCCCTTCCCTCAGAAAGGCCTCTGCAGTGGCGAAGCCGATACCTTTGCTACCGCCGGTAACGACGACAGACTTTCCGGATAAACCTAAATCCATAATGACTCCTTTCGTGGTGCTTGTGGCAGATACAGAGCAGGCTCCGCATCCACCGATTGATGGATGCAGTATCAGAAGAAGAGGCTCATCACAATGCCGGCGATGATGACAGAGCCGGAAGTGGCACTGACGAAGCCGGACACCAGGGTTTTGGGAAGCATATGCTGCTCCAGAACCTGATACTCCTCCTCGGTGTTGGCGCAAACCTTGGCGGCCTCAACGCTGAGGGTGTAGCTGGCGGGGAAGCCACCGGCGATAGAGCCCAGCCCCAGAGCAAAGGACATGGGCACGCTCAGCCCCAGCTTCTTGCCCAGAGGGATGGAAAACACAGCGATGCCGATGGTGGACAGAATGATCAGGACGGCGAAGTCCTTCACCAGCTGAACAACAGTGTCGGGCGTGCAGGCGTTGAGCTGAGAGAACACAAACATCATAATGATGGCATAGACAAAGCCCATGCTGCGGGAACGAACCAGAACGTCCTTGTCGATGAAGCCCATAGCTGCGGCGAACACGCCCAGCAGAAGTGCCCACACAAACTTGGAGATATTGCCGCCAGTGAGTGTGTCCAGATAACCGGACATCACAGCGAGCACGGCCATGGTAACCAGATGAGTAAAGTCACTCTTGTACTTATCAGGGAAAGTGGGGAATACCTTCATCTTGGCCTCAAGGGCGCCAATCTTGTCTGCGGACTTGCTGGCGCTCTCAGCCACATACTCACCCTTGCGGAACTGATCCAGAACTCTGCGGCCCTCGCGCTTGAGACAGATGCTGGTGAGAGGGTAACCCACGAAGCCCTGCAGAACATAGACGGCCATAGCCAGAACAGCCAGGCGCTCGGTGGGTGCCACGCTCTGCATCATCATGGCAGCCACAAACCCGCCGGTCAGAGGAGGTGCAGCGACTGCAGCGGTCTCCTTGCCAAGAACCACAGCACCCAAAGTGAGAACGATCACCAGAATGCCCAGCATACCTGCCAGCGTGACCAACACGGTTTTCCACTGCTCCACCAACTCACGGAGGTTGAGCATCGTACCCAGATGTACAACCATCATCATCACCAGGAAGGTGGGGAGGTTGGCAGCAATGCCAGCCTGCTGGAGAATGTCAGTGGGGAAAATTGTCCAGAATCCAATTACAAACAAAACAGCTGTGATAAACATGGAGGGGACAAATGCCTTGGTTGCAGTGGAGATGACCTCACCGATCACAATCAGAAGCATCATGGTGAGGAATGCGGTCTGCACGTCCCAGCTTGCTTCGCCAATTGCGATTTTGTACAAGCCAAAGTAGCCGTAGGCGCCGACCATCAGTGCGATCAGCAGGTAGCCGATCCAGGATTTTGCGGTTTTTTGTTGGCCCATTTGGAAACCATCCTTTCTCTCTTTTACATGCTGTGATCATATCACAACAAAATAATTGATGCAAGGCCGAGTTGTGATTTTTGTCGATATATGAAATAAATATAATAATTTATTGTGCGTATAGCACAATTTCTGCTTTCTTTCTTGGTTATCAAGGTAATTTGTGGTATACTGTTGCTAAAGAAATAAGTTTCATTTTTACTTTTCCGCGTGCTGTGATATTATCAGATTCGCTTTTTTAATTGGAAACAGCTGTCAAATAAACGCAGAACACGGATGCAGAAAGGCATAACCATATGGAAAGAACACCGAAAGAAAGTATCAGAACCCGCGTTTATCAACTGATTTTGCGGGATATTATGCGAGGAGTATTCCCAATTAACGAATATCTGACAGAAAAAGCCCTGATGGAAAAGTATCACGTCAGCCGTGCCCCCCTGCGAGAGGCCTTGATGCAGCTGCGCAGCGACTGCATTATTGACAGCATCCCCCGCCATGGCTACCGCATCCATACACCAGACCACCGGGAGCTTTGCGACAGCATTGAGCTGCGTTCTGTGCTGGAATGCACATACCTGGAGCGTTACTATCGGATGATCACCTCTGATGATATCACAGAATTGCGGGAACTGTGCAATGCGTACAACCAGATTGAAAACCGGGAGGATCAGTTTGTAAACTATTGGAAGGTCAATGCCACCTTCCATATCAAGCTCTTTTCCTGCTACGGAAATCGGGTAGCACTCCAAATGCTGACGGACCTGCTCAACCAGCAGTTTGTCTACTTTGTCGAGGTCATGAAGAACAAATACCTCCCGCCGGATATGCACTGCGCCATGCTGGACTATATCCAAAAGGGGGATATTGGGACTGCAATCACCCTGCTTCGGGCAGATATTGAGAAGATTCCCTCCAATGACATCCTTCAAAAAGACAGAAAGGGCTGTGCGGTAGACGCTGAGCGGTACAAGTTCAGTTTCTGCTGACGGACAGCGTGCACAGATGAATTCATCTATGAACAAAAAGACACAGAATCTCACCTGGCAGCTGGCCCACGGCCCAATCCTGCCTCTGCTGGTCCGGCTAACCATTCCGGCCACCATGGCGCAGCTGGTCAACGCCCTGTACAGCATTGTTGACCGCATGTATATCGGTCACCTTCCTGAAATCGGCACATTGGCCTTGGGGAGCGTGGGACTGACCTTTCCCATTACCATGCTCATCTCTGCCTTCGCCTGCCTGGCTGGCATGGGCGGTGCACCGCTGGCCTCCATTGCCATTGGGCAGGGAGACAAACGGAAAGCCCAAAACTATTTGAATCAGGCAGCACTGCTGCTCCTTCTCATCTCCCTGGTGATAACCGTTTTCTGTCTGCTGTTTTTGCAGCCCATGCTGCTTTTTTTCGGTGCGGACGGATCAACCCTCCCCTATGCCAAATCCTATTTGGAGATTTACCTTCTGGGCACAGTCTTTGTGGAGTTGGCCCTGGGACTAAACCCCTTTATCAACACACAGGGGTTTTTGTTTACCGGTACCATCTCCGTTGTCATTGGTGCAGTGCTGAATATTGTGCTGGACCCGCTGCTGATGTACGTCTGCAATCTGGAAGTGCGCGGCGCGGCACTGGCTACGGTACTGTCCCAGATGGTTTCCTGCATGTGGATTCTGTTTTTTCTGCGCTCCTCTCACAGCGGGATTCGTCTCTCACTCAAGGAGATGCGGATGCACGGCAAGACCATATGGGAAATTTGCGCCCTGGGCGTCTCCCCCTTTACCTTCCGGGTCAATGAATGTTTGGTCATGATCCTGCTGAACCGCCTTTTGCGGGTTTACGGCGGCAATGCAGCAGAGCTGCATCTGGCATCCATGACTATTTTGAACAGCATCAGCCAAATTTTCTTCATGCCCTTGCTGGGCGTGGTGAACGGTGCGCAGCCCATTCTCAGTTACAATTACGGTGCGCGGAATTACATGCGCGTACAGGAAACTGTCCACTACGCCCGGGTTTTGAGCGTGAGCTGTGCAACCCTGATGTGGGCGGTGATCATGCTTTTCCCAGAGGGCATTTGTTTGCTCTTTAACAATGAACCGCAGTTGGTGGAGCTAACCACGGTCACCTTGCGCATTATGTTCTGCACCTCCTTCGCTCTGGGCTTCCAGATGATTAACCAGAATGCTTTTGTGGCCATGGGCAATACCGGCTACTCTTTTTTCTTTGGGATTATGCGAAAGTTATTGCTGCTGGTTCCCCTGGCCTTCCTTCTGCCGCACTGCATGGGTGTTTGGGGCATCTATGCAGCAGAGGCTATCTCCAATCCCATAACGACCCTGGTGACCTTCATCGTATTTACCAGCTATCTCCACAAGCTTCGGGACGCCTGGGCTGTGTGCCCCGGCGTTATCGAGCAAGAATTGCTGTAGAAAGAACCAGCAAACTATCGGAAAACACCCCCTGATGCAGTTCAAAATGCTCCTGCATCAGGGGGTGCTGTTGTATTGTTTGCACAAACTAAATTATGATTCAATTCACTATTGACATTACAATACTATCTGATTTATAATATAGAAAACCAAATGATAAACGGAGATACAGATATGGGATTTCAACTTGGTGGGGCGATTCTTGATTTTGTTGTTCTGGCTATATTAAATAAAGAGGATAAGTATGGTTACTTATTAACGCAACAGGTGCGGGAAATCCTCGATGTGTCAGAATCGTCTCTTTATCCAGCACTCAAGCGACTTCAAAAAGCCGAACTATTGAAAACCTATGATCATGCCTTTCAAGGCAGAAACAGACGATACTACAGTATAACACCATTGGGAAAACAGAAATTGCTGGAATATGAGCAGGACTGGAAACAATTCAAAACTCACATGGATTTATTATTAGAAGAAGGAGAACCTGTATGAACCTGAGTCAATATTTTTCAGAACTTAGACAAAAGCTGAAACACCTTTCAGACGCTGAACGTGAAGAGGCGATTGCATTCTATTCAGAGTACGCATCAGAGGCTGGAATTGATTCCTATGAAGCAATGGTCAGCCGATTCGGGTCCCCCCGGAAATTAGCCGCCGCAATTTATGCTGAGACCGCGACCAAAGAGGTGGAAGGAAGCACAACACGTAAGAAAGGAAACATCTCCAGAGGATTTTGGATTGGCATGGCAGCGCTTGTTTCTTTCCCGTTTTCTTTCTCCGCAACAATTGCACTGTTTTGTATTGGGTTTGCTTTGATAATCAGTGTGGGCAGTATTCTTTTTTCCTTTATCATAGCGGCGTTTTCAATTGCTGCGGCAGGAGTGTGGAGCCTCATCCGCGGATTTATGTCCATCTATCCTTTTAACGCAGGCGCTTTTCTGATGTGTTTGGGCAGCTTTTTGATTCTTACACCGGTTGGATGTGTTTTTCTTGTGCTCTTATTGAAACTCGTGAAAAAAATGATGACGGCCATCATTACATCGGTAACAAACTATATTCAAAGGAGAACAACGCATGAAGTGTAAATATTTGTTATTTTTCCTCGCCGCGATTGCATCCGGAGTAATACTCTGTGGAGCCGGATGGCTGCTGATGGGTTTTCATAACAGCGGCAATGGAAGCAATAGCGGGGAACTGGAGCTTGATCCCTTCCAAAATATAGAACTCTCTGTGATATCAGGTGATGTCACCATTGCAGAAGGCGATACATACTCTGTTGAATACAGGATGCACGGCAGAGAAAAGGTGAAAAAAGCAGAAGTTGTCAATGACACATTATATTTCGATACGGGATTTGATATGTCCTGGAAACCCACAAGCGGACGCTGGTATGTTCTAGTTACCGTTCCAAAGGGAACTGAATTTGAGTCCGTCAACTTAAAATCGACGGCTGGCGATATTTGTTTTTCAGGGTTCAGCTTCGAAAACGGTGAGTTTGACACCACATCAGGTGATGTTACTGTTTCTGAAGTCGATTGTAAAACGATTTCGATTCATACGGTTTCACACGATATTTCTCTCGTGAACAGTACGATTTCAGACGAAGCTACACTGGAGACTGTTTCGGGAAATATCGAAGTAGATGCTCCGTTCAACAAAATTCAGGCAAAAAGCGTCGGGAACATTCAGTATAACGGCCAAGATCAGGGACGTAAATTCAGCATCGATCAAGGACACCCTGATCTCATGGTCAAAAGTGTTTCGGGAGAAATCACCATTGATACCAATTAAGGAATTGCTGGATTCAAGACAGTTCCGCAAATTTTGATAGTGCTGAGCCTTTTCCAGTGGGATTGGCGAAGAGCCCGGGAGTCATTGCTCCACGTTCCTTCTGACAAGCGCTTTTCAATTACATACTCTCTGCTGGATGGTTTGTGCAGTTGACTGACTGTATCTTTCCACACAGCAGAGAGCTTTTTTTATTCACAAAGCAGACTTTCTCCAACCACGCGTGCTTCGCGTGGCGTTCCTGCACAAAAGCAAAAGGCGATCACGTTAGGAAGTTTGCGAAAGAAATGAAAGATCGGGATGTATATTGCCAAAGCATCCGAAAGCAAATGAATGAAGAACAGGAACTGACGCCCTGCCCCGGGAGTTATTCCGTGCTCAGGCAAAGGAGCGGACTGTTTACGGAGAGTTCAACGGAGAAAAAGACTACCTTGAGCGAATTTCAGGTATGATCTTTATTGCATATCGCCAAATATCAAAATAGACACTTGCGCAGATAGGTGTTATATGCTATAAATCAAGATGAAAAAAGGAAATACCAATTTTAAAGTAGCTTGTTTCAGTTGGATTTGCCTGTGCAGGGGACTGGAGATTCCGGACAGGGGTCCATACAGTACCTGCATGACGGTGCATGGACCGGAAACAGGTGTAAGAGGCTGAGAAGCTGGCGGGAAAGCGGAGGTAACACATGAGAATATCCGGCAGTCCCCAGGGGTTGCTGGCGCAGGAACGTCGAGCCGGGATTCTGGATCTGCTGCGCCATGACAAAAGCGTTCTGGTGAAGGATCTGTGCATTCAATTCGGCGTGACAGGAGAGACAATTCGCAAGGATCTGTCTCAGCTGGAGCGGGAGGGACTCCTCATCAAAACCTATGGCGGCGCGTATATTCAGGAAGGCGTTAAAAACGAGATCGACGTGAATATCCGCAAGGTGCTGCTGCCGGATGCGAAGGATGCCATTGGGAGCTGCTGCGCAGGCCTGGTAGAAGAGGGAGATACAGTGTTCCTGGATGAGAGCACCACCTGTCTGGCGGTGGCACGTCATCTGCTACACGCCGATATTACTGTGGTAACCAATTCCCTGGACATTGCTCAGCTTTTTTCTGAGAGCCGACGCGGCAAGGTCCTTCTATCCGGGGGTGAACTTGATCGAAGGAACCGTTGCTTTGTGGGAGGGAGCACGGAGGAATTTTTATCCCGCTACTATGTGGATAAGAGCTTTGTCTCCTGCCGGGGGGCAGATCGTACAGCCGGGATTACCGACGGAAGCGCCGTCAACGGGCGCATCCGGGCCATGATGCTCCGGCGGGCCGGCAAGCGCTATCTGGTGCTGGATCACACGAAATTGGATATGACTAATTTTTTCCGGATCTGTGATTTTGACGCCATTCATGCCGTTGTAGCGGACATGTTTCCGGAACCGGACTGGCGGGAATTTCTCCGCCAGCGGGGCATTGAGGCCATTGAGGCTCTGCCCCAGTAAAAGGAGGCAGCAGATATGATTGATATCGCACAGCAGCTCATTGAGCTGCTTCATCTGAGTCCCCATCCGGAGGGAGGCTGGTACGCCTTCCGGACATCCAGCGGGCAGATGTTTCCGTCTCTGCCGGGGTATTCCGGCCCCCGGGAGAGCTGCAGCTGCATCTACTACTTACTTCAGCGCGGGGAGATTTCCCGCTGGCATCAGCTCAGATCCACCGAGGTGTGGACCTGGCATCAGGGGGGAAGTCTGGAGATGACCCTGGGTGGTACGGGAGCCACTCCCCATGCGGCTGAAACGCTGGCCCTGGGCCCAAGACTGAAAGCAGGGGAGCAGTTCACAATGATGGCACCTGCTGATCAATGGCAGACAACCCGGGTGACAGACGGAGACTTCGTACTTGTATCCTGTGTGGTCAGTCCCGCCTTTGACGAGGAGGATTGTCTGCTGCCGGAACAGCCTCTGCCCAATGAAATTTATGGATAAAGGAGGGCGTATGGATTTCTCTTTGTTTTCCCTGGAAGGAAAGACCGCTCTGGTCACCGGCGTGAGCCGGGGACTGGGACAGGCCATGGCACTGGCTCTGGCGAAAGCTGGGGCGGATATTGTTGGCGTGGGTCTGCGGGGCATGGGAGATACCCGTGCCATGGTGGAGGCGGAGGGACGCCGTGCCTATGAGATTCAGGCGGATCTGGCCTCCTGTGATGCCGCTGCAGTGGCGCGGGAGGCCATCCAAGCCGCTGGCCGGGTGGATATTCTGGTGAACAATGCCGGGGTCATCAAGCTCTCTCCTGCCGAGGAGCACACCATGGAGGATTTTGACGCTGTGATGAAGGTGAACCTCCGCTCCCTGTTTCTGTTGACCCGGGAGATTGCCGTGCAGATGATCGAAAACGGCGGTGGTAAGATCATCAACACCTGTTCCATTCAGTCCCTTCAGGGCGGGTCGGGTGATGCGGCCTATGTGGCCAGCAAACACGCTGTTCATGGCTTGACCCGTGCCTGGGCCAATGAGTGGGGCAAGTATCACATCCAGGTTAACGGCATTGCACCGGGATACATGGTTACTGACAATACAGCCAAACTCCGCCAAAATCAGGAGGCTGTGGACGACATTACATCCCGCATCCCTGTGGGACGTTGGGGGCAGCCCCAGGACCTGATGGGTCCGGTGGTTTTTCTGGCGTCTCATGCCTCTGACTTTGTCAACGGCCACCTGCTGGTGGTTGACGGCGGATATCTGAATACGTGAGCCACGGCTGCGGCTGACGGAAACTGGCTGACTGGGTGCGGTTTCCATGGAAAAAGAAAAGGAGTGACTTCCCATGTCTGAAGAACGCAAGCAAGCATCATACGCAGAGAATGTGCGGCTGGGTGAGGATGAGAAGAGCGTCGTCATCATCGACCAGACCCAGCTGCCCAACCGGACGGTATATCTGACGCTCCGCACAGCACAGGAGATGTACGACGCCATCAAGCTGCTCCAGGTTCGCGGAGCCCCTGCCATCGGCATCTGCGCAGGATACTGCATGTATGCGCTGTCCAAACAGATGGAGCTGACGGATTATGATACGTTCGCCGCGGAATTCCATCGTCTGGCGGAATATTTGAATTCCTCCCGCCCCACGGCGGTCAATCTCAGCTGGGCACTCAAGCGCATGGAAAAAGTTGTCACGGACCATGCGGGGGAGCAGTTGGAGGCGATTTTGGAGCTGCTGGACAGAGAGTGCCATGCCATCCAGGAGGAGGATGTGGCTATGTGCCGTGCCATTTCCGAGTATGGCCTGTCGCTGCTCAAAGACGGCGATACGGTACTGACCCACTGCAACGCCGGACCACTGGCTACCTCCCGCTACGGAACGGCCATTGGTCCGCTCCTGCTGGGCAAGGAACGGGGAATGGAGCTGCACGCGTTTGCGGATGAGACCCGTCCGCTGCTGCAGGGGGCACGTCTGACTTCCTATGAGCTGCACAAAGCCGGAATTGACGTGACGCTGATCTGCGACAATATGGCCTCCCTGGTTATGAAAAACGGATGGATCAACGCCTGCCTTGTGGGCTGTGACAGGGTTGCTGCCAACGGAGACGCCGCCAACAAGATCGGCACTTCCGGTGTGGCAATTTTGGCTAAGCACTATGGAATTCCGTTTTATGTGCTGGGCCCCACCTCCACCATTGACCTCAACTGCAAGACCGGAGATGATATTGAAATCGAGCTGCGGGACCCCGATGAAATCAGAAGCAAATTCTATGCGGAGCCGCAGGCACTTTCCGATGTTAAGTGCTACAATCCGGCCTTTGATGTGACGGATCACAGCCTGATTACGGCAATCATTACGGAAAAGGGTATCTGCCGCGCTCCCTATACGGAGAGCATCCCTGCCCTGTTCAAAATTCACTGAGATTCAGCAAGCGTATACAAAAACCAGCATTTACATCTTGCGAACTGCCTGGGGAATCGGTATGATCATAGTTGATGAAAGCGTCTTACCTTTTCCTGCGGCGTTGATACTTTCAAAAATGATACATCAGGAGGAAACAAGTATGAAATTGAAGAAAATCCTTGCAAGCGCTCTTGCGCTGACCATGGCGCTCTCTCTTGCGGCCTGCGGCAACAGCAATGGTGGCGAAGAGCAGAAGCCCGACAACGAGCCCAGCGGCGAGGGCCTGAAGATTGCCATCTGCACCAGCCCCAACACCGTGGATGACGGTTCTTTCAATGAGGACAACTACAACGGCATCCTGGCCTTTATCGAGTCTCGCGGCGGCATTGACTCCGTGACCCCCGTCCAGGAGCCTACCGGCGATCCCGCTGCTGCTGTGCAGATTGTGAATGACATTGTGGCTGACTATGATGTACTGGTCTGCACTGGCTTCCAGTTTGCCGGTGTTGGCGCTGTGGCCCAGGATAACCCTGATAAGGACTTCATTCTGGTCGACTCCTTCCCCACCGATGCAGAGGGCAATGAGACCGAAGTTGAGAACATCTATGCCATGCAGTTTGCAGAGCAGGAAGGCGGATTCTTTGCCGGCATTGCAGCTGCGATGGAGACTGAGAGCAACAAGGTTGCCGTGGTCAATGGTATGGCTTTCCCCTCCAATGTCAACTATCAGTTTGGCTTTGAGTCCGGCGTGAACTATGCCAACAAGAATCTGGGCACCAGCGCTGAAATTGTGGAGCTGCCCTCCTATGCCGGTACCGATGTGACCGGTGCCAACGTCGGCGGCAACTACACCGGCAATTTCTCCGACGAGGCCATGGGCAAGGTTGTCGGCCAGGCTCTGATCCAGGAGGGCTGTGATGTCATCTTTGTCGCTGCTGGCGGTTCCGGCAATGGCGTGTTCACCGCTGCCAAGGAAGCTGGCAATGTGAAGGTCATTGGCTGTGATGTCGATCAGTACGACGATGGTGTCAACGGCGATGCCAACATCATCCTGACTTCTGTGCTCAAGAACATGGCTGTCAACGTGGAGCGTCAGCTCAATGCCATTGTTGACGGCAGCTTCAAGGGCGGCAACTTTGTGCTGCAGGCTGATACCGATTCCACCGGCTTTGTCTCCGAGGACGGTCGTCACCAGATGAGCGAGGATACCGTGAAAGCACTGGAGGAGGCCTATATGCAGATCAAGGACCAGAAGATTGTTCCCGCTTCCAACTTTAACGGCAACACCCCTGAGAACTTCCCTGGCCTGTAAATTGATATCCACCTGACCCAATCATGGGGCGTTTCGTTTGTATCAAGAGTTCTGAATACATGCGGAACGCCCCGTTTTTTATCTGGTCGTCCTTTTGAACAGCACACTTTGGGTGTGTTGTTCAAAAGGACGAGAAAAGGAGGCTGTATGATGGAAAATCATGAGGAATATATTGTCGAAATGCGGCATATCACCAAGCGGTTTCCGGGCATTGTCGCAAATGATGATATTTCTTTAGGGATCAAAAAAGGCGAGATCTTTGCGCTGCTGGGAGAAAACGGCGCGGGAAAGTCCACGCTGATGAGCATGCTGTTCGGTATGTATGAGCCTGATGAGGGTGAGATCTACATCCGTGGAAAAAAGGAGCACATCACATCTCCCAATCAAGCCACAAAATTGAATATCGGCATGGTGCACCAGCATTTTAAACTGGTGAGCAACTACACAATTGCTGAAAACATCATTCTGGGCATTGAACCAATGCGTCGGGCAGGTCTTTTCCCTGTGGTCGACATCAAGAGCACCAACAAAAAAGTGGCAGAGCTGTCCAGACAGTACGGCCTTGAGGTTGACCCAACGGCGAAGATCGAAGATATCAACGTCTCCATCCAGCAGCGTGTAGAAATTTTGAAAATGCTCTACCGTGAAGCAGAGATTTTGATATTTGATGAGCCGACAGCTGTGCTGACGCCCCAGGAGATCGACTTCCTGCTCAAGATCATTCGTGGCCTGCGGGAACAGGGGAAGACGATCATTCTCATTACCCACAAGCTGGAGGAGATCAAGCAGGTTGCCGACCGCTGTGCCATTTTGAACCGAGGCAAGCTGGTGGACATCCTGGATGTCGCCTCTACTCCCACGCAGATCATGGCCAATCTGATGGTGGGAAGAGAAGTGGAGATGGCATTGGAAAAATCGAAACCCCATTTTGAGCAGGAGGTTCTGAAGGTCCAGCACCTTACCGTGAAAAACAGGGATGGATTCCCGGTGGTAAAGGATGTCTCCTTTTCAATCCACGCAGGCGAAATTTTTGCCATTGCCGGTGTTTCCGGCAATGGTCAGACGGAGATTGCCGATGCGGTGGCTGGTATGTGCAGGGTCTCTGAGGGAACAGTGAGCCTGATGGGACAGGAAATCACCCACAGTTCTGTCCGCGACAGAAACGATCTGGGCGTTTCCTATATTCCGGAGGACCGCCAGGCGGTCGGCCTGGTCCTGGACTTTGATCTGGCGGACAACCTGGCGCTGAAGAGTTACTACAAGCCGCCCTTCTGCGAAAAGGGAATTCTGCATGCGGACGCCTTTGACCAATACGGCAGCAAGCTGATTGAGGAATATGATATCCGATCCGGCCAGGGTATCCACACCATTACCCGGTCCATGTCCGGCGGCAACCAGCAAAAAGCCATCATTGCCCGGGAGATCGAACTGGACTCCAAGCTGATTATTTTTGTTCAGCCCACCCGCGGCCTGGATATCGGCGCAATTGAGAATATCCACCGACAAATCCTGAAGGAGCGGGACAAGGGGAAGGCCATTCTCCTGGTATCGCTGGAACTGGAGGAGATTATGGCACTGGCAGATACCATCGGCGTTGTGTTCTCCGGGGAGCTTTTGAAGATTGCACCGGCGGATACCATGACCACCAATGAAGTGGGACAGTTTATGATGGGAGTGAAGCAGGAGTGAAGAACAAAAAGACAAATCCGTTCCTTCGGAGATTCCTCTCCATCATGGGAGATGAGAAGCGCCAGAAAATTACCATCCCCATCCTGGCCATTCTGCTGAGTCTGCTGGCGGGTGCTGTGGTCTATCTGATCATGGGGAAAAACCCGCTGAAGGCCTATCTCAGCTTTTTGCAGGGCGCAGGCTTGTTCCCAAAAGGAAATTATGCGGCCAAGCGGAGCATGGTGACCGACCTTATGAGTATGCTCAATGCCTGGACGCCCATGCTCCTGGCATCGCTCTCTGTGGCAGTTGCCATGCGCTCCGGTTTGTTCAACATCGGTGTTTCCGGACAGATGATGCTGGCGGGACTGGTGGCCACGGTGACGATTGGGTATTCTCCGCTGCCTGCGGTGCTGGCCAAGCCTCTGGTGGTGCTGGTTGCTGTGCTGGTGGGTGCTGCTGCCTCCGCTCTGATCGGCTTTTTAAAGTATAAGTGGAACATCAACGAAGTGGTTTCGGCCATTATGTTCAACTATATCATTCGATATACCGTCAGTTTCAGTATCAAATCCTTCATAGCGGACCCGATTTCCAGACAGTCCAGAGCCGTTGGCCCGGCGGCCCGGCTTTCTCTCATGGATACGGAGATCGGCGGACTGAAAATGGATATCCCGCTGGGATTGATCCTGGCACTCGTCTCGGTGTTCCTGGTGAGGTTTCTGTTTCAAAAAATGAAGCTGGGGTTTGAATTCCGCACCATCGGCGCAAATCCCAGGGCGGCAAAATACGCCGGCATCCATGTGGGCCGGAATCTCATCCTCACCATGACGTTTTCGGGAGCCCTGGCAGGTCTTGCAGGTGCTACCTACTTCCTGGGATACTACGGCTCCATCCAGCCCGACACCCTGATTTCCACGGGTTTCGACGCAATTGCCGTCTGCATCCTGGGCAACTCCAATCCGTTGGGCATTCTGCTGGCCTCGTTCCTGATTACAGTGATTGACAAGGGCGGTATTTACATGAGCTCCACAGTGGGGGTGCGGCAGGAGATCGGAGCGCTGATCACCGCTTTAATCCTGCTTTTTGCCGCCTGCGGCGCGTTCTTCCGCTATTTTATTGCTGCCAGACGGCAGCAAATGCTGGATGCGGACCATGCTGAGAAAAAGGAGGCAGAAGTATGAATACGATCAATACGCTGATCATCGATGGCCTGTCCTTTACACTGCCTCTTTTCATTATGGCCATCGGCGGCATCTATTCCGAACGCAGCGGTGTGACGAACCTGGCCATCGAGGGCCTGCAGGGCTTCGGCGCATTTTTCGGCGCTCTGGCGGCTACACTGCTCTCTGGATTTTTTGCTGCCAGCAGCCAGATTCCCATGTATCTGGCGATGCTGTTTGCCATGCTTGGCGGTATGCTCTATGCCATGCTGCACGCCGTCCTGTGCGTGAAGTTCAAGGCAGACCAGGTAATCTCCGGCGTGGTCATCAACCTGCTGGCGGTTGCGCTGACCACCTTCCTGACCAGCCAGCTCAACGCATCGGTGTTTGGAGCACCCTCCAATAAGTTCGTCCTGGGCACGTCCCTGCGGTTTTCCATCCCTGGCCTCTCCAAAATTCCGGTCCTGGGTGCATTTTTCACCAATCTCTATCCGTTTGAACTGGTGATCCTGGCAGTGGCGGCCTTTGCCTGGTATGTGCTCTACAAGACCCCCTTTGGCATGCATCTCCGGGCCTGCGGCGATAATCCCCACGCTGTTGACGCCGCTGGCGTGGAAGTGGGCAAGGTGCGCTTTGCCGCCGTTATGATCTCCGGCGCGCTCTCCGGCCTGGGTGGTATCTGCTTTGCCTATTCTATTTCCGGTCAGTTTTCTCCGGCAATTTACATGGGCTACGGCTATCTGGCCATTGCCGCACTGATTTTTGGAAACTGGCAGATCATGCCCACGTTCTTTGCCTGCCTGATTTTTGGATTTGCCCGCTCTGCGGGATTTGCTTTGACCCAGGCGCTGGACCTGTCTGCGGCGTTTTCTGACCTCTTTATGACCCTGCCGTATATCATTACCCTGCTGCTGTTGGTGTTCTTCTCCAAGAGTAACCATGCACCCCGCGCACTGGGTGAGATTTACGATAAAGGAAAGCGATAAACCAGAATGTAAATGAAATTGGAGGGAGATTCATATGAAAAAGAAAATCACATCGATTCTGGGCATCTCTCTGGCGGCTGTATTGACAGCCTCACTGGCAATGCCTGCTTCTGCGGATCATGAGAAAAAGCAACTGAATGTGGAGGCCGGCATCCCGGTCTATGTTGATGGCTCGCGTGTGCAGCCCACGGATGTCAACGGGAAGCCGGTGGAGGTGTTCCTGGCGGACGGCACCACCTATGTGCCAGCCCGTGCATTTGCCAACGCTCTGGATGTGCAGATTGCACCAAACGGCGGCAAGGTCTATCTGGACACTGTCCAGACGGACGACAAGGCTGCAGAGTACCTGAAGACCTACTTTGACATTGCACCCATGACCGGCACCGTCTCTGCTGCCACCTGGAATGCGGCGTTGAACAAGATCGCAAATGGCGTGGCCGTGGATGAGAGTGCCAAGCTGACTGTGGGAACCGCCGTGAAGGCAGCCGTCAAGGCAGCCGGACTGGAGGAACTGGCTCTGGTCTACTCCAAGGAAAAGGCTGCTGCCTCCACCGCAGGCTGCACAAAGATCGCAGATGCTGATCTGCCCTATGTGGCTTGCGCTCTGGATACCTCTCTTGCCTCTGGTACCTGGAGATTCAGTGATGCACTGGACGGCAAGACCGCAACGCAGCTGCTGATGAATGCCGTGAACATCTCCGGTCAGGGCCGCAACTACCTGGGCGAGTCTGATGATCCCGATATTTGCCAGAAGCTCCAGTCTGCATGGTCTACTTTTGGCAACTTTGATGATGAGAAGCTCTCCAAACTGGGAGCTGATTTGGTCATTGCCAACGCTTCCACCGGTTATAACCTGAAATATGATGGCTATAACGCCAACTTCCTGCCGGAGTATACCCTCCAGTATGGGCACAGTGATATTACCCATGCCATCCAGCTGATGGGCCTGCTTCACAGTGAGGGCATTGTGGCAAAGGTGGCTCTGGAACCGAAGACTTCCATCTATGAGTACCTGGTGGAGTGGGGAGATCCCGCATCCCTGACCATGACTCCCACCTATGAGGTGAAGCCCATTGATGGTGGTCGCTATCTGTGCTATGCCACGGAATATGACATGAAGCTGGAGTTCAATACCATTGCCGATAAGAACCGCTTTGACAGCATCATCGGTCAGTATGCCAAGAAGTGGGATTCCAACACCGACGGCAACGGCAACCCCACTGTGCCCCTGCTGGCTGGTGCCTGGTGGCAGCCTCTGTATACCTCCACCGTTCCCATGCAGGACTCCAAGAATTTTACCCTGATTCGGGACAATGTGATCCGCAACGGTGCCTATACCATCCATCCCTTCTCTGTGGCAGACGGCACAGCAGCCATTGCCAAGGTCGTGAAGGAAAAAGCACCTGAACTGAAGGTTGAATTGGTGGATCTCTACGTCAACAATGCGTTCTATAACTATCTCACCGGTGCTGATCATCAGTAATGGGCAGTCAGTACGAAAAAACAGCAAAGGGGGGCAGGTCTCAATGGGACCTGCCCCCTTTGTATGTCAAAAAACGCGGTCAACTGGATGTGGCACTGCCGCCGGGGAAAGAGGGCGCATTGGACCACTGGCGTTCCGCTGCCGCCCGGTCACACCGGGGCAGCTTATCGGTCCAGTGTGACTGCCTGCATTCCTCGCTGTGTATGTGCGCGGCTTCCGCGCGGGAATCGTGGCGGTTGGCATCCTCCTGCATATTCGCAGAGAACCAGTTGCAAGGGGCACTGTGGGGCCAGAAAATCTTTTCATGCGCGGGCGGCGGACACTCCTCGTCATGGTGAATCTCCAGTGCCCGGCTCACAATCACCCAGGCCTGGGCACGGGTGATTGGGGCGTTGGGACGGAAGGTACCGTCTGCAAAACCGGAAATCAGGCCCGCACATGCAGCGGCTCCCACATAACTGGTATACCAGGCACCTGGGGCAACATCGGTGAAGCAGACCTTGTACTCTTTGCCTGCGGCCTCAAAGAAACCAACAGCCATTTTGGTAAACTGAGCACGGGTAATGGTGCTGTGGGGCCGGAAGCTGCCGTCAGAAAAACCATCAATGATGCCCATGTTGGTCAGCGTGGAAATGGCGCCGCTGCACCAGAGGTCGGCGGGCACGTCCGTATAGCGATTGGTTAGGCACCAATACTTGTCCCGGGCCCTGTCCGTCAGCATGCGGAAGAAGGTGGCTGCCGCCTCACCCCGGGTGATTGTACCGTAGGGGCGGAGCGTTCCGTCCGAATCATTCGTGAGATTGGCGCGATGACCCTCCGTATTCGGCTCCGCGGGAGTTTCCGGCTCAGGTTTTGGCTTCGGCTTGGAATCGGGTTGGGGATTGGGCTTCGGCTCAGACGCAAAATCAGGAACGGAAATTTCGTCAGCAGAGGCCGTCCTGGTGATGACATCACTGTTCTCCGATCTTGCCGAAACCACTGCACGGTTCTGGATTGTCCGCAGAGTGTCCTCACCCACAACGGTGTATCTGCACACGATGGTGACGGAGTCCCCAGCTGCAACAGGGTGGTCTATCGTGAATTCCTGTTTGTCCGCATCGAACAAAACACCGTTGGTGCTGTCGTGGGGCAGCAATATGACACGGCCTGCCAGCGTATCTGTGCTGCCCACACGAAGGAGATGATCCTCAACGCGCAACTCCGTCAGCGGCAGCGCCCCGGTATTTTGGACGGTGATGACATATGTCAGATCTGTGCCCGTGGTTACTGAGCCGGTTGGGACGGCCTTCTTGGATACCTGGAAGTCTGTCCCGAGGACTTGCACGGCGGTGCTGCGCTCCGTTGCTGTGGGAACATTTGACAAAATGGCAGTATTTTTCAAAATTTTGCCGCTGTCCTCGGATGGGATCGTGTACGTATAAGAGAACCTGATATGTTGGCCTGGCCACAGCTCTGCGATCAAAAATTCCTGCTGCTCTGCAAGATAGACGACTCCATCAGGCAGCCCGGGCCCTACCGTAAGGGTGCCTGTGCCGTTGTGGATGTCACGCAGATGCAGATTTGTCCGGGTTACGGCGGGGTCTGGGTTGCTCACCGTGATGGTATAGGTTAAGACGTCGCCGGGCTTTGCCTGGTGAGCCGGAGCACCGTGCAGTGTCACCTGCTTTTCGACGGTGGGAGACAGGGCGGGGGCCCAGGTACCCACCAGGGTCAGTCTGCAGCTGAAGGTTTTCCCGTCCACACAGAGCTTTGTGAGATCAAACTGTGACAGCTCCAACGGAGACTGGATGCGGAACGGAAACTGTTGGAAGCTGCCAGCAAAGGTCTGCTGTTCATCCAGGTGCAGATCCACCTGATGAACAACCGGGGCCCCGGCACCACATTCTATTATTTGCAGATATGGGGTCCAGCCTTGGAAAACCGCATCTGGCAGGTTTTCCAGCTTGTCAGGCAGATTTACACGACCGACTGCGTCCAGGGTCTGATTCCAGGAAAAATCAATGTCGGGTGCGTTTGCCGGGACATCACCATCGTACCGGCAGCAAAGTTCCACCTGGGTGCGGGGCTTCTCCCGTTCCCATTGACCGTACAGAGTCACATCGCAATCCGGCATTTGAAAGGGCTGGCCTGCCGGAGTCCCATCGGCCAGCGTCCAGCCGCTGAATGTAAAATTGGCAGGGACACGAATGGCAGGGAGGTCAACAAGTTCGCCGGCTTGACAGCGCTGGACCTCCGGAAGCATTACGTCCTCCGGAAAATCCCCCGTGAATGCATAGCGAACAAGATGATCTGCGGGCACAGGGGGCACGGTTTCTTCGGGCTTGTACCAGAGACGGATGGTATCAGAGGTGGTTTCGCACAGCTTCTGGGCATAGATTGTGTTCTCCCAGTACTGATAGCCGTCCGCAGTCTGGGGAACGCTTTCCAGCTGTGCGGAATATGTAATTTCCACGACAGAGTCGGATACCAGGTTTGCGATCCTGGCCGTTAGAACCCACCGATCCTGCACGGCAGCAAAGCAGGGGCCTTCTTCCAGGGAAAACGGGCCGCTGCCGCTGCATGCAATGCTGCCGGGAACAGGTTTCATCCCCACGGGCAGCGGATCACGGAGAAGTACCGGGGCCCCGTTGGTTCCATCGTAAGTTACCGTGATTTGATAGGTGACCGTGTCACCGGGCGCGGCAGGGGAAGACCACAGCCCGTTGGGACTCTCGTGGCCTGTTTGCATGGCAGATGCATCATCCGGCTGTTTTTCCTGCGCTGCCGCAGGCTCTGTGGGGACTGTGTACTGCACCAGAGAAGTGGAGCAGCTGGACAGGGCCGGAGCCTCTGGCTCGGCAGGCGGTTCCGACTCAGCAGACAGCTCGGGTTCGGCTGACAGTTCCGGGATAGCGCAGAGTTCCTCTGCTGGCACAGGGGACTCTATATACTGAATCGTCCAGCCGTTTGCGGCGTTGGCAATGGACTGTGCGGCCTCCGCACCGAAGATGTCTTGTTCATTCAGTGTCAGTGTGGAGGCTGTTCCCTTGCCGCTGCCCAGGAACATATTGCCGGTGTTCAGGGTATTTCCCACAGCTGTCTCTTCCCAGATCAGCTGTAAATCGGTCAATTCCGGTGTATTTTCAAACATGTTCCCCACAGTCTGCAAGCCTGGAAAACGCCCCTGCATGGTCAGATGGTTCAAGGCGGTGCAGCCGCGGAACATTCGATCCATTTTTTTCAGATTCGGACTGTTGAAGGAACCTCCAAAATCAACCTCGGTCAGCGACGTACAGCCTTGGAACATGGCAGTGGCAGATTGCAGAGCCGTCAGCTGTCCCATGTCAAACAGGTGGACGGCAGTCAGGGATTTGCATCCGTTAAAAAGATTGGACAAGGTCAATAGGTTCTCCTGTACGTTCCAGGAATCCATCCGGACTTCCACCAGGTTGCTGCAGTTTTGAAACATACTCTCTAGAGAGCGAACGTTGGAAACATCAAAGCTTTTCAGGTCGAGATACTCCACGCCGCAGCCATCGAACATACTGCGCAGATACTGTGTCTCAGGGGTACGGAAGCTGCTGAGGTCCAGGACCTTCAACTGCTTGCAGTTTTTGAACATTTCACTCATATCCGTGACATGGCTGGTGTCAAAGCTGCTGATGTTCAATGCGGTCAGGGACGCACAGTTTATGAACATCTGACTCATATTGGAGACACTCCGGGTGTCAAAATCACCCAGATTCAGCGTGGTCAGCGCACCGCAGCCAGCGAACATCTGCCGCATGTCCGTGACGCTGCTGGTATCAAATTCGTCCAAATTCAAGGAAGTCAAAGACATGCAGTTGTGGAACATCTCACTCATATCCGTGACGCTGCTGGTATCAAATCCGCTCAGGTCCAATGCGGTGAGACGCCAGCAATCGTAAAACATCTGCTGCATATCGGTGACACCGCTGGTATCAAAATGAGAGAGCTCCATCGACCCCAGTTCACTGCCGGCAGCGAAGCTGTTCAGGCTCCCGGGCCTGATCACGGAGGGGTTCTCCCTGGGCTGTCCGCCGGTACCGGAAGACACATCAACAGAGGTCACGCCTACCAGACCTTCCAGATCTGCTGCAACGACTTCACGGGGGAGAAAGTGGTCTAAATGGCAACCGTCGGGGATGTTCAGACACTGTTGAAATCTGATTGACAGGGAGACAGGCGACAAGGCCTGCTCCGGGCCTAAAAAGGAGGCCCAGGGTCCGGCAGGCGAAGAACCGGTCAGCGTTACGCCTTCCTCACCGGCCACATGGAGCACCTGGTCTGCGGTATAATAGAGAATCACTTCATCGATGTCCGGGTCGTAACCGGTGCGCCATGCACCCAGGACCTCCTGCCCGTTGCGGTAAGTTTCCGACAGGGTCACAGCCTGAACGGTCTGGTGATCTGGACCCGCCTGTAACTGGGATACACGGGTGTATGCCGGAAGCGACCTTTCAAATTGGAGTGTGCATGCATAGGTACGTCTGATGGAATCCAGCAGGGGCGTTCCGTCATACAGCTGCATATCGCTTCCACGGGGCAGAGCCTCTATCCAGTTTCTCGTATTGCATGGGGCTGTAATCTCCTGGATGGTCTTGTCCACTGACAGATGGCCCCAAGAGGCTTGCAGCTGCAGATGATCGTTGAGAGAAATGCTGTCTCCGGGCAGATACAGCCGACCGTCTGGGGCCATCCAGCCCTCAAAGAGGAATCCTCTGCGCTGCGGTACAGGCTTCTGGGGAATCATTGTCTGCTGACCCGCCTGGTGGTGTGTAGCGGGAGGAATGCTCTCATTACCGCCGTTTGCATCATAGGACAGGGTATAAAGCACTTGTGGCAGTGCCTCCGGGACGGATGAGGAGACATCTTCACGGGGATTGATCCGGGAGTGACTGGTCAGTGCTGTTTTCGGCACATTCAGATGCTGGTCGGCGGCGGTATGCGCCATATCCCGTTTCACGTCCGCCGTCGTGGACTGTGCAGGAACTGGAGCGCCGCAGGCGGCAGGAACTTCCAATGCAGCTGTGGGCGGTCCGTTCTCCGCGGCTTCTGCTGCAAGGGCAGTTATGGGCAGCAGCGACAACAGCATGGCCAAAGCAAGTGCCAGGGACAAGGGTCGTCTTTTCATAGAATCCTTCCTCCGTATATTGTTTTTTATGTAAAAAAGGCGACAGATGTCCCTCTGAATGGAGGATTTTCATCTGCCGCTTTTGTTACGATGCGCCCATATGTTGATTAAGCCGGGATGTTCTGTCTGATGCGTGTAATGCCAAGCTGATACGGTCAAAGGCGACTGGCAGACGTCATTCAGACAGGCTGCATGAGCCGAAAAAATTTACCACATCGGTGCAAAAAGCAAGGTAAAAGCGCAGACACCCACTAATTACCAAAATAGTACCACCAATGTCGAATTATGACAAGCACTGTCGAAAATTGTCGACGCGCGGGTGGCCGCAGCTGTCCGGAGCTGGAAGGAGCGACACGATATGCTCTCGGCACATCACTTTGGCCGTTCTGCCGGCGATCTGACGTGATTGCTTCCAGGCTTTACAGCACTGGATTTCTGCGGCGCGGAGAGACTTGCAAAACCGACACAGGCGGATTATGATAGAAAAAACAAAAACCCCGGCGGTGGCGGGATTGAGACGGAGGAGGGGACGCAGTGGCGGCGCGGGAAACAATTCCGGAATTTGATTTGGCCCGGGTGATCTCCATGCTTGCGGTCATCATGATCCACATTACGGCACCTTACGTAAGCCGCAGCAGCGACTTTACACTGCTGGGAATGAACCTGGCGTTTGTTTTGAATCAGATTGTTCGATTTGCGGTGCCGCTCTTTTTGCTGCTCTCCGGTGCGTCGCTGGGGTTTAGCAGGTCTTCGGATAGTCCGATGTCTTTTTTTAAAAAGCGGGCGAAAAAAATCGGAATCCCATACCTGGTCTGGTTCAGCCTCTATGAAATCTACCAGCTTGTGCATACGCAGCCCATGCCCCGGGTGACGCTCTCCTCCTTTTTCCGGGCACTGCTTCAGGGACAAAGTGCTCCCCATCTTTACTTTATCATCATTCTGGCCCAGTGCTATCTCCTGTACCCCGTTTTACGCAAGGCGGTGGGGCGGGCACCTGGGTGGTCTGTGGCGGTTTCCCTGGTGTGCACAGGCGGCATTGAGCTGCTGCTGGCACTGCGGCGGGCGGGCCTGGATTGCATTCCGACCCTGATTCAGCCCTATCTCTGGCTGCTGTTCCCAACCTGGGCCTTTTATTTCGTTTTGGGAATGACGCTGACACGGGAGTGGATAGAACGGCTCCGCACCTGGACGGCTGCCCACCCCTGGGGGATTCTGCTTGCCGCTGTGGTTGCTGCTGTCGGTTATGTCCTCCTGAGCAAAGCATACAACTCCCTGGACTCCATGAACCTGATGCTCAATGTCTATGTGCCGGTGGTGCTGCTGGCAGTCTTTGCCCTGTGGCAATTGGTTGAACCATTCCGCTGGGTGCGGCGGTGCGTGACCTTCTTGTCAGCCCATGCCATGACCATCTATTTCTCCCATGTTTTTGTGATCTACCACTTCCAGGAGACTCCCTGGTTCAGCCGGGGAATGAGCGGTATGCTGGGGCTTTACCTGGTGGTGACGCCTGTGTCCATCCTCTTTGCATGGCTGCTGGACACGGCAGGAAAGTGGACGTTTCCCCACAGACCCTGATCGTTGAAAGGAGATATCTGATTATGAAGAGTATCAAACCGGGGCGTGGCCCCTCTGCCATGAATGCGATTGGCTCCGTTGTGGCTGTGGTGTTCGGCGTGATCTGGACGGCGATGGCTGCTGCCATGGGGGCTCCGTTTTTCTTCCTGCTGTTCGGCGTGGTGTTTATCATGATGGGCATTGTGCAGGCGGTGTATCACTTCACAAATGCTGCCGGAAAGGATCGCTTTTCTCAGTGGGACATCACCGAGAACGGGGAGGAGAGCGACCCCATGCATGGGTATTTCGGTCAACAGCAAGGGCCGGCGGAGCCGAAGACGGGGGATGGGTTCTGTCCCTACTGCGGTACCGCTGTGGAGGGCGGCTATCGTTTCTGCCCCAAATGCGGCAGGGAGCTGCCCTGAAAAAAGAGACCCTGCGGGGTCTCTTTTTTCATAGAAGTAAAAAATTTTGAAGGTTGTTCGCATGCTGTTTCTTGACCTGGATTCGGCAGTAGGGGTATAATATCCATACTATAGAACCAGAATCCAAAGGAGGAACTTCCATGGAAAAGGAGAAGCGCGTATCTGTGGCACCGTTTTATGCAGTGGCGGTACTGTGGGTGCTATACGCCTTGCTGTTCCCGCTGTACCGTCTGATGCATTACGTGCTGCTGGCGGCGGTATCGGCGGTGGTGTTTTTCGGACTCCATCTGCTGTGCGGCAGTGGAAAGGTCATCGGCGGAACGGAGAAGAAGGCACCGGAGAAGCCCAAAGAGGAAGCATCCACCGGCAATGCGGAGTTGGACGAGGTCCAGAAGGCTGTGCGTATGGCGGTGAGTGAGATGAAGCGGCTGGATGAGAGCATCGAGGATCCCAGCATTTCCGCCGACATCGTGCGGCTGGAGGAAATCTCCGAAGCCATTCTGTCAGCCGTGAAACAGGAGCCCAAAAAGCTGCCTCAGATCCGCCGTTTTATGGATTATTATCTGCCCACCACGCTGAAACTGCTCAACAGTTATGACCGTATGAGTGCTGCCGGAGTATCCGGTGAGAATATCAGCTCCACCCTCTCTAAGGTGGAGGGCATCATGCGTACGATTGTATCTGCCTTTGAAAAGCAGCTTGACAGTCTCTACGGCTCGGATGCTCTGGATATCTCCACGGATATCACGGTTTTGGAGACTATGCTGGCCAGCGAGGGCCTCACAGGGGAGAATATGCAGGCTGACGCAAACCAGTCTGATCCAAAAGAAATTCAACTGGAACTGTAATTGGACGAATTTAACCGCAGAAATGAAAGAATAACGGAGGAAGAAACTATGGCTGACAATCAAATGCCCCAGCTGACCCTGGACCCCATGTCCACGGCTGCGGAGGAAGTGCCCACATTGACCCTGGACCCTGTATCTGCGGCTGTGGAGCAAGTGCCCACACTGACCTTGGACCCCATGGCAGCAGAGACTGCTGCCGCTTCTGCGGAACCGGAAAAGCCCCAGGCAGAACCGGTGAATATGGACGAGAAGCTGCTCTCCGACGCGGAAAAGAAGGCCGTGGAGGAGTTTTCAAAGAAAATCGATATTATGGATTCCAACCTGATTCTGCAGTACGGCGCTGCCGCCCAGAAGAATGTGGCAGGCTTTTCTGAAAATGCACTGCGTTCAGTTAAGACCCAGGACCTGGGTGAGATCGGCAAATCTCTCAGCGAACTGGTTGTAGAGCTGAAGGGCTTTGGCGAGGAAGAGGAGAAGAAGGGCTTCTTCGGTTTATTCAAGAAGGCTGGTAACAAGCTGGAGATCATGAAGGCCCAGTATGCCAAGGTGGAGACCAACGTGGACAAGATTGTCCGGGAGCTGGAACAGCATCAGGTGACGCTGCTCAAGGACGTGGCCATGTTTGACCAGATGTATGAGCTCAACCTCAAGTATTACAAGGAACTCACCATGTATATCCTGGCAGGCAAGAGAAAGCTGAAAGAGGTCCGCAGCGGGGAACTGGCGCAGCTGCGGAGTCAGGCAGAGGCCACCGGCGCCCAGGAGGACGCCCAGCGCTATAACGACATGGTTCAGATGTGCGAGAGGTTTGAAAAGAAGCTGCATGATCTGGAACTGACCCGCATGATCTCCGTGCAGATGGGGCCTCAGACGCGTCTGCTGCAAAATAACAACACCCTGATGGTGGAAAAGATCCAGTCCTCTCTGGTGAACACCATCCCTCTGTGGAAGAGCCAGATGGTGCTGGCCCTGGGTCTCGAGCACGGACGGCAGGCAGTGGCTGCCCAGAGTGCCGTCACGGAGATGACCAATGAACTGCTGAAAAAGAACGCTGATATGCTGAAGATGGGAACCATCGAGACGGCCCGGGAGGCCGAGCGGTCTGTGGTGGATATTGAGACCCTGCAGCATACCAACGAGCAGCTGATTTCCACGCTGGATGAGGTCATCCACATCCAGGAGGAAGGGGCCCAGAAGCGGAAGGCGGCAGAGGTTGAGCTGGGCCGCATTGAGGGTGAGCTGAAGCAGAAACTGCTGGAGCTGCACAAGTAAGGGACCAAGGAAGGAAGATTGCCAATGAAGGCATTGAACAAGAGACCGGTGGCGGCGGTGATCATGGTGCTGGCCATGGTGGCCAGTGTTCTGATTGGCCAGGTCAAAAAGCCGGACGATACCGTCGAACCCTCCACAGCAGTGGTAGGCACCTATACTTACATCTATGATGAAGCTGGTGTCCTGTCCGACCAGACAATGGAGCATATTGATGGGATGAACGCATCTCTCTTTGCTCAGACGGGTGCTCAGATCATGGTCCAGACGGTAGATACCACTGGGGGCCCCTCTGCGGTGGACTATGCCTATGAACTGGGCAGCCGGTATGGTGTCGGTTCCGCGGAACGGGACAACGGCCTGGTGCTGGTACTGGCACTGGATGACTATTCTGCAAATGGCCTGCAGGGAGATTATGGCATTGCACTGGGAGATGGTCTGCGCCGGTATGAAGACAGTCTGCACAGCATCCTGTATGCCAATCTGGAGGATGATTTTGCTGCCGGAAACTATGACGCCGGTGTGCGCAAGACGGTGGACGCTTACCTGGACTGGCTGGGCGAACATTACGGCGTGACGCTGCGGGAGAATTACATCCCGGCAGTGCGGGATACCTTCAGTACCGCTGCCGGCTATTATACGGAGAGCAGCGGTTACTATGAGCCGGGTACCCGGGAGGTTCTGACGGATGTACTGGCACTGCTGGTGGTGCTGATGGTGATAGGGGTGGCTCTGGATGGCTACCGGTGGAGAACCTACCGTCGGAGGTACCTGCGCCCAGGTATGGGTATCCCCACCCGGCGGTACTACCCCGTATTCTGGGGCCGGACCTACGGTCGCCCACGCCCCCCCAGATCTCCGAGACCGCCCAGAAGACCGCCTGCCTCCGGCGGCCGAGGCGGCGGAATGTTTGGCGGCGGCAGCTTCAGGAGTGGTTCCTCCCGCGGGAGCAGCTTTGGCGGTGGACGCAGCAGCTTTGGCGGCGGTTCCTTCAGTCGCGGCCGCAGCAGTTTCGGCGGTGGACGGGGTGGCTTCGGCGGTGGCGGCTCCTTCAGCCGCGGCAGCCGTGGCAGTCGTGGCAGCCGTGGCAGCCGTGGAGGCGGCAGACGCGGCGGAAGATAAGCAAGATAAACATTGAAAACAGGCACAGCCCATGGACATGGACTGTGCCTGTTTTGTATGAGAGAAAAACACTCTTGTTCCCTTTGACAACATGTGATATACTAACAACTGCGAATCAGGCGATCGCCCCGCCTCGGTTCCCTCACCGAGTAAAAATCAGAGGGAAAGTGAATATGCGGGTATGATGGAATTGGTAGACATGCGAGATTTAGGTTCTCGTGCTTTGCGTGTGGGTTCGAGTCCCACTACCCGTACCAAAAAGAAAGACACGCTGAAAGCGTGTCTTTCTTTTTGGGTTGTGCTCCTGCTGGTCGCTCTATCCACGCTTGCGATATCCCTGCTTTTGAGATAAGGCACTGCGCAGTCATAGCAAGCCCCTTTGGAGAGTTGTGTATGAGAGCTTTATTCTGACAGATGTCAGTCGCTATGGCAACGCGTTACAAGCACGGATGTGGTCACACTTGTTCAGAAACGAATGGGCAAAGTCTTATATGCTGCTCTTGTGGGCATACTAAATCCATCCCTAAAAGGAGGACTGCGACATGCGCATATCGGGACAGAAAGGTTTTGAGGGCTGGTATTTTAAGCATCAAAAAAAGGATGACATGGTGGCATTCATTCCAGGTCAGGCGGAGAGCGGGGCTTTCATCCAACTGATTTCGCAGGATGGTGCCCGACAGTTCGAGATATCAAATTTGAGCATCAATAACGGTATGATACGAGCGGACAAATGTTGGTTTTCAAGGCGGGGCTGCCACATTGCGCTGCCAGGCATCCGCGGTGAGATTGCATACGGACCATTTACACCTCTTTGTTCCGATATCATGGGACCATTTCGCTTTTTCCCGATGGAATGCCGGCACGGAGTTCTCAGTATGGCGCATACCCTCCAAGGCAGCGTTATCATGGATGGACATCTGCACAACTTCGACGGAGGTCTTGGCTATGTAGAAAAGGACAGTGGAACATCATTTCCCCGCTCCTACCTGTGGATACAGTGCAACGATTTCCCAAAACCTTGTTCCATTATGGCCTCAATCGCCTATATTCCATTTGGCACAAGTGCCTTTTGGGGATGCATCTGTGCCATTTTGTACCATGGCAGGGAGTATCGCTTGGCAACTTACAGGGGCGTTAAGATTCAAGCATTTACTCCAGAACATATCTGTCTGTCTCAAGGCAGCCATCTGCTGGAACTGGATATAGCACCCTCCCATGCAGGTCACCCGCTTCGCGCGCCACAGCGCGGAAAGATGTCCAGCACCATTCGGGAGAGTGGGAATGCTCACCTGCGGGCAAGGCTGTGGAAGAGAGGAAATCTCGTGTTTGATCTGCAAAGTGACCGAGCAGTGTATGAATTTGTCCCAAATCATGGGGAATAATATATGTTACCACTTTTATGGAACTGCCACACCTCAAAAGTCAGATGGCCGTAAATGTTATCCCCAGAAAATAGAATCTATGCACCTAGGGAGTAACCTTGTGGAAAAATCATAAGAAACTTTTCATTTGCGGTGCTCTCTGACACCCTAGTCAAGGCCCGTCCATTGAAGGAGTTTCAACTGTTGAATGATGAAACGACTCTCGCTGTGTGCCGAAATCAGTCTTGCTTGCTGCTGATGAATAAGCGGCGGCTGATGATGGAGATACTAAAGTGGGAAGAAAGTGAGGAGGTGTTTGTATGGATAGCAAAAATGGTTTTACAATTACCGACCGTGACCATGTGCTCAGAGCCTGGCAAAATTCGACTGAACTTGTGCGGGACTATCAGGCCTATGCCCATGAACTGGAGGAAGATAACAAAGAACTTGCCGAGCTGTTTTGCCAGCTTGCGATGGATGAAGCGGTGCATGCTGCGAAACTGCTTGATCTTTTGCGTGGGTATGAAAAATAAGTATTTGGAAACTGCATAAGTTGGAGAACCCCGTTTATAACCCGGCTTCCGAGTTATAAATGGGGTTCTCCTTTTTGTAAATGGTTGATTGCACAATGAAGGTGGACACCGCAGAAAAAATGCGTAGTCATTTTCCCGGTATAGGGCACTGGTCCCCTTATGGGTGCCATGCAGCTGCACTAGAAAGTGCACGGAGAGAAGTCCGCCCAGGTCTTTATGACCACACTACCATGGACAATGACGCAGCATTTGCGGTCTCAGTCAAGTGGAGCAATGAAGCACTGGCGGGAT
>JAHHSA010000019.1 GCA_020025475.1 Oscillibacter sp.
GAGCTGTGGGTCTCCATTTACAAATCTTTTGATTTTTATTATACAAAACCGTGAAACCGGGGTCAAGCGTCAACTTTCCCCAATTCCCGGGATTTTCCTACCCTGGCGATCCTCTCGCCCGATTACAACACAAGGGAGGCCTTGCTATGATGACCGTTTTCATCCGCACCATCATTCTCTATTTTCTCATCATGTTCGGGCTGCGGCTGATGGGAAAACGGCAAATTGGTCAACTGGAACCGGCAGAGCTGGTACTGACCATGATGGTTTCCGACCTGGCAACGGTCCCCATGCAGGATATCGGCCTTCCCCTGCTGGCCGGAGTAATCCCAATTTTCACACTGCTGTGCCTCTCCCTGCTGCTCAGCCAGTTGTCACTGAAAAGCATTGTTTTTCGGGAGCTGACCTGTGGCCAGCCATCCATTTTGATTCGGGACGGTGTTGTACAGCAGGAAGCCATGCGAAAAAATCGGTTCACCCTCAATGAACTGCTGGAACAGCTGCGGATTCAGGGCATCTCCAGCATCCGAGATGTCAAATATGCGGTTCTGGAGAACTCCGGGCAGCTGTCGGTTCTTCCCCGTGCCTCCTGTCAACCCCCCACTGCCGCGCAGCTGAAACTGACCGTGGAGGACGATGTGACCCTTCCAACCATCCTCATCAACGATGGCCAAGTGGTACAGCACGGGCTATCTGCCAGCGGAAAAAACGAGAAGTGGCTGCAAAAGGAGCTGCGCCAGCGAGGATTTGACAGTCCTGAGCAGGTCTTTCTTCTGACAATGGATGAGCATGGAAGTATTTTCTGTATCCGAAAGGAGTCAGCCTCTTGAAAAACACCCTTCCCGCCCTTGGTCTTCTTACCGCCATTCTGGGGCTGTGCATTTGGAGTGACAGAACCATCGAACGGGATAACGGTTCCCGCCAGGCAGAGCTGCAGCAGGTTGAATCCCTCGTTCAGGCAGAGCAGTGGGAGGAGGCCCGGCACACACTCCTTGAGAGTTATCAGCGCTGGTCTCAGCAGACACGCTATCTGCGCATACTCTCCACCCACAGTATGATAGATGAGGCCGATGGACTCTATCACCAGATCATGGCATCTGTCTCCATCCAGGAGCAGAACCAACTCATCGTGGATCTGGTGGCACTGCGCCATCAGCTCACCCTCCTGACTCTGCGAGAGCAGCCGACTCTTGGAAGTATCCTATAGACGCAAAAACGGGACGCCAATGGCGTCCCGTTGATGTTGCACGCTCACCGCTCTGTCAGCAGTTTGGAGAGTTCCGACATAAAAGTGTCAATATCTTTGAACTGACGGTATACTGATGCAAACCGCACATAAGCCACCTGATCCACCATTCGAAGACGGTCCATAACCTTCTCACCGATGGCCTCAGTGCTGATCTCCCGCTCCATGGAGTTTTGCAGATCCTGCTCAATCTCAGCTGCGATTCTCTCCAGATCCGCCAGAGGGACCGGCCGCTTTTCGCAGGCCCGGATCATGCCGCCCAAGACCTTCCGGCGATCAAAGCTCTGGCGGCTGCCGTCCTTCTTCACTACCACCATGGGCAGACTCTCCACCGTCTCATAGGTTGTAAACCGCTTGCCGCAGGAGAGACATTCCCGACGGCGGCGGATGCTGGTGCCCTCGTCAGCAGGTCGGGAATCAATGACTTTGCTCTCTGTATAACCGCAAAACGGACAATTCATAAAGGACCTCCCCATCATTCGCCGGATGATCGGCGCAAGCTCTTGTCTACATTGCCACAGGCTACATCCTGTGGTTCTTTTTTATATTATATCACAGCACCGCTAAATATGGTATGACTTTTCACCAATTTTCTAAATTTTTTTCAACTTGTCCGGTCTTTGTCAAAAATCGGATGTTCTGCATGATTGAATATGTAAACCACACATCGCTGTCCCGCCGCCTGAATCACATGCGCAAAGCAGAACAGCGACGGAATTGGAAAGGGCTGGCGGGGATCATACGGAATCGCTACACGGCATCGTTCTCCCTCCCGGACTGCCAGCACTCCCCGATAATGGCGCAGCTGATCACAGAGCCAGGATGTATGAAACCAGTCTTCTACCCTGCCGATAGGCTTCCAGTCTGTGGACGCGGGTCCTGCCCCGATTGGGCGGAGTTCTCCGCTTTGAAGAGACCCCAGCGGCGCTGTGACCCGGTCAGAAAACCGTCTGGAGATGGTGGCTTCCGTGCCGCAGGGCTCCAGAACGCCGATTCGCAGCTCACCGCGCTCTCCCAGCACCCAGGCACACCAGACACCCTCTCCGGGCAGGCGGCAAACAGCGGAATATCTGGTATACAGGCCCTCCCTTACCGCTGTCAGCTCTCCTACTGCCCGCCCTTCAAACATCAGTGGCACCTTGTCCATGCCCTGCCCTCCTCTCCGGATTCCAAAGGACCCGTCCCAGCATTATATGCCGGAACGGGTCCTGTTATGCAGATAGGAATCAGTCAGTCAGGCGATGGTATAGCCACCGCGGACCAGAAGCTTCACAGTGTTTGCGGTTGCTTTCACGCCCCGTCCCTCCACAGTCATCATATAGAGGTGATTCTGTACCAGAGCTTTGCCGTTATTCAAGGTGCTGCCATCCGTCTCATCAATGAGGCCTGGTGCAGAAGGCGCTGTGCAGACAGCGCTGCCGATCCGCAGCATCACCTCGCAGCCAACGCCCCCGGCGAGGGTCTGTCCCTTAGACAGCTCCACCACCGTAAAATTGGCTGCGTCGGAGCCAGCCACACCCTGGCCAGCCAGCATCTGGTTGCGGGCATCGATCTTCTTGTCCACCCGCTGCATCACATCGTTGAGAAACGTCTCGTTCAGATAACTGAGCGTCACCAGGGGGTCCTTGGCTGTTCCGGGGTCCGCTGCTACAACCGCCGTGACAGCCAATACCGCACAAATGCCACCCAGCACGGTTCCGTGCAGGAATCCTCTGTTCTTCTTCATATGTATGTCCATTCCTTTCCGCCGTGCTGACCCGCAGCACGGTGCATCCTGTTTTGCCCCAGGAGGGCAGTAGTTCCTGTATCCCTGGTACGCTGCTCCCCCGAAACAGGCTGAAATCGCCCATTTCGGGGGGGATCGTCGATCAAACCAACTGGTCGTGAGGCAGGCCAAAACTGACCGCAATGGCCAGATCCACCTTCTCCATCACCTGTTCCTCCACACGGCCCATCCGCTCCCGGAGCCGCCGCTTATCCAGGGTCCGGACCTGTTCCAGCAGAATCACGGAATCTCGACTCAAGCCGCAGTTTTCCTCCACAGGCAGATCGATATGTGTGGGCAGCCGGGCTTTGCCCGTCTGAGAGGTAATGGCTGCCGCGATCACGGTGGGGCTGTAGCGGTTTCCGGTATCATTCTGAATGATCAGAACCGGCCGGACGCCGCCCTGCTCGCTGCCCACCACCGGGGAGAGATCGGCATAGTAAATATCGCCGCGTTTGACACTCGTATCCACAAAGTTCACACTCCGCCGAAAGAAGTACCCGCCACCGATATGTCATCGGTGAGGCCACTTTCATTCTCCCACGCAGGTGCGGAATTTATACTGGATAGTCCGGTAAAATTCCGGTATCCTGCCCGCACTATCCTATGCGTCAGGAGGCACGGTTGTGTGTCGGATTACAGCAGTCCGCTGTGCCGATCCGTGACCTGCCCGTGTTCCAGGTACACACGGGGGACACGCCTGGAAACTGCGCAGAGCAGCTCATAGGGGATCATATCCAGCATGGCCGCCAGATCGTTGACACTCTGACGGCTGCCGAAGATCTCCGCCGCGTCGCCCTCCCGGACGTCTGGCAGCTCCGTGAGATCCACCATGCACATATCCATGCAGATCCGGCCCCGCTGTGGAGCCGATCCCTGCTCCGTGATCACAGAGAATTTGTTGGAAAGTCTCCGGGGCAGGCCGTCGCCGTAACCGATTGGCAGAACGCCCATCCGGGTCTTGACCGCCGTGCGATAGGTTCTGCCATAGCTGATATCCGTGCCGGCATCGTATTCCTTAATGGTGTAAAACGTAGATTTTAACGTCATCACCGGACGCAGTCCCAGACGCTCCGCATCCGGGCCGCAGCCATAGAGTGCAATACCAGGCCGCACCATATCCAAATACACTTCCGGATACCGAGTGAGTGCGCCGCTGTTGGTACAGTGGCGGATGGCAAAGGTCCTGCCACGATCGCCAAGAGCTGCAATCACCCGTTGGAAAACATCAATCTGCTCCCGGGTGTATGCCTCACTGCCACTATCATCCTCATCAGAGACGGCAAAATGGGTAAAGATACCCTCGGCGTGCAGTCCAGGCAGTGAGCAGGTCGCCGCAATATCCGCCACACCTGCGTCAAAGTGCTGGCCCCGCACTAAGAAGCCCAGCCGGGACATTCCGCTGTCTACCTTGATATGAATGTTCAGAACACCACCGCAGGCAACCGCTGCGGCACTAAATGTCTCTGCCTTCGCCCGGTCAGAAACCGCCTGCGTGATGTGATACTTGAGCAGCTGCGGCACCATCTCCACCGGCGTATGCCCCAGGATCAGAATCGGCAAACCGACATCTGCTCTCCGCAGCTCCATTGCCTCATCATAGCTGGAAACCGCCAGATAGTCCGCGCCCAGAGATTCCAACTTTCTGGCAATCGGCACCGCACCGTGGCCATAGGCATCCGCCTTCACAACACCCAGATATTTGACATCAGGGCCGATGCGCTTCCGTGCCACTTGATAATTGTGTTCCAGTGCATCCAGGTCGATTTCTGCCCATGTGCGATGCAGGATGGGTTCATCCATTTCTGTCACCTTCTGTATATCAAATAAAAAATCAAATTATTTTTGAATTATATCATGAAATGAAAACTCCGTAAACTCTGCGGTCAAAATTATTTCCCCATCCACTGCGATTTCTCCCCGCACAGGATATCCATCCTCCTCCCGCAGCCACAGGGTTGAAAGTATCTTTCCGCCGTCGGAACCAGTCTGGTCCACCGTCAGCCGATGGCAGGGGGTCTCCCCCCAGTTCTCTTTGTTTTCCTCCAGCAGCCAACCATCACGCAGAGCACTCATCAGCCTGGGCAGACAGGCCGCCGGACTCAGCTCCCGGGGCCCTACAGGACCGGCATTCAGGCAGGCATCCTCATATTCCAGAATCCAGGTCTCCAAATCCAATTTCGCCCGAACCCCTTGAATGGTCTCTGGAGCCAACACCTCCACCGTGCTCTCCCCCTCCGGGACATAGTCACATCGCAGCTCCGCCTCCCAGATGCTCTCTCCCTGTTGGCAGGAGACCACTGCCTCCATCGTGCAGCCCGTCATTTCCCGATAGGCTGCCCGCACATCCATTTCCTCAGACCCGCCGCAAGCTGTCAGCAGGAAAAAGGTCATCATTGGTACGCAGATCCACTTGCGCACCCCAGTTCCTCCTATTCAGTTATTTTTCTTTACAGTTCTTGAAATACTCCTGGCAGTTCTGCAATCACATCCTCCGGAGTCATGGCATATGGCGTCAGGCGCTCTGCCGCCAGATCTCCGGCTCTGCCATGGAGCCAGACACCCAAAACCGCCGCCCGAACTGCGGTGCAGCCCTGGGCCAACAGGGACGCGATCAGTCCTGTCAGCACATCACCGCTGCCGCCCTTGGCAAGACCAGAGCTGCCGGTGGTATTCACCAGCACCGTACCCGCCGGTGTGGCGATTAGGGTCCGGTGCCCCTTCAACACCAGAACGCATCCATGGACAACTGCAAAGCGTCTCGCCGCCTCCACCCGGTCCCCGCCCGAAAGATCTCCCCCTACTCGGGCAAATTCGCCATCGTGGGGCGTCAGGATGGTAACACGGCCCCGCCGGGCGTCCAAACTATCTATATGCCCCTCCAGCGCATTGATGCCATCCGCATCCACCACCACCGGTTTTTCCGTCCGCTCCAGTACATCCAGCACCAGGCGGGTGGTCTCGTCACTGCGGCCCAGCCCAGGGCCCAGGGCCAGCACGTCACAGCCTGACAGTTTTTCCATAATCGGCTCCACTGCCGCAGAACAGAGCTTTCCTCCTGTCTCCGGCAATGGGAATGGCATGGCAGATACACACTTTGCCGCCTCCACTGCCCAGATGGCAGCTGGCACGCCCAGATACACCAGGCCACAGCCGGAGTGCACCGCCGCCGATGCCGTCAGGTAGGGTGCACCGGTGTAGCCCACTGAGCCGCCTGCCACCAGCACCTTTCCAAAGGTCCCCTTGTGGCCGTCTGCCGCTCGTCTCGGCAGGACTGTTGAGGCATATTGTGTGTCTGCCGTGCTGACCATGCCGGGAATCTTCTCCTGAACCAGGTCACGGGGAATTCCGATATCCCATACCTGCACCTCGCCGGAATACAAAGCGCCATCCCCAACAAACTGCCCAATCTTCGCCATTGTAAAGGTAACCGTCCTGTCAGCTTTTACAGCGCAGCCCAGTACCTTTCCGGTGTCTGCCGCCACACCGCTGGCGATATCCGCCGCCACTACAGCACCGCGGCCTCTGTTCATCAACGCCACTGCCGCCCCATACCGGGACATTGGATCGATTTCCCGGGAAAGTCCCACACCGAAAAGGGCATCGATCAGTACTTGACAGGCCATGGTCCAGCTCTGCTGGGACGTACTCTGCGGGTCAAAGCACTCCAACCGCACACCGCATTCACTGAGACGACGGCACTCCTCCATGGCGTCCGGCGTCATTTTCTCATAGTTGCCCACCAGGAATACCCAGACGGACACACCCGCCAGGAACAGCAGCCGGGCAGCAGCGATCCCATCGCCGCCGTTGTTGCCGCTGCCGCAGAACACGGCTGCCCGACATGTTCCAGGCCGTTTGGGCAGCAGCTCCAACGCCGCCTGCGCCACACCTTTTGCTGCCCGCTCCATCAACTCCACCGAGGAGATCTTCTTCTCCTCAATGGCCACCCGATCCAGTTCCTTCATCTGTGCTGCCGTTGCCAGCTTCATGGTGTCAACCTCCTGTTTTACATCTGCTTGATCTGTATTATATCGAGCTTGCGCAGTTTCTTCAACGAACATTGTAACACTTTTGTCACGACTTACCAGAATGCCCCATGGTATACTGAAGGGCATAAACAACTGGTTTCATGAAACACTTAATTTCTCTGCTGCTATCACTGCTTCTGCTCACCGGCTGCGTCAGGACGCCCCGCTGATTTGGCAGCAAAGGTTCGATTCCGGATGTGGAATCTATCGGATCGTGTTCCAGTCAGATTATCTATTCCTGTGTGGCTCTGAAAGATAAACATACAACACAGGCTTTCAATTTTCCAGTTTTTTCACTCAGCCGCCCTGGACACGGACGCTGACCCCCTTTTTCTCTTCCCGGACCGATCCACTCCGGAAATGGATGGCCGCTCCACAGGCCGAGATGTAGTTTGTGCGCTGCTGGCCTCGAACAGTGGGAGGATCTCTTCAACTGGGAAAAGCCCTCCTCATGATTTCATACCTGAAAGGATTCTTGCTGTACTATGGAGAAGCATATTCGTATTTTTGTGGTCGGTTTGCTGCTGTTGACTGCAGGGCTGGCCGCTGCAAAACTGTACCGTCCGGCTGTGTCCAACCCGCTGCCGGTGCTGATGTACCACCATCTGGTGCCGGATGGTCAGGAATGCAATGACATGACTGTGACGGTAGGCCGCATGGACCATGATCTTCAATGGCTCTCTGACCATGGCTACACCACCATTCTGCCCGCCAACTTACTCTCGGGGGAGTCGCTGCCGGAAAAGCCGGTGCTGATTACCTTTGATGACGGCTATCAGAGTAATTACTCTCTCCTCTATCCCCTGTTGGAGCAGCATCAGGCCAAAGCCGCCGTGGCACTGATTGTGGGATTGCAGGACAACCAATGGGCTGAGCAGTTTCTTCGCTGGGAGGAATGCCGGGAAATGGCGGATTCCGGTCTGGTGGAATTTGGTTCCCACACCTACCTGCTCCACAACATGGATGACCGGGCCGGCGTCTATACCCGCGGCGGCATCAACGGCATTCAGCGTAAGCCCGACGAAACTGATGCAGCCTTTGCGGACCGGGTGCTGTCCGACATCCAGCTGAGCCATGACCGAATGGAGGAAGAACTGGGCCGGGAACTGACGTTTTTTGCCTACCCCTACGGTGTCGTGGAGCCGGATGCGGAGTCTCTCATTCAAGATTTGTTTCCCATCACTTTTGTCACTGAGAGTGGTGTTCACAGCCTGGACGACGGCCTTCAGCAGATACAGCGGGATACCGTTACCATGCGCACCCCCCTGTATCGTCTCCTCCCCCACTAAGCGGCAAAGCGCCGCTCCTGTCTCCGCGATGCCCCCTGTTTGCCCGTTTTTTGTCAGTTCAGGTCTTGCAATCATCGCTGATCTGTGTTATAAAGTAATAAATGTTATCAGCGATGAACGGGAAAATAACCGTGATACGCCGCCAAGAGAGGGTCGGTCACCGGCTGCAAGCCGACCTGCGGACGCCTGGTTTGGTTCGCCCGGGAGCCGCCATGGAAACATGGCCGGACGCCCTCCGTTACAGGGGTCTTCGAGTGCATATCTGATTTTGGATATGAATTTGGGTGGTACCGCGGAAGTCAGCCTTTCGTCCCAGCTTCGGGATGAGAGGCCTTTTTTTATCCTGATTTTGCGTATACTATGTAATAATGTAAGGAGCAACAATGATGAAGGAACAACTGGAAGTTATCCGTCAGCACGCCCTGGAAGCCATTGCCGGCACTCAGGCCACTGCTGAGCTGGAATCCGTTCGTGTCCAATATCTGGGCAAGAAGGGTGAACTCACCGCAGTTCTGAAGCAGATGGGCAAGCTGTCCCCCGAGGAGCGTCCCATCATGGGCCAGAAGGCTAATGAAGTCCGCGCCGAGCTGGAAAGCGCCATTGAGACACAGTCCGTCATTCTGGCTGAAAAGGCCATGGCTGAAAAGCTCAAGGCCGAGGCACTGGACGTCACCATCCCAGGCAAGACCGTTCCCCAGGGCCACAAGCATCCCATGACCATGGCGCTGGACGAGATCAAGGATATTTTTGTTGGTATGGGCTTTACCGTGCTGGACGGCCCCGAAGTGGAGCTGGCTACCTACAACTTTGACCGTCTCAACGCTGAGGAGGGCCACCCCTCCCGTGACTGGTCTGATACCTTCTATTTTGATGAAGACAGCCGTGTCATGCTGCGCTCCCAGACCTCTCCCATGCAGGTCCGGGCCATGGAGTCCATGGATCTGCCCATTCGCATCATTGCTCCCGGCCGCGTCTATCGCAAGGACGAAGTGGATGCCACCCACTCCCCTATGTTCCATCAGATCGAGGGCATGGTCATTGACAAGGGTGTCACTATGTCCGATCTGAAGGGCACTCTGAATACCGTCATCGAGCAGATCTACGGCAAGGGCACCGTTACCCGGTTCCGCCCCCACCACTTCCCCTTCACCGAGCCCTCCTGCGAGATGGATATTCAGTGCCACAAGTGCGGCGGCAAAGGCTGCCCCACCTGCAAGGGTGAGGGCTGGATTGAGGTGCTGGGCGCCGGCATGATCCACCCCGACGTTTTGCGTATGTCCGGCATCGACCCTGAGGTCTATTCCGGCTGGGCCTTCGGCATGGGGCTGGAGCGTCTGGCAATGGGCCGATTCAAGATCGCCGACCTGCGCCTGATCTTTGAAAACGATATCCGTTTCCTCGAGCAATTCTGAGAAAGGAGAAGATGAACCATGAATTTAAGCAGAAAATGGCTGAATGAATTTGTAACGGTCAATGTCTCCGACAAGGAATTTGACGAGGCAATGACTCTGACCGGTTCTAAGGTGGAGGTCACCGAAGACCTTGGAGCTGAAATCGACAACGTTGTCGTGGGCAAACTCCTGTCCATGGAGCGTCACCCCGACTCTGACCATATGTGGATTTGCCAGATTGATGTTGGCCAGGCAGAGCCTGTACAGATCGTCACCGGCGCCTGGAATATTCACCCAGGTGACCTGATGCCCGTGGCACTCCATAAGTCCACCCTGCCCGGCGGCGTGAAGATCACCAAGGGCAAGCTCCGCGGCGTTCCCTCCAACGGCATGTTCTGCGGTCTTGCCGAACTGGGGCTCGACACCCGCGATTTCCCCTACGGTGTCATTACCGCCGCTGCCATCCTGGGCGACTACAAGGCCCTGGATCCTGAAAAGCCCTCGATTCCAGCCGACATCAAAGCTGGTGACTCGATCTACGGCCCCGTGGTGGCTGCCAAGGTTTTGGAGTGCACTCCCCAGTCCTATGGCCTCTTCCACACCTGCCTGGATCTGGGCGACGCCACGGCCTGCCCTGACACTCCCTGCATGAACCTTCACGAGGGTGATCTGGTGGCCTACAACACCAAAGAAGACTCCATCTGCACCCTGGCTGACCTCCATGCCCAGCAGGCAGAGTTCCCCCACTGCATCCCCGACGGCATCTTCGTGCTCAACGAGGACTGCAAGCCCGGTGATGATATTAAGCCCATCATCGGTCTGGATGACCACGTGGTGGAATTTGAGATCACCCCCAACCGCCCCGACTGCCTCTCCGTCATTGGGCTTGCCCGGGAGGCTGCCGCCACCTTCAACCAGGAACTGCACCTCCACGAGCCTCAGGTCAAAGGCGGCGCAGAGGGCAACCTCATGGAGCTGCTGGATGTGGAAACCCCTGCCGCAGACCTGTGCCCCCGCTATACGGCCCGTATGGTCCGCAATGTAAAGATTGGCCCCTCTCCCAAGTGGATGCGGGAGCGTCTGCGTTCCATGGGCGTGCGCCCCATCAACAACATCGTGGATATCACCAACTATGTCATGCTGGAGTACGGCCAACCCATGCACGCCTTCGATTACCGCTATGTCAACGGCGGCAAGATCGTGGTGCGCCGTGCCGAAGACGGAGAATCTCTGACCACTCTGGACGGCAATGTCCGTAAGCTGAACAGCAACATGCTGGTCATCGCTGATGACACCCGCGCTGTGGGCCTAGCCGGCATCATGGGCGGTGAGAACAGCGAAATTGTAGAGGATACCGTGGATGTGGTCTTTGAGTCTGCCAACTTCAACGGCACCTGCATCCGCAAGACCGCTCTTGCCCTGGGCATGCGCACCGAGGCCTCTGCCAAGTTTGAGAAGGGTCTGGATATTCTGAACACTCTGCCTGCTGTCAACCGTGCCTGTGAGCTGGTGGAGATGCTGGGTGCCGGTGAAGTGCTGGACGGCGTTATCGATATTCTCAACTACGTTCCCCAGCCCACCGTGCTTCCCCTTGAGCCCGAGAAGATCAACGCTCTGCTGGGCACCGATGTTCCGCGTGATGAGATGGTAGCCATCCTCAAAAAGCTGGATTTCCAGCTGGATGGCGACCAGATCACTGTACCCTCTTACCGCAGCGACGTGAAGCAGATGGCCGATATTGCAGAGGAAGTGGCCCGCTATCACGGCTACAACAACATTCCCTGCACCTTGCAGCGCGGCGAGACCACCCGGGGCGGCTACTCCGCATCTCAGAAGCTGGAGCAGAAGCTGGGCGAGATCTGCCGCGGTGCCGGTTACGATGAAATCATCACCTATTCTTTCATCAGCCCCACCTATTATGATAAGATCCGCTGGAGCGCCGACGATCCCCGCCGTGAGAGCTTCAAGATTCTGAATCCCCTGGGCGAAGATACGTCCATCATGCGCACCACCACCCTGCCCTCCATGCTGGAGATTCTGACCCGCAACTACAACTTCCGCAACAAGAGCGCCAAGCTGTACGAGGTGGGCCGCATCTATCGAATGGGTGCCAAGGACGGTCTGGCCTTTGAAGACAAGTTCCTGACTCTAGGTGCCTACGGCCCTGACATGGACTTCTTCGCCATGAAGGGTCTGGTGGAAGTTTTGCTCTCCGGCATCCGTGCCGAGAATGTCCGCTTCCTTCCCTGCACGGATAATCCTTCCTACCATCCCGGCCGCTGCGCCATGGTGCTGGCGGGCGACACCGTCATCGGTGTGTTTGGCCAGATTCACCCTCTGGTGGCCCAGAATTACGCCGTAGACGCCGAGTTCTACTGCGCAGAGCTTGGCTTTGACGCGCTGATGTCCGCACGCGGCGCTGATGCCCAGTACAAGCCCCTGCCCAAGTTCCCTGCTGTGACCCGTGACATCGCTGTGGTCTGCGATGAGGCTGTCACCGTGGGTGCCCTGGAAGAGTGCATCCGCAAAGGTGCAAAGGGCCTGCTGAAGGATGTTGCCCTGTTCGACATCTATCGCGGAAAGGGCGTGGCCGAGGGCAAGAAGTCCGTGGCCTTCAATTTGACTCTGCGGGCCGATGACCGCTCCCTGACCAGTGAGGAGGCCGATGCCGACGTCAAGAGCGTTCTGGACCTGCTCGCCTCTGAGCTAAACGCCGTATTGCGCTGATTTTTTGAGCACATCAAGCGCTCTCCTGCTGGCTCCCTGAAAAACTTTTGGTTTTTTCGGAGAACTACTTTACTTGTCCTCAAAAACCGTGTATACTAATTTCGAAATGGTGTTACAGTATTTCCTAAAACAAATAGAAAGGTGGTGTCTGTATGGACGATTTTACCCGGAAATTCAATCTTGCGATGGAGAAGGATGCTGAGATTCATCATATCCTGTCCACCGTCTATCAGGCATTGGAGGAAAAAGGATATAACCCCATCAATCAGATCGTTGGTTATATTCTGTCTGAGGACCCCACCTATATCACCAACCACAACGGTGCCCGCACGATGATCCGCAAAATCGACCGCGATGAGCTGCTTCAAATCCTGGTTCGGAAGTATTTAGAACAGTAACAAAAGTTACAATTTCGCTTTTTTGTAAAAGAAAATCCCGCAAAATCAGCATCCTGTTTCCTGTAAAAAAGCTGATTTTGCGGGATTTTTGTGCATTTCAACCGGATATGCATCTGTTTTTTGACGGAATGTGCTGAAGTAATGATTGACAAACCGGAAAAAATCTGTTACAATTTGGTTACAATTTTTTGAAGGAGTGCTCCTATGGCAGAACAGAAAACCGCAAAAGCGGAAGGTTTGATCTACAAGGGCCATCCTCTTCGTCGTGTGGATAATCTGATCTACTACGGCACGATGGCAGAAAAATATATTATCATGATGCAGATCCTGGAGACGAAAAAAAGCCAGGATCTTGATGTTGCCACGAAGGTTTCTGTGCAGCTGCAGCTGACAGATTCCACGCTCAAGTCCCGCGACCGTGTCGTGAAAAAAAGCGAAAAGGACAGCCTCTATTCCGCGATGGATGTGGCCTCCATTTGGCTGGAACGAGCCCTCGCCGGCAAGGAGAAATAATTCCTCCCTGATCCCACTTCACTAAAGACCAGACGAAAGGAACAAACTATCATGCACTCACATTTCATGAGCAAGGCCGCCAAATGCTTCCTTCTCAGCAGCGCCGCAACCCTGGTTCTCGCAGGTTATGCCGCAGCCGCTGACAGCACAGTCGCAATCGGCGTCGGATCCACCACCGGCTCTTCCCTGAGAATGCGGGCAGAGGCCTCCACCTCCTCCGAAATCATCACCACTCTGGATGAAGGTGTTGCCGTTGCTATTCTGGACAACACCACCGAGGGTTGGTTCCAAATCAGTTACGACGGGAAAAGCGGTTTTGTCTCTGCTGATTACATGATTGTTGATCGGGATAATGTCTTTGAGACCACTGGCCGTGTCAACGCCGATGGCGTCAATGTTCGCTCCGGCGCTTCCACAGACAGTGCAGTTCTCGCTACCGTGGATCAGAATACCATTGTTACCGTCACTGGCTTTTCTGACGGTTGGTACAGTGTCACCTGCAAGTACGGTACCAAGGGCTTTATCCGCAGCGATTTTCTGGACCTGACCTCCAACAACGCCTCTAAGGCTTCTGCTCTGGTGAATGAGGCCAAGAAATATCTGGGTACGCGCTATGTGTACGGCGGCAGCTCTCCCAGCGGCTTTGACTGCTCCGGTTTTACCATGTATCTGTACAAGCAGCTGGGCATCTCTCTCCCTCACACTGCTACCGGCCAATGGCAGAGTGGTGTCGGCACCAAAGTTTACAGCATCTCGGCTCTGAGTCCCGGCGATCTGGTCTTTTTCAATGATCCCTCCCGCAGCAAGGGCAAGGCTTGCTCTCATGCTGGTATGTACATTGGAGACGGTCAGTTCATTCACGCCTCTTCTGCCCGCAGTGGCGGTGTGCGGACGAATGGTCTGTATGATGGTTACTACAACACCTACTTCATCGGCGGTATTCACGTTTGATTTTCCTACATAAAGAGGACGCGTTGCAAAACGCGTCCTTTTTCATATTCTTTTGTTGTTTTCTCCATAAAGCCATCTGTTTTGTTGTAATTTCCAGCTTGCTCTTCCTTGTGAAATCTGGTATAATTCAGATTTGTTTAATTATGCCTATCATGCAACAAAACATCCCAGGCTGTTTTGTTATTTCAGTATACCTTTGAGAAAAGAGGAAGCATTCAATGGAAATTGAAGCAATGTATCAGCAGCTCGGCGTCAGCCGTCCCGTCTACGAATACGGCGAGTCTGTCCTGCGGGACCTTCGGGAACGCTTTGAAGAGATTGACCGTGTGGCAGAGTACAACCAAGGGAAGGTTCTCGCTGCCATGCAGCACAACCGGGTCAACGCCACTCACTTTGCGGCCACAACCGGCTACGGCTATGACGATGCCGGCCGCGACAACCTGGAAAAGGTCTACGCCGATGTGTTCCACACTGAGGCCGCTCTGGTCCGTCCCCAGATTACCTGCGGCACCCACGCCCTGACGGTGGCTCTGTCCGCCAACCTGCTGCCCGGTGATGAGCTGCTCTCCCCGGTGGGAGCCCCCTATGACACCCTGGAGGAAGTCATTGGCATCCGTCCCAGCACCTGTTCCCTAAAGGAATACGGCGTCACCTACGCCCAGGCTGACCTGAAGGAAGACGGAAGCTTTGACTATGACGCCATTCGTTCCAAAATCAACGAACGAACCAAGCTTATCACCATCCAGCGCTCCAAGGGCTATGCCACCCGCCCATCCTTCTCCGTGCAGCAGATTGGCGAGCTGATTGCCTTCTGCAAGGGCATCAAGCCTGACGTCAAGGTCATGGTGGACAACTGCTACGGCGAGTTCGTGGAGCCCATTGAGCCGTCCGATGTGGGCGCTGACATGGTGGTAGGCAGCCTCATCAAGAATCCCGGCGGCGGCTTGGCCCCCATCGGTGGCTACATCTGCGGCACCAGGGAGTGCGTGGAGCGCTGTGCCTATCGTTTGTCCGCTCCCGGCCTGGGCCAGGAAGTCGGTGCAAACCTCGGTCTGATGCCCGCTTTCTATCAGGGCCTGTTCCTCTCCCCCACCGTCACCTCCGGTGCCCTCAAGGGCGCTGTGTTTGCCGCCAATATCTATGAGAAGCTGGGCTTCGCCTGCGTTCCATCTGCAAGCGAGGATCGTCATGACATCATCCAGGCCGTGACCCTGGGCAGCCCTGAAGGCATGGTGGCCTTCTGCCAGGGCATCCAGGCAGCCGCCCCTGTGGACAGCTATGTCACTCCAGAGCCCTGGGCTATGCCCGGCTACGACACTGACGTGATCATGGCTGCCGGTGCCTTTGTACAAGGCAGCTCCATTGAGCTCTCCGCCGACGGTCCTATCCGGGAGCCCTATGCCGTCTATTTTCAGGGCGGTCTCACCTGGTATCACGCTAAGTTGGGTATCCTGATGAGCCTGCAGAAGATGGTAGAAGCTGGTCTCGTCCAACTGCCCTGATTTCCATACCCCAACCTGCAGGCTGTCTAAAAACTGTGCCGCGGACGTTTGATCGTGAGTAGCAGGAAATGTGTGCAAGGGCTTCCAGATCCCTTGCACGTAAAATAAACTTTGAAAAGGCTGAAATGGGCTTCAGCTTGTCAAAAGTGATTGTGATAAACAAAGATCGTGGAAGCCATGCTTCCACGATCTTTGTTACGCTTTTACACGCTCGTCCAGCCGCGCCATACCATAGGCCAGCAGGAACCCGGCTACACAGCACACCGCCGAAAGAGCTGCCTCTCCCACACTGGTGTAGACCGTTGGGATAATAACCAGGGTGGATGCCACCACAATCCCCAAAATGCCATGGTAGGCCACCGCATAGTGCTTTTTGAAAAACCAGGTTACAAGCCGGGCCAGCAGGGCGATGGTGATAAACATGCCAGGAAGTGCAGCAGAGAGCACCAGCAAGTCCAAATTCGCAAGGCCCTCCAGCATGGGGCGATACAGCCCCAGGGCCATCATCACCGTGGAGGAGGTCATTCCCGGAATCACAATGCCCATGCCCCACAGAACGCCGCAGAAATTGTAGGCCCAGAAGTTGGGCTCCACCGTTATCTCTGCCACATGGCTGAGATAAAAGAGACCTGCAAATACAGAACCAGCAAAGAGACAAAAACTGACCCAGGAGGTGCCTGCGCGCCCTTCCTTTCCAGCCTCCCGGAACAGAGATGGGATCGTTCCAACGATCAGCCCGATAAACAGCCAGATAGTCACCGTGCCGGAGAGGTTCAACGCCGCCGAAATGCCCTTGGCAAATCCCAAAAAACCCAGGACCCACCCAATAATGATAGGTGGGAACCATGGCAGATACTTGGGAATGGCCGTTTTGGGATGCGTCAGGATCTCCATAAAAGGCCGGTAGATATCAAAGGCCACCGCCAGCACACCGCCCGAGACGCCCGGCAATATTGCACCAGCTCCGATCAGCAGTCCACAGAGCAGGTTCCGCAGCCAATGTATGATCTCATTTTGATCTCTCATTCGTTTCAAAGATACGCCTCCAACCTTCCATGCAGGAAGGCGTTTTCTCGATTTGTAACCATAATATCATTCTTGCCCAACAGTTGCAATCTAAACCGCCGTCTGTCGGATCTCATTTTTGCTCTTTTTTGACAACCTCCTTTTGCACGCAGTTGTCTTTGTGCAGTGTGTCTGTTTTTGTTGCCGAGCAGGCGGATATATTATGTTATTTTTGTATGTTGACAGAAAAAGCGATAGCGTGTAATCTATATAGCAGATAACAACACAACATATTCGAATCATAAAGACGATGAAGAGAAGAGTAACCAGAATGATCCGGCACAGAGAGCCTCCATTGGTGGGAAGAGGCGCGGAAGGGTCTGGTGAACATGGTCTCGGAGTCGCGTGGTCGACTGCATCTGCATAGGCCGCGCCGGGAATGCGCCCGTCACAGCGCAGGAGTGTGATGGCACTCTATAAGGCCGCTTCCGTGAGGAAGTGTGCGAAGCAAGGTGGTACCACGGCGTTTTACGTTCGTCCTTGATGCATGGCATCAGGGGCGTTTTTTATTGCCCGAAAGAGAAAAAGGAGTGGAGCAAATTGAGTCAGCCTATTATTCAAATCAAAAATCTTAATAAGACATACGGAAGTGGAGACGGCGCCGTCAGCGCCCTGCAGGACATCAACCTGAACATTGAAAAGGGCGATATTTACGGAATCATAGGTCTCTCCGGTGCAGGAAAGAGCACTCTCGTCCGCTGCATCAATCTGTTGGAGCGCCCCACCTCCGGTGAGATCATTGTAGACGGCCAGGACCTGACAGTGCTCTCCCCAAAAGCGCTAAGGGAGGCCCGCCGGAATGTGACCATGATCTTCCAGAGCTTCAATCTGCTGATGCAGCGCAGCTGCATCAAGAACATCTGCTTCCCTATGGAGCTCTCCGGCGTTCCTGCTGCGCAGGCACGAAAGCGGGGATTGGAGCTTTTGAACCTAGTAGGCCTGGCGGACAAAGCAGACGCTTACCCCGCACAGCTCTCCGGCGGGCAGAAGCAGCGCATTGCCATTGCACGGGCTCTGGCCACCAATCCCAAGGTACTGCTCTGCGACGAAGCCACTTCCGCCCTGGACCCCACTACTACCGCCTCCATTCTCTCCCTTCTCAAGGATCTGAACCAGAAGCTGGGGGTCACAGTGGTGATCATTACCCACCAGATGCAGGTCATTGAAGACATTTGTTCCCAAGTGGCCATTCTGGACGGCGGCGTGATTGCCGAGTCCGGTGCCGTTGAGGAGATTTTTTCCAATCCCAAGACCGCAGCAGCCCGGAAGCTGGTCTACCCCGGCGGCGTCCAGGTCTCTCAGTATCCCGTCTCTACCAGGGCCGTTCGAATCTCTTTCAATGGCGGCACGGTGTATCAGCCTCTGATCTCCTCCCTCGCCATTGAATGCGGCGTAAAGGTCAGCATCCTGGGTGCTGATACCCGCAGCATTGATGGCAGAGCCTTCGGCACCATGCTGCTGGGCTTACCAAACAATGCAGCGGATGCCTCCAAGGCTCTCCGCTACTTGAAGTCCCAACCCAATATCACCATTGAGGAGGTGAATGAAAATGTTGAAAGTGCTTGAGATATTTACCAGTGCCTTTTGGGTAAAGTACGGTGCTATTCTGGCGGATGGCCTGATAGACACCTTGATTATGACCTTCGTGGCCACCCTCTTCGCCTATCTGCTGGGTCTGCCTCTGGGTGTGATTCTCACTGCCACCCAGCCTCATGGCATAACACCCAACGCCGTCATCAATCGCATTCTGGGCGGCATCGTCAATATTGGGCGCTCCATCCCCTTTCTGGTTCTGATGCTGGCCATTATGCCTTTCACCAAATTAATCGTCGGTACGCGCTTGGGAATCCGGGGTGCCGTCGTCCCGCTGGTCATTTCCGCCGCCCCTTTCATTGCACGTATGGTAGAAACCTCCCTGGCAGAGGTGGACAGCGGCGTGGTGGAAGCAGCTGAGTCCATGGGTGCCTCTCCTTTCCAGATTATCTGGAAGGTCTATCTCCCGGAGGCCAAGCCCTCCCTGGTGCTGGGCGGGGCCATTTCCGTGGTAACGATTCTGGCCTATACCGCCATTGCAGGCAGTGTCGGTGCTGGCGGTCTGGGTGATTTGGCAATTCGTTACGGCCACGCCAGATATGAGACCGGCGTGATGGTCGTCACCGTGATTCTGCTGATCCTGCTGGTGCAGCTTATTCAATTCCTGTTTAACCGCGTCTCTGCAAAGGTCGACAAGCGCCTGAGATAATCTATCCCCCTGAGCGGTCCTATCAATCGTCCCACAGCGAAATTATATCACCACAACATATCTTATTTTTGGAGGAATGTATCATGAAAAAAGTTTTGACTCTCACTCTGACCCTGGCACTGGCCTTGTCCCTCACCGCCTGCGGCGGCAAGGAGGAAAACACCACCATCTCTGTAGCCGCTTCTACCACGCCCCACGCTGAGATTCTGGAGGTCTGCGTACCCATTCTGGCCGAGAAAGGCTTTACCCTGGAAATCCATGAGTACAGTGACTATGTGATTCCCAACACTGCTGTGGAGGACGGTGAGGAGACCGCCAACTACTTCCAGCACCAGCCCTACCTGGACGACTTCAACGCTGAGCGCGGCACCCACATTGTGGGAGTGGCTGGCGTTCATGTGGAGCCCATGGCCATCTACGCCGGTAAGACCGACTCTCTGGACGCACTGCCTGACGGTGCTTCCATTGCCGTTCCAAACGATGCCACCAACGAAGGCCGTGCCCTTCTGCTGCTGGAGTCCCAGGGTCTGATCAAGCTGAGAGAGGACGCCGGTCTCACCGCTACCCCCAATGACATTGTAGAGAACCCCAAGAACCTGGTCTTCCAGGAGGTGGAGGCTATGACGCTTACCAGCATTTTGTCCGACGTGAATCTGGCAGTTATCAACTCCAACTATGCGCTGGGTGCCGGCTTCAACCCCGTGAAGGATTCTCTGGTCATCGAATCCGCTGATTCTCCCTATGTGAATATCCTGGCCGTCAAGGAAGGCAATGAGCAGAATGAGGCCGTTCTGGCCCTGGTGGACGCTCTCCATTCCGACACTGTCCGTGACTTCATCAATGAGAAGTTCGACGGTGCTGTGGTTCCCGCATTCTAATAGTAAGTTGGAACAAAAGCCCTGGATTTGCACTGCAAATCCAGGGCTTTTTTGTATAATTTTTTCAAAAAACTCATGGTTATTTCAATACTATCGTGCTAAAATAAGAATTTGTAAAAACTTTGTATCAGAAATACCAAGGCAAAATTATCAATGAAACGGGGTCCCCATCCATGGCACACAAGCCCAGCAAACAATATGAAATGGATTTGACCAGCGGGTCCATCTTTCCCACGCTGCTGAAATTCACCTTCCCTCTGATGTTCTCCGGCATTTTACAACTCTTATTCAATGCAGCAGATATCGTGGTAGTGGGCCGCTACGCCGGCGACAACTCGCTGGCCGCTGTCGGCTCCAACGCCTCCCTTATCACCCTCCTGGTGAATCTGTTCATTGGTCTGTCCGTTGGCTCCAATATTCTGGCTTCCCGCCAGTACGGCGCCCAAGACCGTGAGGGCATCCAGCAAACAGTCCACACCTCCATCCTGCTGAGTCTGGTCAGCGGCATATTGCTGGCTGTAGTGGGCTTCTTTGGTGCCTCTACCTTCGTCCATTGGATGCAGTCTCCTCCGCAGGTCATCGACCTGGCTGCGCTGTACCTGCGGATCTACTTCCTCGGAATGCCTGCCACCATGCTCTATAACTTCGGCTCCGCCTTGCTGCGGGCCGTCGGCGACACCCGCCGCCCCCTGTTCTACCTCTTTATTGCAGGCGTCATCAACGTGGTATTGAACCTCTACTTCGTGATCGTTGCAGACATGGACGTGGCCGGTGTGGCACTTGCCACCGTGATCTCCCAGTGTGTATCGGCCTTCCTGGTGCTGCGGTGCATGATCCGGGATATGGGCTGCATACATCTGGACCTACACAAGCTCCGCTTCCACGGTGTCCGGGTCAGGCAAATTTTGCAGACCGGCCTCCCCGCCGGCTTTCAGGGCATTCTGTTTGCTCTTTCCAACGTGGTGATCCAGTCCTCTCTCAACTCCTTCGGTGAGATCGTGGTAGCAGGCAACTCCGCCGCCGCCAACCTGGAAGCCTTCGTCTACAACTCTATGAACGCCGTCTATCAGGCCAATATGTCCATCACCAGCGCCAACCTGGGTGCCGGTCGGATAGATCGCATCCGGCCCATTCTGGTGCGCGCCCAGGCTCTCGTTCTGGTCATCGGCGTCACCATGGGTGTCACCTTTACTTACTTTGGTCCTCAGCTGCTGGGAATCTACTCGGAGAATCCCGCTGTCATCGCTGCGGGTATGGACCGCATGGTAATCAACTGCCTGCTCTTCGCCCTCTGCGGCATCATGGATGTGATGGTGGGCTCCATCCGCGGTATCGGCTATTCCGTGATGCCCATGCTGGTGTCCCTGATCGGCGCCTGCGGCCTGCGTCTTGTGTGGATCCACACTGTGTTCAAAATTCCCGCTTATCACACTCCCACCGGCATCTACTGGTCCTATCCCCTGTCCTGGGCCGCAACCTTCCTTGCACATCTCGTGTGCTTTATCTTCGCCATGCGTCATCTGCGCCGCAGTATGCAAAGTGATGCTGAACCCATGGTTCCCCAGCCGTAACAACAGTTTCTTATACAGCAATGGAGCGTATCGAAATTCGATACGCTCCATTGCTCATGTATAATCATCCGCGGCCCCTTCTTAGAGACGTTCTGTCCCGATGCTCACACCTCAATGATTCGCTCTGTAGGCAGGAAGTAGAGAACTTTCCGTACAACCGGCTTTTCCAAAACCCGCTCCAAGGCCACGCTATAGGCGTTCAGCTGGTTGCGGTAGCGCTCCACACGCTCCTCCAGTTCCTGTCCCGCCTCCACATGGTCGGTTTTGAAGTCCACCACAGTCAGACCTGCGTCAGTCTCAAAGCAGCAGTCCACCACACCTTGCAGCAGGATCTTGTCTCCGGCAGCAGCACCGGGATCATAGGCGCTGGCAGGAAGCAGTTGGGTAAAGGGATACTCCCGCAGAACATTGCGTCCGTTGCGGATATCCCGGGCAAGCGTGGAATCCAGGAAGTGCTGAATAGACTGGATATCCACCGCCTTCGCCTGTTCCGGGGTCAGCATTTCCCGTTCCAGCAGCAATGCAATCTGCCCGCTAACATCCCGATCCGCAAAATTCAGGTACTGCAATGCCAAATGTGTAGCCGTTCCCCGCTCCGCTGCTGTCAGGCCCTTATGGACCCGCCGAAATTTTGGCTGGCTCAGTGGCCGCAGATACGGTGTGTGCGCCGCGTTCTCCGAGATTTCATCATCCAGTGCCCGGCCCTTCAGCTGGGTAGCGGTCACCTTGGCCGGAAGTCCGGTCTCTCTGGCATAGGGATAGCGGAAGGCCAGCAGGCCAGGATCAAACGTCGCCTCTGCCGCCCGGGCGACCACCTCCGCTCCCACAGTCTGCGTCTGACCCCGGAATTCGTCTCCATCATGAAAGTAAACTTCCCAGGGGGCATCCTCCCCCACATAGAGCTGATCCACAACCACATCGCCGAATGCCCGCAGCGGAGCAGCCTCCGGCCTGCACAGCAGGGCCAGCAGCAGCCAGTCGCCATAATTTTTGCCGGCAGCCACAGATTCCGGTAAAACCGGACAGGAGGCCACCGCCCCCAGCTTTTGCAGGTGACCTGCCGCATTGTACATGGCATCCACCAAAATCAATTTCTCTTTGGGCCGAGTCATTGCCACATAGAGGACCCGCTGCTCCTCCGCCAGATTTTCCCGGTACAGTTTTTCTTCCAGTGCCAGACGGGCCAAGGTTGGGTACTTGATCTTTCGGTCAAGATCCACCCGCTTGGGTCCCAGCCCCATGTCCGGGTGAACCAGCACCGGAGTCAGGAAGTCCTGCCTGGAAAATTCGTGGTCCAGGTCCGCCAGGATGACGATGGGGAATTCCAATCCCTTGGACTTGTGGATGCTCATGAGCCGCACACCGCTGACCGCCGCCGCAGCTCTGGTCACCGGTGCCTGATCCTGCTCCAGCAGCCGCCGCAACTGGGTCACAAAGGCGAAAAGGCCTTTGTATCCGCTGCTTTCAAATTTTTCAGCATGGCAACTGAGCGCAATCAGATTTTCTTTTCGGGCAGCGCCGCCATCCATGGCACCAAAAACACCCAACACATTCAGCGTGTTGTAGATATGCCAGAGCAGACGGTGGACACTCATATCCCGGTTGGCAGCCCGCAAGCCGTTCAAAATTTCCAAAAATCGTCGGCAGTCTGCCCCCTCATTTGCTGCAACAGCATCATAGAAGTCGCCTTTTGCGCTGGCACTTCGGATCTCCGCCAGTCGGTCCGGCGTAAAGCCGAACAGTGGAGAGCGCAGCACAGAGATCAGCGGTACATCCTGGTGGGGATTGTCGACCAGCTGCAAAAGGGCCAGCACCACAGAAATCTCCATTGTGTGAAAAAAGTCACCGGTCTCCTCAAAGGAGCAAGGGATATTCCGGGCCGCCAATGCCTGTGAAAACGCCGCCGTTCTGCTGCCAGGGGCACGCATCAGGATCACAATATCCTCCGGTCGGCAGGGGCGCAACGTGCCATCCTCCCCCGTAACGGGGTAACCCTCCTGTAACAGTCGTTCAATGCGAGCAGCCACAAACCGGGCTTCCGCCGTCAGCTTCTTCACCGGTGATGGATTGTCTGCCGAGCGTTGGTGGGCACTGATCAGGTGAAATTCCGTGTGACAGTCATCCCGGGGCGGGTAATAGGCCGCACCGAAGTGGAGTGCTTCATCGTCTCCGTAGTCCATCTCGCCCATTTCCTGAGAGAGGATGTTGGAAAAGATGAAGTTGGCCGCATCTAAGATCTCCTTTCGAGAACGGAAGTTTTTCGACAGCAAAATCTTCCGTTCTTCGCCCGGCTTGGCCTCCTGATAGGATTTGAACCGATGGTATTTTCCCAGGAAAATGGTTGGGTCAGCCAGGCGGAAGCGATAGATGCTCTGTTTCACGTCACCTACGGTGAAAATATTCTGGCCAGCTCTGGATACCGCCTTGAAAATGGCGTTTTGCACCTCATTGGTATCCTGATATTCATCCACCAGGATTTCCCGGTAGCGGTCTGCCACCTGGGTGCCCAACAGTGTGGGACTGCCATCCGGTGACACCAGAAGCCGAAGGGCAAGGTGCTCCTGATCAGAGAAGTCTGCCGCGTTCATCCGTAATTTCTCTGCCCGGTAGTCCTGGCTGAACTGCTCCGTGAGACGCAGCAGTGCCGTCATGGCCGGAGCCACAGCCCGCAGGTCCTCCATGGCCTCCTCCCCACTGACGTCCAGCAGACTATGGAGCTTTTTCTCCCCAGCCTTGCAGCCATCCCAAATCTGCTTGAATGCCACCACGTCCGCATCGTCCTTCCGGCCCTTCGGCGTGGAAAGGCGTGGAAACTGGATGGCGGACTCTGCCTCCCGGGCCATCTCCCAGGTTTCGGTGTTGGCCAGAGCCCGAAAGCCGTCCGCCGCCGCCAGAAACTTGGCGCCGTAGCCGGAAGAGAGAGCTTCGTCTCCATCCATCCGGTCTGCGGCAGCGCGCAGCAGCTGATCCCAGTGAGACGCACTCCGATGTACCCCGCCCAGCAGTTCGGCAGCGTAGATGGTCTCGTCAAAGCTGCCGTCCAACTCTGCCCAGCTCCGATGGTTGTCCGAGAGCCAGCGTTCCGGACTTGCATGGCTCTGAATCTTCTCGTAGAGCTCCAGCACCAAATCTGCCAGTGCCCGATCATCCCGGCCAGCACCCAGCGTGTCGGCCAGCAGCTCGCCGCCAGCATCCAGGTTCTCGTAAAACTCCACCAGCGTTCGATCCAAAACCCGCTGACGCAGCAGCCTGGCATCTCCCTCATCCAGCACCCGGAAATCCGGCGTCATGGCGTGACGATCCCCTTCCAGAGGGAGGAGATGGGTATTTTCCCGCAGCAGAGCGGTACAAAATGCATCCACCGTCTTAATGCTGGCCTGATAGACCCGCAGCAGCTGCTGCCGCAGATGGGCATCCTGCGGTGTCTCCGCCAGACGCTTGGAGAGCTCCAGCGCAATCTTGCTCCGCAGCTCGGCTGCTGCGGCCTTGGTGTAGGTAATGATGAGAAAGTCGTCCACGTTGCAGCCTTCCTCAGTGATGTAGAGAAACAGCCGATCCACCAGAACCTTCGTCTTGCCGGAGCCAGCCGCCGCAGAGACCAGAAGGCTTCCGCCCCGATTCTCCACCACAGCCTGCTGCTCTGGTGTCAGTGTCAGTTTCGCCATGTCAGGTCTCCTCCTCTTCGTCCAGTTCTTTCCAGAATTCCTCTGCCTTCACCGGGTACATATAGTGATAGTGGTCGCGGTCCCGCCCATCCTGGAAATGGCAGGCATCCGCCCAATCGCAGTAGGTGCAGCAGTTATCATCCTCGCTTTTGCACCAGGGGTCCGCATCTATATTGCCCTGCCGGATTTCCCTGGAGATCTCATGCAGCAATCGGTCCACATACTGTCCCAGGCGGCCCAGTTGGGCCGCAGAGGCCAGACTTCCCGCTATGTCACCGCTTCGGTTAACCCGCAGAGGCAGATAACGGGGGGATTGCAGCGCCTCGTGCTCCATGGCCGAAAGCACCTCCGGCTTGGACAGCAATAATCCGGTCCGGCGCAGCTCCTTTTCCATCTCCTGGCGCAGCTTCTCCGGCGGAATATTTCGCTCTTCTGACAAGATCTCGTCCCGGGCAGGCAGATACAGCACACCCGCTGGTTCAATGGGATGCCCAAAGTGGGCTTCCCCCTCTTTTTGCAGGGTAAAAAGGTACAGCAGCATCTGGATATCCAGACCCATCCGGACAGCTCCCAAATCGAAACTCTTCTTGCCGGATTTATAGTCCACCACCCGGAGATAGAGGGTATCATCTTTCAGCCATCCATCCACGCGGTCCACCTTGCCGCCTATCCGCAGAGAGCCGTCCGGCTCCGAGATGACCACTGCGGGCAGTGTTCCGTGGTCCCCAAAGGACAGCTCGAATTCCAGGGGCACAAAGTCTGAGTGGCGCTGTTCCTCTGCAACCTGATCTATGACGGCATAGGCTGTTTTCCGCAGCCGGGCAAAGAGGTAGCGGAACCGGGCGTTTCGTCCGGTGAAATTCCGCAGTTCGTTCTCCTCATACTGACGGATATATGTCCGTACCAGACTATGGAGACTCTCATTGTCCACAGCTTCAAATCCGCCCCTCTGCAACACCTCCCGCGTGACATGTTCCAACAGGAAGTGGAGGAACGTACCGATTTGTGGGGCGTCAAATTCTGCCGTGGTTCGGGGCTTGGCCCGAAGCCCGTATTCCATGAAATAGGCAAAGTGGCAGGAGCGGAGCCGCTCCAAACGAGAAGCAGACATGGTCACATCCCTGCCATAGAGATTCTCAACTGCGTGGTTGGACAGAGTGCCCCGTCGTATGGCGGTGGCCCGCTCCATGGCGTCCAGCCTCTCCCGGCAGTCCGGATTCTCTGCAAGATAATTCCACAGCGGACCGCCGGGTGCCTGTCCCGCCGCCTCCAAAGCCGGAACCAGTGCGGTCAGGCGGTAGTCCTTCTCCTCCGTCTCCCTCTCCACAGTGAGCTTTGGGAACAGCAGCCGCAGCCGCTCTACTAAAAAGGCTGGACGCAGCTCGGCACCTGAGACATCCGTCACGGGATAACTGACTACCAAGCCCTTGGTGGGCTGCGTCAGTGCCGCATAGAGATTTTGCAGTTCAATGCCCATCTGCTCCATGCCCATCGGGGCAAGCTCGATGCCTCGGCGCGCCAATTCACTGCGGTCGTCGTCATTGAGAATACCGCCGCCCTGCCCCACAGCCGGGATTACATGGTCATTTGCACCCAGAAGGAAGAGATATGCTGTTGTATGGCGGTCATTTCGCGTGATCTCACTGACGGATACCTGATCCAGCGACACCGGAATGGTACCCACGCTGTACTGAGTGGCCACCTGGCGGAACAGACGGGTGAACTCATCCAAGCTCATGGTCTCTTCCCCCAGAATCTCCACGAACTGATCCAGCACGCCGCAGAGAATGTCCCACAGCTGGGCCGTCTCTTCGCCCTCCTGGAGCCGTCCTGCGTCCACCTGCGCTTTCATCTGGGTTTCCAGGGCATCCTGAAGGTGCAGTTCCTCCATAAAGCTATACAGCGCGTCTACTTTCCCCAGTGCAGTTTCAGAGTTTTTCAGACCGTCCGCAAGACGTTTCAACGGCTGCTGCACTCTCCGGCGCAGATGATTGATCTGCGTTAGCTGCTCTTCCCGCTCCGCCGTCCAGGGAGCACCGTATCCGTCCGGATTCTCAATCCAGTCCACGTCCCTGAGCCACATTCCCCCGTGGATTTCCCACTTGAGCACGTAGTTTTCCAGCACGTCACATTCCTCTGCCGTCAACCCGGCCAGACCGCTTTTCAGCCAGCGGAACATATCCTCATACTCGTAGCCGTTTCCGATAGCAGCGAGCACACCCGTGAGCAGGCTTAGTACCGGTTTTTCCAGAATGTCACTTCGGCGGCTCACATAGGCCGGAATGCCGTAGCGCTCAAACACCGTCTCAATGACGCCGGTGTAGTCCTCCATGTTCCGGGCGGACACAGTGATGTCCCGATACCGACAGCCCGTCCGGGCCACCAGACGCAGGATGTCCGCCGCCGTCTGCTCCACCTCAGAAAAGAGATGATCTGCCTCTCGGATGCGAATGGTCTGCACTGCTCCCTCCCAGGGCAGATTCTCCCCGAAGAAGCAGCGCTCAACATGACGCAGCTCATCTGTGTCAGCTTCTGTAAGGGTTTCTATCTTTGCGCGTGCTCCAGCTTGTGCAGCCATCCGTTCCAGCTGATACAGCGTCTTGAGCGAGGATTCAAAGATCTCCTGGCGGCTGTTCAGCTCTCCCAGCAGTGCCACTGTCACAGAATGGGACTGCCGCAGCATGACTTCCAATACCTTTCGTTCCTGGGCATTGAAGTAGGTGAAGCCATCAATGAATATGTCCTTTCCCGCCGCGTACTGGGACTCTTCCAGATGATCACACAGCTTGGTCATTCGGTCCCGCGCGTCCTGGCCCGGCCGATGGAGGCGGGCCTCGTAGGCTGCGTACAGCAGACTCAGGTCCCGGAGTTTTGCATGGGTGGCACCTTGGATGGTCTCCGCCTGCTCGGCCAGCATTTCGGGGGTCACATCGTAGCAGCGAAGCTCATCAAAGAGGTCCAGCAGCTGCTGTAAAAAAGTTGACTTTTGAGAGGGGCGTCGATAAACCGTCAGCTCCGGCGCAATCTCTGACAACGCCTTTTGCAGTGTCAACAACTTGCCGCCAGCGTCCAGCGTCACCTGGGAAATGCCGCCGGTGATGCTCAGCACCCGGTCTGAGAGCCGCCGGAAACTTAAAACCTCCGCATGACGGCTGGCAGTTGGACCGCAGGCCTCACACAGATCCACCTCCGCTTTGTGGGAAGCGTGCTCCGGCACCAGCAGGATTTGACGACTGCTGTCCCCCAGCTGTGCGATGCGGCGAAGCAGTTCTTTACTTTTTCCGGTCCTGGCCCGGCCAATCAAAATTTGCAGCATGGCATGCCCTCCTCAGCGTCTCTTCCAATCGGATCTTCTGCTGGTGCCGCCCATTCTATTGCACAATACCGGCGAGGAACCAGCTTATAAGCAAGCTGATTATACCACATTTGTTCGACTTGGAACAAGGGGGAGATCCCCCCGCCATTGCCATATACAGGCGGATATGCTATGCTGGACAAAATGCGACACAGGAGGACTTTTATCATGCACATTCCCCAGGGACCCACAGACGCTCTCGATCTGGAACGTTTTGACATTGCCTTACAGGAGGCACTGCAGCCTTCTCCGGAATACGACATTGCCCGTTGGCTGTACGTTCCCAACCGTTACTCGGAATATCGCTATATTTTGGGCACCCGGGGCAGCAAGCCTCTCATCTGCATCGGCATCAACCCCTCCACTGCTGCGCCAGACGCTTTGGACCCCACACTAAAATCCGTGGAGCGGGTCGCCCACAGCAACGGCTATGACAGCTTCCTCATGTTCAATGTCTATGCCCAGCGGGCCACCCGCCCTGATGACATGGAGCGCTTCTGCAACCAGGAGCTTCATGAGGAAAACCGGAAGGCCTTCCGCTACCTTCTCTCCCTCTCAGAGAGGCCTGCCATCTGGGCCGCCTGGGGAAACATTATTGACAAGCGGGACTACCTCAAAGTATGTATGCGGGACTTCGCCGAAGATGGCCGTGCCTGCAACGCCCAGTGGTTTACTGCCGGTCCTCTGCTGAAATCCGGTCATCCCCATCACCCGCTCTATCTCAAAAGCACCACTGCCTTGCTGGATTTCGACATAGAGGCCTATCTGGACACCTAAAAAATTGGAAGAAAAACCCGGCTGCGCACCATGATCACGTCCCTGCCAAGTAAACCAGCGAAATAAAGAAAAACGTAGCGGCAGCTGCCACCCTCTTTTGCGAGGGCAGCAGCTGCTTTTTGTATACTTGAAAACCACTGGCTAGGCCAGTGGTTCCGTGGAGCCTATGGCGATGAGGAAAAAAAGAAGCTCCCTGCTATAATTGAAGAGCGGTCAGCCAACTGCACAAACAAAATAGCAGGGAGGACATTCAAATGAGCCTGAATGACATCAACAGTTTATCGCACACGAAATAGAATTGCAAATATCATTTATTAATTATTTTACCATGGTGCACTTTTTCATGCAGCTGGACTTTTTAGGGACTTTTTGTACAGTCCCTTTCTTGTTTGTCAATAGACTACCGGC
>JAHHSA010000002.1 GCA_020025475.1 Oscillibacter sp.
GGGAAGAAGATCGGCGTAGTGAATCTGGGGCCGACGCAGGAGGGCAATCAGGGGACAGCCATCCTGAACATCCGCTGTACCCTGCGCTGTCAGGAAGGCAGTGAGGGCGGGGGAGGGAGAGACACCGGTGTGTGTGAGCCGCTTGATCTCTTTTTCCACAGCGGCGTATTTGGCATCCACCTCGGCCAGACGTTCCTGGGAGACCAGGCCAATCTCGTAGCCGCGCCGGGTCAGGCGGGCGTCGGCATTGTCCTGACGCAGAAGCAGGCGGTACTCACTGCGGGAGGTCATAATGCGGTAGGGTTCGTTGGTGCCTTTGGTGACCAGATCGTCGATGAGAGTACCGATGTAGGATTCGGAGCGGGAGAGAATGAAGTGGCTTTCACCACGGAGCTTTCGCACCGCGTTCACACCGGCCACAAAGCCCTGCACGGCGGCCTCCTCATAACCAGAGGACCCGTTGAACTGTCCGGCACCATAGAGATGGGCAATCTGCTTGACCTCCATGGTGGCCCGGAGGGCTAAGGGATCAATACAGTCATATTCGATGGCATAGGCCGGCCGGGTCATCACGGCGTGACGCAGGCCGGGAATGCTGTGGAGCATTCGCAGCTGAATCTCCTCCGGCATCGAGGAGGACAGCCCCTGGACGTAGAGCTCTTCTGTTTCCAGGCCCATGGGCTCCACAAAGAGCTGGTGGCGCTTTTTGTCAGGGAATCGAACCACTTTTGTCTCAAACGAGGGGCAGTACCGGGGACCGACACCCTGAATGAGTCCGGAGTACATGGGGGCCCGGTCCAGATTTTCCCGAACAATATCCTGCGTCTCTTCAGTGGTCCAGGTAAGATAGCAGTTGGCCTTGTTTTCCAGCTGGGTCCGGGTGGCATAGGAGAAAGGCACCGGCAGATGATCACCGGGCTGAATCTCCATTTCGTCAAAATCCACAGTTCGGGCGTTGACCCGGGGCGGGGTGCCGGTTTTGAACCGGCGGAGGGGCAGACCCAGGGCCCGGAGACAACTGGTAAGCTTCGTGGCAGCATGCATACCATCGGGACCGGATTCCTCCACGCACTCACCGATGATGGTGCGACCGGAGAGATAGGTACCGGTGGCAAGAATGACGGCCCGGACGGAAAACTCCGCACCGGTGGAGAGAACCACTGAGGAGACGGCGCCATGGGTTGTGCGGATGTCCACCACCTCACCCTGTCGGACAGTCAGGTGTTCCTGACGTTCCAGCAGGTGCTTCATGTACTCCTGATACCGGCGGCGGTCTGCCTGGGCCCGGAGGGACCAGACGGCGGGGCCCTTGCCCTTGTTCAGAAGACGGTACTGGATGCAGCAGGCGTCGGCCGCTTTGGCCATTTCACCGCCAAGGGCGTCCAACTCCCGGACCAGATGGCCCTTGCCGGTGCCGCCGATGGCAGGGTTGCAGGGCAAGTTGCCCACGGAGTCCAGGTTGATGGTAAAGATCACTGTCTCCATCCCCAGACGGGCGGCAGCCAGCGCGGCCTCAATGCCGGCGTGACCGGCGCCGACCACCGCAATATCAAATTGTCCGGCGTTAAAAGTATCCATGAAACCTCTCAAAATCTGTTATGTCAGGGCTTGGCTTGTTTTATGCAAAGTCAAAGCTGCAAGTTCGGGGCGGTTGAATAACCGCAGGAAGATGCCGCTGTTGCCGATACCCCGGGTGACAAACAGGGTGGAGCCGTTTTCATGGTAAAGCCCTGCGGAGTAGTGGCAAAAGAGCCGCCGGTCGTGGTTAATGAGACCGCCCAGAAAGGGCAGTCGAATCACACCGCCATGACCGTGGCCAGAGAGAACCAGATCTGCGCCCAGAAGACTGTAGCGTTCGGCAAAGAGATTGTTGCGGTGGGCCAGCAGGATCCAGAAGGGATCGCCCCAGGCGGCGTAAAGCTCTGCGGCCAGGGTCTCCGGGGTCTTCTGATCGGCATAGCCGTTGGGATCGTCGATACCTGCCAGCACCAACTGATCGCCGCCCCGCTCCAACAGGACGAACTGATTGGAGAGCACGTGGACCCCGTTTTGGCGCAGCCGTTCCTTCAGTTCCGAGGTGTGCCCGATGGCCCATTCGTGGTTGCCTGTGATATAGTAGGTGGGTGCGATGGCGGACAGGCCTGCGGCCATAGACTCCGCGTAGCCTGGGGTGGGGCCCCGGTAGCTGTCTTCCAAATCCCCCAGCAGGAAAATGTATTCCGGGTCTGTGTCTGCCACAGCGGAGAAGAGAAGCTCGTTGTCCTCTCCAAAGACGGCACCGTGGGTGTCCCCCAGGACGGTGATCCGCGTGCCGTCAAAGCCGGCGGGCAGATCTGTCAATGAAATATCAAATCTGGTGGTTTGCAGGGAGTGGTTGCTCCAATATAAAAAAACCGCGAAGAGCGCGGCGGCCAGCAGAATGACAAAAACCCGGCGGACAGGATGTCTGCGAGGGCGATGTTTCATGTGTCGGCCTCCTTTTTCGCTGATTAAACTCTGCCGGAATAGGCAGAAAAAAGCATGTTAGCCGTGCCAGAGTTGGCACGACTAACATTATAACATATCTATAAGAGAAATGACGAGTGATAAAATGTACAAATCAGGGGTAAAAGTAGAACATTATTCCGCACTTTTGAGAGATTCTACCATATCAATGCGCTTCATCTTCTGGTGGGACATCCAGGCTACGGCTGCGGAGAACACAGCTGTGAGGAGGGAAGCCCAGAGATAGGCCATGGGATCTGTCTCCCGACCGAACATCATCAGGTCAATTTCCACAGAGCGAACCAGCCACATGTGCAGCAGACGCCCTGCCCCAATGCCAAAGAGAATACCCAGGAGCGTCAGCACCAGATTCTCCCGGTTGACGTAGGCCGACACCTCCCAATCGTAGAAGCCCAGAACCCGGATGGTGGCCAGCTCCCGGCGGCGCTCCGTGATGTTGATGTTGCTCAGGTTGTAGAGCACCACCAGCGCCAGGGCCGCAGCAGAGAGAATGACGATCACCACCACAAAGTCGATTCGCTCCATGGCGCTCATGTAAGTGTCTCGGGTGGAGAGCATTCGGCTGGCAGCAACCACGCCATGGAGGTTCATCAGGTCGGTGAAGATGCCGTCACAGAGGTCGCCGTCACTGCTGGTGAAGGTCATGAGGTAGGCATTGTTCAGGACGGCCTTCCCAAAGACCCGTTCGTAGTAGGTGGGTGAGAGGTAGATGAAATGGCCCAGATAGTTTTCATTGATGGCGGCTACCCGAACCTCCACACGGCCCTCGCCGTCGATGGTGAAGGTGTCACCCACTTTCAGCCCCAGCAGCTCTGAGAGTTTCTGGTCGATGACGACACCGTCGTCCGGAACGGTCAAAGACTGGCGGCTGCGATAGGTTTGCAGATGAACAAAGGCGTTGATGCGGGCCGGGTCCACCACTTCCATGTAGGCGGAGGTGGTGTAGGTGTGGGATTCCGCCGATACGGTACCGATCCGGCAGGAAAGCGTGTCCAGAATATCGGGATTGGAGGCAATGTAGGACTCGATGTCAGACCGTTCCGCGTCCAGCAGGTTCTCACTGACTGCCACTTGGGCGGTGTACTGAAAGATCTCGTTATACTGAACGGACATGGTGGTCAGCAGGGAGGACCGGAGACCGAAGCCTGCAATGATCAAAGCGGTACAGCCGCCGATGCCGATGACGGTCATCCAGAAACGCTTCTGATAGCGGAGCAGATTCCGGGCTGTGACCTTATGGTTAAAGCTCATGCGCTTCCACAGGGGCTTGATGTATTCCAGCAGGACCCGTTTGCCGGCCTTGGGCGCCCGGGGGCGCAGCAGGGCGGCGGGGGTTTCCCGCAGGGCATTCATGCAGGCGGTCACCGAGGAGACGGCGGTGCAGCCCACTGCTGCCAGCAAGGACACGGCACTGATGCCGGGGTAGACGGAGAGCTGGATGTTGGGAACATCATACATCATCTGGTAGGCGGTAAAAATCATCTTGGGAAACAGGGTGAAACCGATGACAAGCCCCAGAATCGCACCCAGAAGTGAGGGCAGGAAGCCATAGCCCAGATATTTCCGGGAAATGGCCCAGCGGGAATATCCCAGAGCCTTCAGACAGCCAATTTGTACCCGCTGCTCTTCCACCATGCGGGTCATGGTGGTCAGGCACACCAGAGCCGCCACCAGGAAGAACAGCACTGGGAAGACCGAGGCCAGGTTGGCCATGCGGTCTGCATCCTGGCCAAAGCCCAGATAGCCGGGGTTGGCATTTCGATTCAAAATGTACCACTGGGAGTCGCCGATATCCGCGATTTTTCGGCGGGCGTCGCCCAGCTGGTACTCCGCGTCGGCGATCTGAGCCTCCGCGTCCGCCTTGGCAGAGTTATATTCCGCATAACCGGCGGCATAGTCTCTCTCGCCCGCTTTCAGCTGCGCCTGAGCGGCATCCATGTCGGCGGTGGCCTGCTGCGTCTGGGCTGCCAGCTCCGTTTCGCCGTCAGCCAGGTCGATCTGGCCTTGACGGTACTGCTGCCAACCGGTGTCCAGCTCTTGACGGGAGGTGATCAGCTGGGCATTGGCCCTGTCCAGCTGGGCCTTGGCATCATCCAACTGGCGCTTGCCGTCTTTTAGCTCTGCCTCACCGTCCAGAAGCTGCTCTTGGGCGTCATCCAGCTGCCGCTTGGCAGCATCCAGTTCGGCCTTGCCGTCCCGGTATTCCGCCCAGCCCTCGTCCAACTGGGCGCGGGCCTGCGTCAGCGTGCTTTTGCCGATGGCCAACTGGGCCTGAATGTCACTGGCGCTGAGGGGCAGCTGGCTCAGCTGCTGGGCAGCGGCCCGCATCTGCGATGCTGTCTGCATGCCGGTCTCCTGCTGAATGGCAGCAATCTGGGCCTGGGCATGCACCAGGGCCTGACGCTTCAGGTTCCATTCCGCTTCCAGCAGTGCCCGGTCCGGCTGGGCAGGCTTTGGCGGGTCTGGCGGCGGGGAAATGGGAGGGGGTTGGAGGTCGGGCAGGTTGGTGTCGGGTTGACCCTCCGAAAGAGTGCCGTGATTGGCCTGCGCAGAGTCCAGATCCTGAAGCTGCTGCTCCAATGCGGAAATCTCCGCTTTCAGGCGGACGACCTCGGCTTCTCTGCGGTCCAGCTCATCTGCCTTGGCGTACAGCAGGAGACCAGCGGCCTTGGCTGCGGCCAGGGTTTCGTTGATTTTTGTGTGAAGAGGGCCGGTACTGCTCTCTCCATTGAGGGCATCCAGCAGGTCCGAAGCATTGGTAATACCGATCTCCGGGGGCAAAAGACCGTCCAGAGAGTGGTCGAACTGATATTCCCCAGCCTCGTACTCCCGCTCCCCCTGGGTCAGCTGGCGGTGGGCACGGTTCAGCTTATCTTTGCCGTTCAGGTACTCATCCAGACCATCTTCATACTGAGTACGGGCGTCATGCAGAAGTTTTTCGTTTTTTTCATACGCGGAGAGACCGGACAGATACGATTGCTGACCATCCTGGAACTCCTGCATACCGGAATGGTACTGAACTTCTCCGTCTTCCAGCCGTCTCCGGGCATCCGCCAGCTCCTCCTTTGCGTCGGCTATCTGTTGTTTGGCATGGGCTGTCTCGGTTTTCAGCTGTGCACGGCCCTGGTTCAGCTCTGCCCAACCGCCGTCGAGCTGCTTCCGGGCATCGCGGAGCTGCTTCCGGGCATGGTCGAGCTTGCCTGCGGCGTCTGCCTTCGCTGCTTCCAGCTCTGCCTCGGCATCTGCCAGCTTCTCATTACCCGCATCCACCAGAGACTCCCGACGAAGTTTGGAACGCTCTCTGGACACCGGCTCCAGTTGGTGCAGCACTGCGTCTACCGTGTCGGTGTAGGCAGGGGAGAAGGTCATCTCGTCGGCAGCACCCTCCACGGTGAGGTAGGCAGTGGTGACCGCCTCCATGTCAAAAGCCTCCGGCAAGACGTAGGCAAAGGCGGCCGCCTGACCGGTGCCCAGGGTAGAGGTGCCCCGCTCGGGACTAATGTACAGCGGACTGCGGACCACGCCGGTCACTGTGAAGGCGGTTACAGCCAAGGCACCCTGAAAGGGACCGGAGACCTGAAATTCCAGTTGGTCGCCGATGCTTAGCCCCATGCGGTTCAGGAGCTGCTGGTCCACCACGCACTCCGTGGTGCTGCCGGGCAGCCGACCCTCCATCACCGTCAGCCGGTTCAGCTTTTTGGGCAGAGAGTGGAGCTTGGTGACCACGTCCACACCGCCAGCGTGGGCATAGACGTCAATGGTGTGGGCGGGCTCCACCTCAGCCACACCGGGCTGTGCCCGAAGCACGGCGATATCTTCCTGGGTGATACCCAAAGTTCCCAGAATCTGAATGTCCATGAAGGACTGCTGGTCCATGTAGCTGTCCAGGGTGTTTTTCATATCCGGCGCCGTGGACCGGAGACCGGACAGGAAAGCCACAGCCAGGGAGACAAGTATCAGAATGGACAAAAAGCGGCTGAGGGAGTGTTGGATCTCCCGGACAAAATCTTTGCGCAGCGCATTCATGCCGATCCTCCGTTCTGCTGACAGATCATGGTTACCACTCGATTTGCTCCACCGGCGTGGGGGTTTCGTTGAGGCTCATTTCTGAAACTGTTCCATTTTTGATATGAATGACTCTGTCTGCCATAGGTGTGAGGGCGCTGTTGTGAGTAATGACAATGACGGTCATGCCATTCATCCGGCAAGTGTCCTGCAGCAGTTTCAAAATGGCCTTACCGGTCTGGTAGTCCAGCGCACCGGTGGGCTCATCGCACAACAGCAGTTTTGGATTTTTGGCCAGGGCGCGGGCGATGGCTACTCGCTGCTGCTCACCGCCGGAGAGCTGGGCGGGAAAGTTATTCATGCGTGCTTCCAGACCGACCGCTGTCAGGGCAGTGACGGCGTCTATGGGGGCCTTGCAAATCTGGGCGGCCAGCTCCACATTTTCCAGAGCGGTCAGATTCTGCACCAAGTTATAGAACTGAAAAACGAAGCCGATGTCATGTCGGCGGTAGGCGGTGAGCTGGCGACTGTTATAGCCGCTGACAAGGGCACCGTCCACTGTGATGGTGCCGCTGCTGACAGGGTCCATGCCGCCCAGCATGTTCAGTACGGTGGTTTTGCCGGCACCGGAGGGACCGACAATCACGACAAATTCTCCTTTCTTAATGGAGAAGGAGATATGATCCACGGCTTTAATGCTGACATCACCGGTCTGGTAGACCTTGGAAACGCCATCAAAGGTGACATATGCCTCGCTCATTCTGCCATTACCTCCACGCAGCGCCGGATGAGACGGATCAGTTCTTTCGTCTCTTCGCTGCCAAGACCTGTGATCATCCGGTCGAAATATTGGTTCATGCCGTCCAGCTTATCAAAAATCAGCGCCAGGCCGTCCGGGGTGATGGTGACTCGGATTCGGCGGCGATCGTCCTGAGAGTGCTGCATCTCCACACAGCCCTTGTGCCGCAGAGATGTGAGGGTGCTGGTGATCCGGGGACGGGAAAGGCGCAGCTCCCGGCTCAGATCCGAGGGATAGATTACTTCTCCCCGGTGTGCGGCCAGATATTGCAGCACTACGGACTCTCCTTGCAGCAAATCCTCGAGGGAAGCAAAGGCTTTCAGATGATAGACGTCTTTCAGGGACAAAATCAGTTCATTGCGTAAATCCTTTGCGGACACAGAATCTACCTCCTAAGTAATACACACTCATAATAGTTAATACTATGTATTATATACCGCGTAACCAAAAGAAAAGTGTTACGAATTCGTGAATATTACTCAAAATAAATATGAATTTTATGTAAAATGTGAAGAAATCCTCTTGCATCTCAAAAATTACACTGCTATAATGTGCATGAAGTCAAGAAGAAGGGAGGAGTACAAATGGTAGATTGCAACCGGGTTGCCTTCGGCGATGTGGATGACATGATTTTTATTGATGCATCCTGGGACGTCAGCGACCGATAACACAGATCTTAAAAGAACTCACAAAAGTGGAAGCCACGCCCCGGACGGCGTGGGCTTTTCTTTTTATAGGAGGCTGTGCTGCATGCTGCGGCGGCATTTCCTGAGGAAGGCTGCTGCGCGTCCTGTGGCACAAAGACCTGCTGTGAGCTGATCAAAAATCAAATAGATCCGGAAGTTGGATGTCAGGCGAGATACACTGCTGGTGTAATCTCGTTTTTTTTAAGGTTTTTTGCGGCAAAAACAGGAAAATGGAAAGACGACTGTGCAAATAATGCGGACGAACATGATAAAAATGACTGGAAAACCTAAAAGAAATTGGCAAAAACGTAAAAGTTAATCTTGTTGCGCAAAAATAACGTATAATGTTATATGAAAATACTTGGCAATGTGCTATCATAACAATGATCCAAAGCAAACAAGAACAATAAGCAACAAGGAGTGGAAACAATGGATAATTTATTCTGGATCGGATTCGTCGGCGCCCTGATCGCCGGCATTTTTGCGTGTATCCAGGCAAAGAAAGTCATGTCGTATTCCGAGGGTACGGAGCGGATGCAGAAAATTGCCGCTTCCATTCGCGCGGGAGCGAATGCCTATCTGAAGCAGCAGTACACCACGGTGTTTAAGGTTTTTGTGGTGGTCTTCATCCTTCTGGCAGTGATTGCCTTCGGCTCCAGCGGCAAGATGCTGTCCATTTATACCCCATTTGCCTTCCTGACCGGCGGCATTTTCTCTATGCTGGCAGGTTTCGTTGGTATGCGAATCGCAACCAATTCCAATGCCCGTACTGCCCAGGCCGCCTATGAGAGCCTGAACAAGGGCCTGCGAGTGGCGTTCTCCTCCGGTTCCGTCATGGGCTTCACTGTGGTGGGACTGGGCATGGTGGATATTACTATGTGGTTCTTCCTGCTGCGCTATGCCTTTGGCATTGACGATCCGGAGATGCTGGGCAGCATCATCGTCATGAACGGCATGGGGGCCTCTTTCATGGCCCTGTTTGCCCGTGTGGGCGGCGGTATCTACACCAAGGCTGCTGACGTGGGTGCTGACCTGGTTGGCAAGGTCGAGGCTGGTATTCCCGAGGATGACCCCCGCAACCCCGCCACCATCGCTGATAACGTGGGCGACAACGTGGGTGACGTGGCCGGCATGGGTGCCGACCTGTACGAGTCCTATGTCGGGTCCATCCTGGCAACATTCTCCCTGGGGGCCATTGCCGGCTATGGCTGGCGCGGTATGCTGCTGCCCCTGCTGCTGAGCGTTGTGGGCATTGCCTGCTCCATCATCGGCTCCTTCCTGGTCAAGACCAAGGAGGATGCTACCCAGCAGTCCCTGCTCAAGAGCCTGCGTACCGGCACATACACCGCTGCGCTGCTGTCTGCGATTCTGGCAGCGCCCCTGACCTATTGGATTCTGCACAGCTGGGGCGTCTATGTTGCAATCCTCTGCGGCCTCATCAGCGGCTGCGCCATCGGCTATTTTACCGAGTACTACACCTCTGATACCTACAAGCCCACTCAGAAGCTTGCAGCAGCCTCTGAGACCGGTTCCGCAACCATCATCATTGGCGGCATCTCCCTGGGCCTGAAGTCCACCATGGCTTCTATCCTAATTGTGGCTGCTGCTGTTTTGGTCAGCTTCTTCGCTGCCGGCGGTGCCCAGTCTTTCAAGCTGGGCCTGTATGGCATCGGCATCACCGCTGTGGGTATGCTCTCTACGCTGGGCATCACCCTGGCAACTGACGCATACGGCCCCGTGGCCGATAACGCCGGCGGCATCGCCGAGATGAGCGGCCTGCCCGAAGAGGTCCGTGACCGCACCGACGCCCTGGACTCCCTGGGCAACACCACCGCGGCCACCGGCAAGGGCTTTGCCATCGGCTCTGCATCCCTGACCGCTCTGGCTCTGCTGGTTTCCTATGTGGACATTGTCCAGAGCCAAACCGAAGAGGTCCTGGATCTGTCCCTGACCAATCCCCTGATGCTGGTGGGCCTGTTCATCGGTGCGATGCTGACCTTCGTGTTTTCTGCATTTACCATGAGTGCCGTGCAGACTGCGGCACAGTCCATCGTGGTGGAGGTTCGCCGTCAGTTCAAGGAGATCCCCGGCATCATGGAGTATAAGGCTGATCCTGACTACGCAGCCTGCGTGGCTCTGTGTACCAAGGGCGCTCTGCGTGAAATGGTTGCCCCCGCACTGCTGGCAATTGTGGTGCCCCTGCTCACCGGCCTGATTCTGGGCCCCATCGGCGTGGTGGGCCTGCTGGGCGGCGTGTCTGTCACCGGTTTCGCAATGGCAGTGTTTATGTCCAACGCCGGCGGCGCATGGGATAACGCAAAGAAGTACATCGAGGGCGGTCACCACGGTGGCAAGGGCTCTGACTGCCACAAAGCAGCTGTTGTGGGCGATACTGTGGGCGATCCTTTTAAAGATACTTCCGGCCCCTCTCTGAACATTTTGATCAAGCTTTGCTCCACTGTTTCCATCGTCTTCTCCGGCCTGATCCTCAGCTTCAACCTGATGAATCTGCTGTGATGTGCCTTAGCTGACTCCTTTGACAAAAAGCTCCGCTCGTCTCAGGGATGGGCGGAGCTTTTTCTGATGAAACAGGGGAAGGCGTAAAAACTGACAAAAACGAGAGGAAAATCTGGTCAATTTTAACGGTGCCGGAAAGGGGGAACAAGCCGCTTCTTTGCTTGACATAGTAATCGTTTACCGATATAATGATTTGCGAAAACCACATTAAAACGTAATTTTTTGCGTTTCTTGGAGAAAATCTTTCATGAAAGGATTGCACGAACATGATCTATTCTACTGAAGTGCAGCACATGTGTCCTGTGGCTAAGGGCGCATATCATGGGCCCGCTCCCATTCCCGAAGAGGGCAAGTGGGTCCAGGCCAAGGAAATTAAGGATATCTCCGGCCTTACCCACGGTGTGGGCTGGTGCGCACCCCAGCAGGGTGCCTGCAAGCTGACCCTCAACGTGAAGGACGGCATCATTGAAGAGGCTCTGATTGAGACTCTCGGCTGCTCTGGTATGACACACTCCGCTGCTATGGCATCTGAAATCCTGGTGGGCAAGACCCTCCTGGAGGCTCTGAACACCGACCTGGTGTGCGATGCCATCAACACTGCTATGCGTGAGCTGTTCCTGCAGATTGTCTATGGCCGTACGCAGACCGCTTTCTCTGAGGGAGGCCTGCCTGTGGGAGCCTCTCTGGAGGACCTGGGCAAGGGCTTGCGGACTCAGGTGGGTACCATGTTCGCTACCAAAGAGAAGGGTCCCCGCTACCTGGAGATGGCCGAGGGCTACTGCAACCGCATTGCTTTGAATCAGGACAACGAGATCATCGGTTATGAGTTTATCAACCTGGGCAAGATGATGGATGCCATCAAGAAGGGCGTGGACGCCAACGAGGCTCTGGAGAGCGCCAAGGGTCACTACGGCCAGTTCGAGAATGCGGTCAAGTACATTGACCCCCGCCAGGAATAAGAAAAGGAGGAGTTGACAATGGCTCTGTTTGAAAGCTACGAGAGAAGAATCGAAAAGATCAATTCCGTCCTGGCTGAGTACGGAATTCCCAGCGTGGAGGAGTGCCGCGAGATCTGCAAGGCCGCCGGTTTTGACCCCTACGAGATCGTCAAGGGCATTCAGCCCATCTGCTTTGAAAATGCCTGCTGGGCGTACTGCGTGGGCGCAGCCATCGCTTTGAAGAAGGGTGTAAAGACGGCTGCTGATGCCGCTGAGGCCATCGGTATTGGCCTGCAGGCATTCTGCATTCCCGGCTCCGTCGCCGACGACCGTAAGGTGGGTTTGGGCCACGGCAACCTGGGTGCCATGCTGCTGCGCGATGAGACCAAGTGCTTTGCCTTCCTGGCCGGCCATGAGTCCTTCGCTGCTGCTGAGGGCGCAATCGGCATTGTCCGTAATGCCAACAAGGCCCGTAAGGAGCCCCTGCGTGTTATCCTCAACGGCCTGGGCAAGGACGCTGCTCAGATCATCAGCCGCATTAATGGCTTCACCTATGTGCAGACCCAGTTTGACTACTACACCGGTGAGCTGAAAGTGGTCCGGGAGATTCCCTATTCTGAGGGCGAGCGTGCCAACGTCCGCTGCTTCGGTTCCGACGATGTCCGTGAGGGCGTGGCCATTATGCACCATGAGGGCGTGGATGTGTCTATCACTGGAAACTCCACCAACCCCACCCGCTTCCAGCATCCTGTTGCCGGCACCTATAAGAAAGAGTGCGTGGAGCAGGGCAAGAAGTACTTCTCCGTCGCATCCGGTGGCGGTACCGGTCGTACACTGCATCCCGATAATATGGCTGCAGGCCCTGCTTCCTACGGTATGACCGATACCATGGGCCGTATGCACTCTGACGCTCAGTTTGCAGGTTCCTCCTCTGTTCCCGCACATGTGGAGATGATGGGCTTCCTGGGCATGGGCAACAACCCCATGGTCGGCGCTACCGTCGCTGTGGCTGTTGCAGTTGCTGAGAGCCGGAAGTAAGGAATATCAGTTGTCATCACTGATTTTATGAAATTTTTAAGCGCATAGCAAAAAAGGACGCCCAAGTGGGCGTCCTTTTTTAGAGGTTGCAGTGTGTGGCTCTTACAGCTTCTCATCGCACAGGCCAGCGGTGATGATGGCCATGGAGTAGACCTCCTGGGCGTTGCAGCCGCGGGAGAGGTCGTTGATGGGTGCATTCAAACCCTGCAGGATGGGGCCGTAGGCATCAAAGCCACCCATACGCTGGCAGATCTTGTAGCCGATGTTGCCGGCGTTGATGTCGGGGAACACAAAGGTGTTGGCGTGACCGGCCACGTTGGAGTCGGGGCACTTGGTCTTTGCCACGCGGGGAGAGACAGCAGCGTCAAACTGCAGCTCGCCGTCGATGGCCAGGTCAGGAGCGGCAGCCTTTGCCTTGGCACAGGCGTTGCGCATCTTGTCCACATCCTCACCAGCGCCGGAGCCCAGGGTAGAGTAGCTCAGGAAAGCAACCTTGGGATCGATGCCGAAGACCTTAGCGGTCTTTGCGGTCTCAATGGCGATATCAGCCAGCTCGTCCTCATTGGGCTTGATGTTGATGGCGCAGTCGGCCATGGCCAGGACTTCACGATCACCGGTAGCAGAGGGACGAACCAGAATGAAGCAGGAGGAAACGATCTTGCTGCCGGGCTTGGTCTTGATAATCTGCAGAGCGGGACGGACAGTGTCAGCGGTAGAGTAGGTAGCGCCGCCCAACAGGGAATCGGCGTAGCCCATTTTCACCAGCATGGTGCCGAAGTAGTTGCCCTGCTTGAGCATGGTACGGGCCTTAGCCTCATCAACCTTGCCCTTACGCAGCTCTACCAGAGCGGCGACCATCTTCTCCATATCGGCGAAGTTCTCGGGATCCACGATCTCGGCACCGCGGATGTTAAAGCCAATCTCCTCGGCAGCGGCCTGGATCTCATCGGCATTGCCGACCAGAACAGGGGTCAGGAAGGTACCGGACAGCAGACGGGCAGATGCCTCCAGAATACGGGGATCAGTACCCTCGGTAAACACGATCTTGCGGGGATGAGCCTTCAGCTTCTGAATCAAGAACTCAAACATTTTGATTTCCTCCATTTTTTCTTCAGTGCGCGGGTTTTCATTCTTATTTATTATGACATGGACGCTTGGCCTGGTCAATCATAAAAACAAAATAACAGCACCAAAATTCACAGTTCCTTTACCAATTCTTTCGGTGAATGTGCGAAACTGGCAGAGCACGTTGAGAAAAGTTCAACGATTTGTCGAAAAAACCCGCATTTTTGGGGTGAAATATGTATTGACGCAGGACCTCAAACAGGGTATTATGAAAAGGGTAACAAATTGTAACAATTTTGCAATGCGACATACGCAATGAATTACAGGAGATATCATGAAACAAGATTTGAAAGAGTCCTCATCTGTTTCTCAGGAACAGAAAGTGACTTCAGCGGATATGCGCCGATCTGACATAGGCGTGTTCCGTAAGCTTCAGCGGAATATCAGACGCATGCGGCTGCATTGGAATTCTCTGGCCCGTGAGAAACAGGCAGACCACTTCCCGGAGTCTGACCGACTTCCGGTACAGCTGCTGCTGCTGGTCTGGGGCCAGCTGCCCATGGCGGGCTCCCGTCTGCGGGAGAAGCTGCTGGGTCACCGCAAGCGGAACATCCACTCCACTCACCGGATTCATACCTGGTTTGAAAACCACCGCATCCATCCTGTGGCCTATGTGGGCGGTGCCTGCGCACTGGTGTCTGTGGCGATTTTCTTCTCTGTCTATACCGTGGGCACTACAATGAGCTATGACGGCGAGGTAGTGGCGGCTATTTCCTCCAAGGCGGAAGCCGAGGTTATCCGCTCCTCTTTGGAGAAAGTAACTGCCCGTACCTTGGGCCAGAACTTCACCATTGACGATGATCTGGTCCACTACTCCACCGGCCTGCTGCGCCGTAAGGACGTGGTCGATGAGCAGACGTTTGAGGAGGAACTGTCCGATGAGATCGGTCTGGTGACCCACGGCTATTCCCTTTATATTAATGGTGAGCGGCTGGGTGCCACCACCTACGAGGGCGCTCTGGAGGAGTTGCTGGAGCAGCTGCAGGCAGCTGCCATCAACGAGGATACCATTTCCTGCACCTTTGCCGAGGACGTGGAGATCCGGGAAGAGTATGTTCCCACCGATGAGATCATGAATCTTGGCTACCTGGCCGAGACTCTGTACAGCACCAAGAGCGCTGAGGTCACCTACACCGTCCAGAAGGGCGACACCTGGTCTCAGATTGCCAACAAACATGGCCTCACATCCCGGGAGCTTTTGGCACTCAACCCTGGCTACGACATTGATAAGCTGCAGATCGGTGAAATTCTGACGCTGTCTGCTTCCGTACCCTACCTGACCATGACGGTGGTGCAGCGGGAGCATTATACCGAGGATATTCCCTATGAGATCGAGTACACCCCCACAGATAGTATGTGGCGGGGGGACTATAAGGTGACTTCTCCTGGCGAATACGGCGCTGCCGATGTGGTGGCCAATGTCACCTATGTCAATGGCGAAGAGGTGGAGCGCACGGTTCTGTCCTCTGTTACCCTGCGGAACCCTGTTACTGAGCAGCAGCTCCAGGGTACCAAGGCACGTCCCACCTGGACGCCCACCGGAACCTTCCGCTGGCCTGTCAATGGACGCATTACCTCCAGATTCGGCCACAGAAGCTCTCCCGGCGGTATTGGCTCCAGAAATCACAAGGGCATTGATATTGGCGCACCCAGAGGCACGGCCGTGTGCGCTTCCGATGGCGGCACCGTTACCTACGCAGGCTGGATGGGCGGCTATGGCTACGTGGTGATCATCAACCACAACGGTACGGGCTACGAGACCCTCTATGCGCACAACAGCAAGCTGCTGGTATCTGTGGGCCAACACGTCTATAAGGGACAGCAGATCGCAAAGGTGGGGTCTACGGGCAATTCTACCGGCAACCACTGCCACTTTGAGGTCCGCTACCACGGCGTTACCAAGAATCCCCTGAATTATATCTGACCTGTGTAAAAAGGCGTCCCACTCAAAGGGACGCCTTTTTTTCGGTAAAAAGAGACCAAATTTGCAGCAGAAACAGGACAGAATTTGGCATGCACAAAATGTGTCCAAAATACAGACTGAAAAATGGGTGGAAGCGTCAATGGACAGGCCCTCTGAATTTTGGCAAAATAATAAATATCAGCCGCCCAACAGGCGGTTCTTTTTGCGCATGTGACATTTGCTACAGCATAAACGACGCTGTAGCGATATGATATAGAAGCTAAAAACACAAGATATATCCCGCTGGAGTTCCACGGGACACAATATGAAGGGAGAAGCCATGAACGTCATCAAACGCAACGGCACAGAGGTGCCATTCGATATTGCAAAGATTATTGCAGCGATTACCAAGTCAAGTGCCAGTGTTGAAGAGGAAGCCCGCATGACTCCCATGCAGATCCATCGCATTGCTGAGTTTGTGGAACTCAGCTGCGAAAAAATGAACCGTGCACCCTCTGTGGAAGAGATCCAGGACCTGGTGGAGTACCAGATCATGGCCCACGGTGCCTATGAAGTGGCCAAGAGCTACATCACCTATCGCTACACCCGTTCCCTGGTCCGCAGAAGCAATACCACCGATGAGAAGATTCTGAGCCTGATTGAGTGCTGCAACGAGGAGGCCAAGCAGGAGAACTCCAACAAAAACCCTGTTGTAAACTCCACGCAGCGGGACTATATGGCCGGTGAGGTCAGCCGCGATATCAGCGAGCGCCTGCTGCTGCCCAAGGATATTGTGGAGGCACATCGGGAGGGCCTGATCCACTTCCATGACTCCGATTACTATGCCCAGCATATGCACAACTGCGATCTGGTGAATCTGGAGGATATGCTGCAAAATGGCACCGTCATCACCGGCACCATGATTGAGCGTCCCCACAGCTTTTCCACTGCCTGCAATATCGCCACCCAGATCATTGCACAGGTGGCATCTAACCAGTACGGCGGCCAGTCCATTTCTCTGGCCCATCTGGCCCCCTTTGTGGACGTGAGCCGGAAGAAGATTCGCAAGCTGGTGGAGCAGGAGATGGCCGCCATTGACGCACATCCCTCCCCTGAAAAGTTTTCCGAACTAGTGGAGACCCGCCTGCGGGACGAGGTCCGCCGTGGTGTTCAGACCATTCAGTATCAGGTGCTCACCCTGCTGACCACCAACGGACAGGCTCCCTTTGTGACGGTGTTCATGTATCTGGGCGAAGCGAAGAACGAGCAGGAGCGCAAGGACCTGGCCCTCATCATCGAGGAGACGTTGTCCCAGCGTTATCAGGGCGTCAAGAACGAGGATGGCGTGTGGATCACCCCCGCATTTCCCAAGTTGATTTACGTTCTGGAAGAGGACAACATCCATGAAGATTCCCCCTATTACTATCTGACCAAGCTGGCTGCCAAGTGCACTGCCAAGCGGATGGTGCCCGATTATATCTCCGAGAAGAAGATGAAGGAGCTCAAGGAGGGCAACTGCTTCCCCGTCATGGGATGCCGGTCCTGCTTAACTCCCTGGAAGAATGAAAAGGGCGAGTATCAGTTCTACGGCCGCTTCAATCAGGGCGTGGTGACGCTGAACCTGCCCGATGTGGCGCTGTCCTCCGGCGGCAACCTGGAGAAGTTCTGGAAGATCTTTGATGAGCGCTTGGACCTGTGTTATCGCGCGTTGATGTGCCGGCACAACCGCCTGATGGGCACGCTGTCTGACGTGGCTCCCATCCTGTGGCAGTATGGAGCCTGTGCCCGCCTGAAAAAAGGAGAGCCCATTGACAAGCTGCTGGTGGGGGGCTACTCCACCATTTCTCTGGGATATGCCGGCCTCTATGAGTGTGTGAAGTACATGACCGGCAAAAGCCACACCGATCCCAGCGCAACTCCCTTTGCGCTGCAGGTCATGGAGCACATGAACGAGGCCTGCAACCGCTGGAAGCAGGAGACTGGCATTGGCTTTGGCATCTATGGTACGCCGCTGGAATCCACCACCTACAAGTTTGCCAAGTGCCTGCAGCGCCGGTTTGGTGTCATTGAGGGCATCACTGACAAGGGCTACATCACCAACAGCTACCACGTCCATGTGACCGAGGAGATCAACGCCTTTGAGAAACTGGCCTTTGAGGCCAAATTTCAGCACCTCTCCACCGGTGGCGCCATCAGCTATGTGGAGGTGCCTGATATGCAGAACAACCTGGAGGCTGTGTTGCAGCTGATGAAGTTTATCTACGATAACATCATGTATGCCGAGCTGAACACCAAGAGCGATTACTGCCAGGTGTGCGGCTTTGACGGCGAGATTCAGATCGTGGAGGAGAACGGCAAGCTGGTCTGGCGCTGCCCCAAGTGCGGCAACGAGGACCAGGATAAAATGAATGTGGCCCGCCGCACCTGCGGTTATATTGGCACGCAGTTCTGGAATCAGGGCCGCACCCAGGAGATCCGGGACCGGGTCATGCATCTGTGAGAAATCGCGGAATAGAAGGCGCTTATGTATTACGGAGAGATCAAAAACTGTGATATCGCCAACGGCGAAGGCGTCCGTGTGACTTTGTTTGTCTCCGGCTGCACCAACCGCTGCAAGAACTGTTTCCAGCCTCAGACTTGGGCCTTTGACTATGGCAAGCCCTTCACGGAAGAGACGGAAACTTCCATTCTGGAACTGTTGAAACCCACGCATATTAACGGGTTGACGCTGCTGGGCGGTGAGCCGTTTGAACCGGAGAACCAGCGGCGGCTGGTGCAGTTGCTGCGTCGTGTCCGGCGGGAGCTGCCACAGAAGGACATCTGGGGTTTTACCGGCTTTACCTATGAGACACTGCTCACAGAGGGGAGTTATCCCCGCTGTGAGGTGACGGATGAAATGCTCTCTTTGCTGGATGTTCTGGTGGATGGCCGATTTGTGGAGGAGCTGAAGGATATTACGCTTCGTTTCCGTGGAAGCTCCAACCAGCGACTCATCGATCTGCGGACGACGCGATGCACCGGGAAATTACAGCTGCTGCCAGATCGCAGATGATACAATGTCCACACAGTGTGAAAGAATGCAAGTGGGAAGATACCGGAAATTTCCGGTATCTTCCTTTTTGACTAGACCTACAAAAAAATCGACAAAGTGACCACAATAGACAGCGGAATGTCCATATGGAGTGGACGTTTCATCAAATGGCAGTATTTTGCAGTATTACATTTGGGCGATTTGTATATTGTATTGACACATGCCAGACTGTATAATCGAAGATGATGAATGGGCATTGGTTTATACCTGTCCTCGTATCACGGACAGCCGTATAAAGCTCCAGCAAAGCCGTCACCAGCCGTAAAAGTTTTCGGTAGGAGACGGCTTTCGAAACCCAATTCAACCGTCAGGCCGTTTAGAAGAGAACGACATCTGATAATGAGATTTGGAGGTCTTTTAACATGCTGACATTGGAAATGATCCAGGACGCGCAGGCTGCCCTACGCGGGATCGCACGGCGCACTCCCCTGGAAAGCGCACCCAAGATTGGCGAGAATCTGTACATCAAGGCAGAGAACCTGCAGCTGACTGGTGCATTCAAGCTGCGCGGCGCTTACAACAAGATTCGCTCCCTGACTCCTGGTGAGGCTGCGAAGGGCGTCATCGCCTGCTCTGCCGGCAACCACGCTCAGGGCATCGCCCTCTCCGCTACGAAGCTTGGGATCAAGTCCATCATCTGCATGCCTGCCGGCGCTCCCATCAGCAAGGTGGAAGCTACCAAGAACTATGGCGCCGAGGTGGTGTTGGTTCCCGGCGTTTACGATGACGCTGCCCGCGAGGCAGAGCGTCTGACCAAGGAGCACGGCTACACTTTCGCGCATCCCTTTGACGATGAGTATGTCATGGCCGGTCAGGGCACCATCGGCCTGGAGATCCTGGAGCAGCTGCCCGAGGTGGACCAGGTTGTCTGTCCCATCGGCGGCGGCGGCCTGATCAGCGGCATTGCCATGGCCATTAAGAGCCTGAAGCCCGCATGTAAGGTGATCGGTGTTCAGTCCGCAAAGGTTGCTTCCATGTATGAGTCCCGCAAGGCCGGCAAGGTCACCACTGTGGCCGACGGCAACACCATTGCCGACGGCATTCATGTGCTGACTCCCGGCAGCATGACTTTCGACATTTGCCAGAAGTATGTGGATGATATCGTCACCGTTACGGAGGACGAGATTGCTGCTGCCATCCTGGCCCTGCTGGAGGGGCAGAAGACCATTGCCGAGGGCGCCGGTGCAACTCCCGTTGCTGCCTGCATGTTTGGCAAGGTGGATACCACCGACAAGAAGACCGTCTGCGTCGTCTCCGGCGGCAATGTGGATGTCACCACGCTCAACCGCATCATTACCCGCGGCCTGACCAAATCCGGTCGTCTGGCTGAGGTTTCCGTCCTGATCGACGATAAGCCCGGCAGTCTGAACCAGATGCTGCAGGTCATTGGTGACAACGGCGCAAACATCCTGAGAGTCCACCACAACCGTGAGGACAAGGAATCCTGCGTGAATGCATGCATCGTTTCCCTGACCATGGAGACACGGAACGCAGAGCATGTGGATGCCATCAAGACCGCGCTGAGTGAAAAAGGATATTCTTTGCTGGAGAAATAATCCATCCGGCAAGTAATAATATCAAAGGAGGGGGTCCTCGGAGAGGAAAGGCCGGGGACCAAAGAAAAAATGGAAAAGAAGAAAAAGTTGGGCCTGCTGCCCAAGCTGCTGATTGCGATCGTACTCGGTCTCGTCATCGGCTCTGTCGCTCCCATGATGGGCAAGTTTGGTGAAGTCGTCATTCGTCTGGGCGCAACCTTCAACGGTGTGTTTGGTGAGTTCCTGAACTTCATCATTCCTCTGATGATTTTTGGCTTCGTTGCCCCTGGTATTGCTGACCTGGGTACCGGCGCCGGCAAGACCCTGGCTGAGACCGTGGGTATTGCCTATGGTTCTACACTGCTGGCAGGTACCCTGGCTTTCTGTGTGGACTCCGTTCTGTTCCCCATGTTCATCAAGGAGAGCGTCGGCGTCATCGGTGATGACCGTGTTGCTAACGCCTTCTTTGAAGCTCCTATGCCTCCTGTGATGGGCGTCATGACCGCTCTGGTTCTGTCCTTCGTGGTTGGACTGGGCATGGCTGTCTGCCACTCCACCACACTCAAGAGCGCTGTGGATGATTTCGCTGCCATTGTCAACAAGGTGATCGGCTCCATCATCATCCCCCTGCTGCCCTTCCACGTCTATGGTATTTTCGCCAAGCTTACCTACACCGGCTCCATGATGAAGATGCTCTCTTCCTTCATTGCCGTGTTTGGCGTCATCATTGTTCTGCACTGGGTCATCCTGATCATCCAGTACACCATCGCTGGTTCTGTTGCTAAGAAGAATCCCTTCGGCCTGATCAAGAATATGCTGCCCGCCTATGCAACCGCTATCGGTACTCAGTCCTCCGCAGCTACCATTCCTGTCACCACTGAGTGCACCAAGAAGAACAACGTCACCGATGCTATCGCTGAGTTTGTCTGCCCCCTGTGCGCCACCATTCACCTGTCCGGTTCCACCATCACCCTGACCAGCTGCTCTATGGCTGTCATGATGATGACCGGCGGTCACCCCACCTTCAGCATGATGTTCCCCTTCATCATGATGCTGGGCGTCACCATGGTTGCCGCTCCTGGCGTTCCCGGCGGCGCTGTCATGGCTGCTCTGGGTGTTCTGGAGTCCATGCTGGGCTTCAACGAGGATATGCTGGGCCTGATGATCGCTCTGTATACCGCTCAGGACTCCTTCGGTACCGCTTGCAACGTCACTGGCGACGGTGCTATCGCTGTTCTGATGGATGCCATCACCGGCAAGAAGAAGGCTACTGTCTAATTTATAAAATTTAGACACGACAACTTTTCATCCTGCAGCAAAGGAATATCAAATTCGGCGTCCTGCTTTTGCGGGACGCCGTTTTTAATGCTAGCCCTCATCCTCACATCCAAACCTCTGGCCGCCTCAAAACTGCGGGACAGGCTGATTATCATCAGTAGCGGGGAATGTGTGCAAGGGGGTAAGCCCCCCTGCCCGTAAAACCTCAACCTTTTTTGACAAGCAAAAGGCATCCGGCCAACAGCCGGATGCCTTTGTCAGATGCGCTTATCTGGAGAGCGTCTGGAAGTGGGAGAGAATTGACTCCGCGGTGGTTGCTGTCTTCTCGCCACCGATCCGGTCCAGAACTACCTGCCCCTGATCCAGCATCAGCAGGCGGTCACCGTATTCTACGGCATAGCGGAGGTTGTGGGTCACCATCATGGCGGTGAGTTTCTTTTCCCGCACGACCTTGTCTGTGAGAGCCATCATGATGTCAGCGGTCTTTGGGTCCAGGGCAGCAGTGTGTTCGTCCAGAATTAGAAAACGGAGGGGAGTCATGGTGGCCATCAGCAGAGAAATCGCCTGACGCTGGCCACCTGAGAGGGCACCGATGGGAACATCCAGCTTGTCCTCCAGGCCCAGGTCCAGGCTCCGCAGCTCTCTGCGGTAGTCATCAATTCGCTCTTTCCGGATGCCCCGGCGGAGGCCAAAACGCTGTCCCTTACAGTCGGCCAGAGACAGATTTTCCAAAACAGACAGGTGGGGGGCCGTCCCGGCAGAGGAGTCCTGATAGACCCGTCCAATGACGGCACAGCGCTGATGCTCCCGCAGAGCGGTGATGGGCTGATTGTCCATGCAGATCTCACCGCTGTCAGCGGCAATGGAACCGCAGATCAGGTTCAGCAGGGAGGTCTTGCCGCTGCCGTTGCCACCCACGATAGAGACAAACTGACCGTCTGGCACGGTCAAAGAGAAGTCTTTAAACAGGCAGTGCTCAGTGGTGGTGCCGGGGTTGTAGATTTTTGTAATGTGACGCAGTTCAAGCATGAATAATCGCCTCACCCTTTCTGCCGGAGAGAACTAGTACCAGAAGAAACAGCCCGGCCGTAGCCAGATTCAGAAGGTCCGCCCGGAGGCCCATGCTCAGGACAACCTGGATGCAGAGCTTGTAGAGAATGCTGCCCACCAACACGGCTGTGGTTCCGGCGGGGGAGGAGAAGAAGCGGACCAGCGGGGAGGAGGTCCGGCAGGTGTGGAAAAGACCGGTGTAGAACCGCAGCAGGGATATGCCTATGATGACCGCAGCCAGACCGTATACCAGCTGGCCGGTGCCCATGGTGGCATAGAAGCTGCGCAGCTCCTGGCACGCCAGACTGCCGCCAAGGGCAACCAGTGCATTGGAGAGCATCAATCCGCCCAGCTTCACGTTCCCAACGTCTTTGCCCAGGGAGGCCACCAGAGTGGGGTTATCACCTGCGGCTCGCAGCAACAGACCAGCCCGGGTGCGGAAGAAGAGGTCCAGCAGCAGCTTCGCCAGGATGGCCAGCACCAGTGTCACTGCCAGCTTCCGGCCTGTGAGGGTCAGACCGCCGAAGAGGGCCATAGTGGCAGGAGCAGTGAAGATAGTGTCGATCTCGCGGCCGATGGCAAGGCTGGACCCGGCCAGCTGGAGGTTGATGGAGAACAGAGCGGTCATGGTGATGATGCCCGCCAGCAGGTTCCGAACCTTGAGGTGCACATGGATGAAGCCGGTGAGAAGTCCGGCCAAAGCGCCGGCAGCCATGGAGACCGGCAGGGTGAGAAACGGATTGACGCCCCGTGTCAGTAAAACGGCAGTGACGGCAGCCCCCAGGGGGAAGGTGCCATCTACCCCCAGATCGGGGAAGTCCAGAATGGAGTAGGTGATATAGACGCCATAGGTGACCATGGCGTAGATGAGGCCCTGAAGCAGGGTGCTGACCAGTAAGTCGGTCATGGAGTCCTCCTTATTGCACAGTATTGGTGAGCGTGCCGATGCCCTCAATGGTGCACTCCACGACATCGCCCGGATGCAGGAAACGAGGGGGGTCAAAGCCCATGCCAACGCCTGCGGGTGTGCCAGTGGAGAGAATGGTGCCTGGGAGCAGGGTAATGCCGGAGGAGAGCTCTTCCAGTACATCCGCAATTGGGTAGATAAAGTGGTCGGTGCAGGAGTTCTGACGAAGCTCGCCATTGACCCTGGTGGAAATCCGGAGCGCAGGGGGGAATGCCACCTCATCGGCTGTCAAAATGCAGGGCCCCATGGGAGCAAAACCATCCAGACTTTTGCCAAAAAACCACTGCTTGTGCTGTGTCTGGACATCCCGGGCAGAGACGTCATTGACAATGGTATAACCGAAGATGCAGTCAGCGGCATCCTGGCTGCGGATGTTCCGGGCGGGTTTGCCGATAATGACTGCCAGCTCGTTCTCGTAGTCCAGCCGTTCCACCAGACCTGGGTGGCTGGGGATCATCCCATCTGGGTCCACAGTCCGGCCAACCCGCTTGGAGAAGTAGGAGGCCTCAGGCTTTTCCAGGGAAAAACCTGCATCATACTGGGCGGCCTCGTCCAGGTGGTCCTGATAGTTCATGCCCAGGCAAATGAGGTCCTGCCGGGGGTGGGGGATGGGGGCCAGCAGAGTGACGTGGGTCATGGGAATGGGTGCTTCTGTGGCGGACGCTGCCACGGCGGACAGCTCCGACAGAGGGCAGCGTTCGATCAGAGTGTTCATGTCGGCATAGGGCAGAGGCTTCACAGCGGTCTCGTCGGCGGTCAGAACGCCAACGCGTTCGGTACCCTCATAGCGGAAAGTAATCAGTTTCAAAATGATCGCTCCTTTTCTGATCCATTGGTGTCAGTGGCGGCGGAAAGAATTTCCTCCGGCACTGTGAGGTTCAGTTTTTTCAGCGCGCTGCTGTTGATGTACAGCTCATACTGTTCAATGATCTCATAGGGAAGGTCGGCGCAGGTGCTCTCCCCTCGCAAGATCTTAGCAGCCATTTGCCCGGTCTGAATGCCAAGCTGGATGTAGTCCAGACCGGCACCGGCCACGCACCCCAGCCTGATCTGCTCCACCTCGGAGCCATAGACCGGGATGCCGGCGTCAGAGGCCTTTTCCAGGGTGGAGGGCAGCACGCCGGTGACGTTGTTGTCGGTGATGTTGGTGATGCAGTCTACGCCGTGAGAGAGCAGGGTGTCTACTGCCTGGGAGACCTCGGGCTGGGAGCTGACGCCCATGGCGTCCAGGGTGAAGCCGTAAGCGGGAGCCAGGCTCTCATAGATGCCCACAGAATAGACGGAATTGGGCTCGCTGATGGTGTAGACCAGGCCGATGGAGTCGGCATCGGGCTGAAGCTTGCGGATGAGCTGCAGCTGGGCCTCCACTGGGAGCACATCCGAAGTACCGGTGATGTTGCCATTGTCCAGCTTTGCACCAACGGGGTCGGTGATGGCGGTGAAGATCACGGGGATGTTCTTATCCTCGGCAGCAGCGTAGCAGGCCACAGCGGAGGGGGTGGCAATGCCTACCATCATGTCTACATCCTCGGCAGAGAAACCGAGCCCGATCTGGCTGGCTAAGGCCGGATCGCTGTTGGCATTTTGAATGTGGACTTCGAAATCCACGTCTTCCTGCAAACCAGCCTGCTCCAGACCCTGGAGAAAGCCAGACAGGCAGTTGTCGAGAGAGGCATGCTGGGCGAATTGGGAAATTCCGATCTTGCGGAGGCCGTCAGAAGGCGGTGCAGCGGAAGAAGAGCCGCAGGCGGTGAGGGTAAGAATCATGGCACAGAGCAGAGAGACGACGGATACAAGCTTTTGCATAAAAGTTCTCCTTTTTCAAATCAAGTGATGGAAGGGCCGTTCGCCGCCCCACAGACGGCAGGTCAGAGATGAAGATGTATGCGGCACTGCCGCCATCGTTTTGTCAGATACATGTCATTGCCTCCTGAAAAAAATAAAAAGTCCGGTCCCAGTATTGGGACAAGACTTTGATCCTGCGGTACCACCCAAGTTGGCGCAATGCGCCCGCTCGATTCACGTACAAGCATACGTGCCGCCGGGGTAACGGGTGCGGGTCCCGTCAGAGGCTACTGGGCGTCTGCCGTTCGCTCTGCCCTCACAAGGCCATTCACCGAGACACGCTCTGCCGTGCTTGCACTGTCCACGGCTCGCTGAGAGAGGGTTGGAGTCAGCTACTTCTCTTGCTCACAGGTTTTCGAGTTGATTGATTTATGTTGCATTATATGCACCGGAAGGAAATTTGTCAACCGGAATTTGAAAAATCCGTAAAACTGCATGGCCCGCCGCAGGGGGAGAACAGGAAAGGACCAAAGGCAGATTGTGAGTCTTTACAAAATCAGCATAGAATTATTGGAGGATTCGTAGACTTTTCTTGCCTTGCAGGCGTCCATTTCATTGACAGGCTTCCGAACCGGTGTTATATTGAAACAAAGGTGGATGGCACCTGAAACTGATTTTTTGAACGATTATTATCGATTTTTTGGAATGGGGAGGTCCTTTTGATGAATCATTTTGCGGAGGTGGCGGCAGCACTCAAGTCCCGCGGCCTGGATGCTATGCTGCTGACCGGTGAGGCCAACCGCTTTTATGCCTCCGGGTTCCACTCCAGCGGGACCGACGGCGTTGCGCTGGTGACGCCGCAGGAGACCTACTATCTCACTGACTCCCGCTATACCGAGGCAGCATCCCGGGTGATCCGGAACGCCACTATGGAGGAGGTGGGGCTGGGCCGCAGCTACGCAGTGGTACTGGCGGAGGCTGTGCGCAGGCACCACATTCAAAGGCTGGGCTTTGAAGATGCGGAAATGACTGTCCGTGACCACGGTGTTTATGCAAAAAATCTGCCCTGTGAGCTGGTGCCCGCCACGGACCTGATGACCTCGCTGCGGCAGGCGAAGCAGCGTGAGGAAGTGGAGACCATGATCGCTGCCCAGCGGATTGCGGAGCAGGCCCTGGAGGTGATTGTGACAGAGATCCGGCCGGGCGTCACGGAAAAGGAGATTGCTGCCCGGCTCCAATATCTGATGCTTCACTTCGGCGCAGAAGATATGTCCTTTGATCCCATTGTGGTGTCTGGTCCCAACGGAAGCCTGCCCCACGGCGTTCCCTCGGAGAAGCGGATTGTGCGCGGAGAGTTTGTCACCATGGACTTTGGCTGCATCTACCACGGCTACTGCTCCGATATGACCCGGACGGTGGCGGTAGGTACCCCTAGTGACGAGATGGCGCAGATCTATCACACAGTGCTGCGGGCCCAGCTGGCGGGCATTGATGCTGTAAGGGCCGGTGTTACCGGCAAGGCTGTCGACGGAGCCGCCCGGCAGGTGATTGAGGAGGCCGGTTACGGCCCATACTTCGGTCACAGCTTCGGCCACGGCGTAGGCGTGGAGATTCATGAGGCACCCGGCGCTACCCCTGGCAACGACCAGCCGCTGCCGGTGGGCGCGGTGATATCCGCAGAGCCTGGAATTTATCTGCCGGGCCGCCTGGGCGTGCGCATTGAGGACGTGCTCTGCGTCACCGAGGAGGGCTGCGTCAATTTGACAAAGGCTCCTAAGGAACTGCTGGTTCTCTGATCCGGGATGTGTAGAAAAAGGACCTTTGCGTAAAAAAACCGGTCAATTACACTGCAATTTGTGGAAAAATACTGAGGAACTTCCCACGTAACCGATTCCGCGGCTGCTGGTTTCACAGAAGTTCCGTTGACAATCAGGAAGAGATTCCTGCATAATAGATGCAACAAGAAATGCATTACATTGGGAGGATACGCTTGTTTATGGATACTGTCTATATTACCGGACACCGCAATCCGGACACGGACTCCATTGTTTCGTCCATGGCATATGCAGCGCTGAAAAACGCGCTGGGAGACCGGCAGTATAAGGCTGCGCGTCTGGGCCAGATCAGCGACGAGACGCAGTCTGTCCTGGATCGCTTTGGATTTGAGCCCCCCATGCTCATTAATGATGTGCGGACCCAGGTCCGGGACCTGAATTTCGATACGCCGCCTACCCTGTCTGCCGCCGCAACGATCAGCCGCGCCTGGCAGGCCATGCAGGCGGATAAGATCTCCGTTCTGCCCGTTGCCAATGAGGATGGCACCCTGTATGGTATGCTCTCCGCGGGTGACGTGGCCAACTATGATATGACCTCCGTCCGCAATCCTCAGATGGGGGAGATTCCTGTTTTCAACCTGCTGTCGGTGCTGGAAGGGAAACTGCTAAACCCCGACGGCGGTGTGCGGGACGTCATCAGCGGCCAGATTACCGTGGCCCTGCCGGTCTGCCGGGAGCACCTGATGTTCTCCTGCCAGGACAGCATCGTGGTCTGTGGTGACCAGCCGGATATGATTCGCCGCGCTCTGGATCTGAAGGTCAACTGCATCATCGTCTGCCAGGCCGAGGTCAGCCAGGATATGCTGGAGATGGGCACCGACACCTGCATCATTTCCACCCCCTACGACGCCTACCAGGCGATGCGTCTGATCTGTCACGCGCTGCCCATTTCGACGATCTGCAATAGCAAGGATCTGGTGGCCTTCCACCTGGATGACTACATCGATGACGTGAGCAATACCGTGCTGGAGAGTCGCTTCCGCGCATACCCCATTCTGGACGAGAACGAGAAGGTTGTGGGCACCCTGTCCCGCTTCCATCTGCTGCGCCCCCGCCGTAAGCGGGTGGTTCTGATGGACCACAATGAGAAGGCACAGTCTGTGGCCGGTCTGGATCAGGCGGACATTCTGGAAATTGTGGACCACCACCGTCTGGCTGATATTCAGACCAAAAACCCCATCTATGTCCGGAACGAGCCCGTGGGCAGCACTACTACCATTGTGGCTGGGATGTACCAGGAGAAGGGCCTGATGCCCACCGCCAAAATGGCTGGACTGATGGCATCCGCTATTGTCTCCGACACGGTCATGTTCAAGTCTCCCACCTGCACCCAGCGGGATATTGACGTGGCCAAACGCATGGCCCGAATTGCCAACGTCTCTCTGGATGACCTGGGACAGAGCATTTTCTCCGCTGCCTTCAGCAATGCCAAAGGGGTAGAGGATATGCTGTTCACCGACTATAAGGAATTCCATATCGCCGGACACGATTTGGCGGTTAGCCAGATTACCTGCATGGAGTCCGGCAAGCTGCTGGAGCGGCAGGAGGAGTTCCTGGAAGTCATGGCCAATGTCCGCAAAAAGGGCAAACTCAACGCCGTGATACTCATGATTACCGACGTGCTGCTGGAAGGATCTCAGCTGCTCTTTGTAGGGGATGAGGAAGACATCCGTCAGGCCTTTAATGTTCGGGGAGAGGACAACCACATCTTCCTGCCCAAGATCATGTCCCGAAAGAAGCAGGTCATTCCCATGCTGTCTGCTCTGTGGGGCTAAGCGTCAGTGCCAATTCTGTACGCCAAACCGACGGTCCATCCGGACCGTCGGTTTTTCTTTATTCTAAAGCTGGTTCGTGGTATACTCTATCATGAAATTTTATATGTGAGGAGGGCAGATATGGAGCAATTCAGCGGTGTTTCCAACTGGCGACTGATCATTCGGCGGGAGACGGATGGCATCACGATCCTGCGAGCGTGCACCTGTGACCGGAAAGCGGCGCTGCCAGAGACACTCTTTGGCCTGCCGGTGACAGCGCTGGGCCCCCGGGCACTCTGCCCCACCGCGGTCCCGGAACCGGGAGAGATGGTGGAAATCACCTGCGGCCGGGGCGGGGACGATTGGGATAACGGGGCATTGGAGGAATTGACACTGCCTGCTGCCCTGCGCCGGGTGGAGGATTATGCCCTGCTGAACTGCCGCTCTCTCCACACCCTGCATTTGACGGACGGGGTTGTCTTCTGGGGCGGCGGAGTGCTGATGAACTGCCGCAGCCTAATGCGTCTGCATCTGACCTGGGGCAGTACCCAGGGGGATACCCTGGCCTATTTTGCGGACGAGCTGTCCCGGGAACTGGATGTCACTGTCGACGGCCCCGGGGGCCGGGCCCGGCTGATTTTCCCGGAGTATGTGGAGATTTACGAGGAAAACTGTCCCGCCCACCACTTCGACTACAACATTCAGGGGGCGGGCTACCCCTACCATCACTGCTTCCGGCAAAAGCGGTTCCACTTTCAGGACTATGATGCCCTTTGGGACGGGTATCTTGCCATGGACCATGAGGACGCCACAGCGCTGGCACTGGCCTGGAACCGGCTGCATTATCCGGTTGAGCTGGGGGAGGAGGCAGAGCTGGGGTATCAGAATTATCTCCGCGCTCATGCGGGAGAGACACTTCAATGGCTGGTGGAGCAGGAGGATGCCTCCAGTGTTGCCCAGCTGCTCAAATGGACGGAGCCGGACCGGGAGGAGCTTTCCGCTGCCTGTGCGGCCGCCCGGGAACAGGGGGCCGCGGAGGTGCTGGCGGTGCTGCTGGAAGCCAATAACCACCGGTTTTGCCGGAAAAAGACCTTTGATCTCTGAAGAAAGGGGGACGGCCTATGGAGCGGCAGCCCCGGGATCTCACCGCCATTGGCGGCGAGATCCTGTATGAGACCCGCAACGAACTCTATCTGCATCTGCCGTATCTGGATGTGGCCCTCTGTGGGCTGACGCCCCAACCCGGCAGCGGAAAGACACTTTCTGTTGCCACTGACGGCACGATGCTTTACTATGACGGGGCATATCTGGCCGAGCGGTATCTCCGCAGCCGGACCTTTATCAACCGGATCTATCTCCACATCGTGCTTCATTGTATGCTGCGGCATCTGGGGAAGAAACGTGGAAAGGTGTCAGAGCTGTGGGACCTTGCCTGTGACGTGGCGGTGGAGAGCATTCTGGATGAACTGGATGAACCCTGTCTGGAGGGCGGTTCCTCGCCCGTTCGACAGAAGTTTTACGGGGAGTGCCGGGCGGATATGCCGGTACTGACGGCAGAGGGCATTTACCGTCATTTGCTGCGGGCCAATCTGCCTGAGTACCAGCGCGCCCAGCTGCAGCGGGCTTTTCTGGCGGATGATCACGGCCTCTGGGATATGGAGCAGCAGGACGACGAGAGCCGCCAGCAGCAGGATCAGCGATGGAAGGACATTGCGGACAGGAGCCGCACCCGATTGGAAACGCACTCAGACGGTCGGGGCAGCGGCGGCGAGGCAGTGCTGGAACAGATTCGGGTGGCAGTTCGGGACGATGTGGATTACCGTGCTTTTCTCCGCCGCTTTGCGGTGCCCCGGGAGGTGCTGGAGGTGGATGGGGATGCGTTTGACCCCATTTTTTATACCTATGGTCTTCAGGTATATGGAAATATGCCCCTGATTGAGCCTACCGAGACCAAAGAGGAGAAGCGGATTGAGGACTTCGTCATCGCTGTGGATACCTCCATGTCCACCTCCGGCGAGCTGGTTCGACAGTTCCTGGCCTGTACCTATGCCATTTTACGGAGCACGGAGACCTTCACCCGGAAGGTGAATATTCGCATCCTCCAATGCGACGATCAGGTTCGCTCTGATACGGTCATCCGTGATTTGGAGGAGTTGAGGGGATATATGGAGGAGTTTCAGCTTATTGGCGGCAGCGCAACGGATTTTCGGCCTGTGTTTGCCCACGTGGCGGAGTTACAGAGTCAGGGGGCCTTTACCCGACTGCGGGGCCTCATTTACTTTACCGACGGCATGGGCCGCTACCCCATGAAGCGTCCGCCTTATGAGACGGCCTTTGTCATGCTGCGTCAGCCGCCCGCCTCGGTACAGGTGCCTCCCTGGGCGATCCGGCTGGTGCTGGAACTGCCGGATCTGGAAAAAGCCATCCGGGAGACACCGGAGCTGGACGACGAGATCGACTGGGACGAGCTGCCCCAGCTGTAATACAGGAGACGATTATGAACATCAAACAGGCAAAACAGGAGATTACCAACACCTTGCGGGCCTATCTGACCCGTGATGAGCTGGGGAACTATCTCATTCCCTCTGTGCGGCAGCGGCCCGTACTGCTGATGGGCCCGCCGGGCATTGGCAAGACCCAGATCATGGAGCAGATTGCTGCCGAGACCGGGGTGGGGCTGGTGTCCTACACCATTACCCACCACACGCGCCAGAGTGCCATGGGCCTGCCCTTTATCGAGAAGCGAACCTATGGCGGAGAGGAGTTCTCCGTCACGGAGTACACCATGAGCGAAATCCTGGGCGCTGTGTACCATCTGATGGAGAGCACCGGCAAGAAGGAGGGCATCCTCTTTCTGGACGAGATCAACTGCGTGTCCGAGACACTTGCCCCCATGATGCTGCAATTCTTACAGTGCAAGACCTTCGGCAACCAGCGTCTGCCAGAGGGCTGGCTGATTGTGGCGGCTGGCAACCCGCCGGAATACAACCGCTCCGTGCGGGAGTTCGATGTGGTGACGCTGGACCGGGTGAAGAGAATCGACGTCACGGAGGACTTCTCTGTGTGGAAGGAATACGCACTCCGCAGCGGCCTCCACGGCGCGGTGATTTCCTATCTGGATATCCGCAAGGAGGATTTCTACCGGGTGGAGACCACGGTGGATGGCATCCAGTTCGTAACCGCCCGCGGCTGGGAAGACCTGAGCGAGATGATCTATGCCTATGAGAGGCTTGGCCTGCGGGTGGACCGGGACGTGGTTGGCCAATATTTGCAGATGCCCCGCATTGCCAAGGACTTTGCCAACTATCTGGAACTCTACTACAAGTACCAGAGAACCTATCATGTGGAGGAGGTGCTTCAGGGTACCTGGCAGGCGGTGAATGCCTCGGAGCTGGGAGCGGCCCCTTTTGATGAGAAGCTGTCGGTTATGGGATTGCTGCTCTCCCGCCTCAACGAGATGGCCCGGAATACCCGGTATCAGGATGAGCTGACCGCTGCCCTTCACGGAGCACTTACCACATTCAAGGAGAAAATTGTTGATCAGACGCCGGATCAGGTTTTGAAGCTGCTGCTCTGGCAGCGGCGGGAGGCCCTGAAGCAGGCGAAAGAGGCAGGCCATCAGGGAAAGGAGGCCCGCAGCCGGGCTCAGCGGGAGATTCAGGTGCTGGAGGACTACCGGCAGCGTCTGACGGCGGAGGAAATTACCAACGCTGAGACGGCCATGGATCGGGTACGGACCTGGTTTAGAGAGGAAGTGGAAAAGCGGCAGACGCTGGGAGATGACACCGGACGCTGCTTTGACAATGCCTTCCGATTCCTGGAAGCGGCTGTGGGCCAGGGCCAGGAGCTGGTGATCTTCGTCACGGAGATCACAGCAGGCTATAATACCTCGTGGTTTGTGGAGGAATTTGGCTGTGATGCCTATTTCCGACACAACCGGGATCTATTGTTTGATGATACCCGGCATCGGCTCCGGGAGGAGATTGCCGCAGCCAAAGCGGCAGAGGAGGAACTGAGATGAACGAAGAAATGAAAAAAATCGAAGCTGTGCTGGACGAGAAGGTCCGGCCTATGCTCCGCAGCCACGGCGGTACTGTGGAAGTCGACCACTATGAAAATGGTGTGCTGTATGTGAAGATGCTGGGCCAGTGCGCCGGATGTCCCTCGGCGGACCTGACCAACGAGACCGTCATCGAGGCGGAGCTGGTGAAGGCACTGCCGGATCTGGTGCAGAAGGTGGTCGTTGTCCAGAACGTCAGCGATGAGTTGTGGGACATGGCAAAAAAACTCCTGAGAGAACATCATCTGTAAACGCAGCAAGGCCGTCCGCAGTGCGGGCGGCCTTGTTCATTGACAGAACCTGTTAAAAGCGCGCCCTGCTGTCCAGTTTTGGACAGCAGGGCGCGCAGCTGATTCAGGGGCTGTTCCTCTTACTTCATCAGTTCACACACCAGATCTGTGTAGGCAGAGGGGTCCTCCAGGGGCAGACCCGCAATCAGCAGGGCCTGATTGTAGAGCAGGGTGGCGTACTTTTTGGCTTTCTCGGGATCGGCGGTAACGGCGGTCTCCAGGGCCTGGAAGGCAGGATGCTCCACATTCAGCTCCAGAATGCGGTCGGCCTTAATGCCGGAATCGGGCTGGACGGCCTGAAAGTATTTCTCCATCTCAAAACTGAGACCCTCACCGGCGGTGAGACAGACGGGGTGAGACTTCAGACGGGCAGAGGCCTTTACCTCCTTGACGGCGTCGCCCAGAGCCTCCTTCACCAGATCAAAGGCAGCCTTGTGGGCGTCACCGGCCTCTTCGGCCTTCTTTTCGGCACCCTCCTCAATCTCCTGATCCAGGACGGAACGCAGTTCCTTCCCCTCGTATTCATGGATCATCTGGGCACAGAACTCGTCCACTTCTTCCGTAAAGTAGAGAATCTCGGTGCCGCTGTCCTTGAGGGTTTCAGTCTGGGGGAGCTTGTCGATCTTATCAAAGGACTCGCCCGCGGCGAAATAGATGTACTTCTGGTCCTCCTTCATGCGGGAGACGTACTCACTGAGGGTGACGTTCTTCTTCTCCGTGGAGGAGTAGAATAGCAGCAGATCCTGCAGCATGTCCTTGTGCGCACCGTACTCTCCCACCACGCCATACTTGATCTGGCGGCCGAAGTTTTTCCAGAAGGTGTCATACTCATCCCGGTCGTCCTTGAGCATCTTGGCAAGCTCGGCCTTGATCTTCTTTTCCAGATTGGAGGCGATGACCTTCAGCTGGCGGTCGTGCTGCAGAAGCTCACGGGAGATGTTCAGGCTCAGGTCGGGGGAATCCACCACGCCGCGGACAAAGCGGAAGTGCTCAGGCAGGAGGTCTGCGCACTTATCCATGATGAGAACGCCGTTGGAGTAGAGCTGGAGCCCTTTTTCGTATTCCTTGGTGTAGTAGTCAAAGGGGGTAGCGCCTGGGATGAACAGCAGGGCCTTGTAGGTGACGGTGCCCTCAGCGGACACGGCGATGACCCGCTGGGGGTCCTGATAGTCGTGGAACTTGTCCCGGTAGAACTTGTTGTACTCCTCAGGCTTGACGTCGGACTTGCGGCGCTGCCAGATGGGCACCATGGAGTTGAGAGTCTCCACTTCCTGATAGGTCTCGTACTCGGGCTTGTCGTCAGGAGAACCCTCCTTCCTGCGGGTCTTGCTGACCTCCATGCGGATGGGGAAGCGGATATAGTCGGAGTACTTGCGCACCAGCTCCTGCAAACGCCAGGGTTCCAGAAATTCGCTGAACTTCTCATCATCGGTGTCTTCCTTGACGTGCATGATGATGTCGGAACCGGCATGGTCCCGGACAGCGTCAGTGATGGTGTAGCCGTCAGCGCCGGAGGACTCCCACTGGAAGGCTCCCTCCTGACCATACTTTCTGGTAATGACCGTGATGTGGTCGGCAATCATAAAGGCCGAGTAGAAGCCCACGCCAAACTGACCGATCACGTCAGTGTCCTTGGTGTCGCTGCCCACTTCCTGTTTGAAGCGGTAGGAACCGGAGGAGGCGATGACGCCCAGGTTGTTTTCCAGATCGTCCTTGTCCATTCCAATGCCGTTATCGGAGACGGTGATGGTCCGTGCGTCCTTGTCCACAGAGAGCTGAATCTGGAAATCCTTGCGGGTGAGCCCCACAGAATCATCCGTCAGAGCCTGATAGCAGAGCTTATCGCAGGCGTCACTGGCGTTAGAGATGATCTCACGGAGAAAAATTTCCTTATGGGTATAGATGGAATTAATCATCAAATCCAGCAGGCGTTTGGATTCTGCCTTGAACTGTTTCTTTGCCATGGTAGCAGCACTTCCTTAGTATATTTTAACAACTTGCTAGTATATCACCTGTACCAGAAAAAATAAATGACTTTTCTGTAAATTAACCAATAAAGAGGTTGCCTGAATCAGAAAATCCTAGTACACTATACATATCTTAAAGGCGGTGCTTTTCGTATGGCGGAAAGTTCCGCCGCAAATCTGGGTGGACAAAAAGATGAAATCAAATCCGGCGGGGAGGAACCCTGCCCAAAAGGAGCCTGACAAGCTTATGGGAATTTTCCACAGGATCACAAATTCATTTGCACGGTTCATGTATGGCCGCAATGGAATGGACAAACTGGGTATGACAACGGTCTGGGGTTCGATGCTGGTGTATCTGCTTTCAGTCATGTTGCTCCGGCGCCACCGGGTGGCAGGCTCGCTGCTGTATTATCTGGCTCTGGCGGGGATGCTGTGGTCCCTGTTCCGGATGTTCTCCAAAAATCTGGGCAGGCGCCGGGAGGAGAACCAGAAGTATGTCAACTGGGTCTGGCGCAGCAAAAGCAGCTGGAGCAGCGCCAAGGCCCGCCGTGCTGATACGGAGCACAAGTACTTTACCTGCAAAAACTGTAAGACGATCTGCCGGGTTCCGGTGGGGAAGGGAAAGGTGGTCATCACCTGTCCCAAGTGTGGCGCGGAGATCCACGGCAAGACATAACCGGGAGAATTTGGTGTGGAGATGGAGAGATTACTGAACTTCAGCTGTGAAATGGGGAGACAGCTGATGCAAAACGGCGCGGAGATCTACCGCGTGGAGGAATCCATGCAGTTTCTCCTGGCCGCTTATGGGTGCGTGGAGTCGGAGGTATTTGCCATTCCGGCCCTCGTTATGCTCAATATCCCTGGAGAGGAGCGGAATTACACCAAAATGGCCCGTGTCCGCACATCTTCCCTGAATCTGCGCAGACTGTATCTGCTCAACGCCCTATGCCGGGACTTGTGTCGGGAAACACCAGACCTGGATGAGGCAGAGAGAAGATTTGCGGCCATTATGGAAGAGCCGCTGCACACACCGTTGGTAAACTTTCTGACCCATGGATTGGTGGCATTTTTTTTCACACTATTCTGGGGCGGCACCCTGCTGGATGCGCTGGTGGCGTTTTCCTGCGGCCTGATCGTGCAGAAGATGGTCGCCTTTATGAACCGGGTCCTGGCCAATATTTTTTTCACCAATCTGATCACCAGCCTGCTTCTGGCGATCCCGCCGGTGGCGCTTTCCGTGGTGGGTGCGGGAGTGCATGTGGACAAAATTATTATTGGAACCATCATGCTGCTGGTGCCTGGAATTGCGATTACCAATGTGATGCGGGACGTGCTTGCAGGTGATTTTCTGACGGCTCTGACCCGTTTTGCAGAGGTTCTGATTGTTGCAATGGGAATTTCCATCGGTGTTGCCATGACCATCACCAGCTCTCGTGTGCTGGTAGGCTGGCTGTTGTAAGGGGGCAGACATGAGATTTGTGATGCCCTGTTTTTACGCGGCTTTGGCCTGTGTGTCCTTTGGTATTATTTTTGAACTTCACAACTGGAAGTATTTGTTCAGTGGTGCCCTGACCGGCATGGCCGGTTGGCTGGTGTATCTTCTGATGGAGGACTGCCGCATTGTGCCCCGTTTTTTTGCGGCAACCATTGTGGTGGCAGCATTGGCAGAGCTGCTGGCCCGTATTTTTAAGGCCCCTGCCACCATTTTTCTCATCGTTGGAATCATTCCGCTGGTGCCGGGCGGCGGTATGTACTACACGATGGAGGCTCTCATCAACAGTGATATGCAGCTTTTTGTCCGCAAAGGCCTGGAGACGGCGGCCTCTGCGGGTGCCATGGCAGTGGGCTGCTCGCTGGTGAGCTCTATGGCTCGCATTATGACCGTGTGGCGGCGGAATCGTCACAGCGGTCCGCGCTCCTTATCCTGAGCTGAAAAAGGCCTGTACGAATTCGTACAGGCCTTTTTTCCATGCTTATTGTGCTTATTCGGATGCGTTGCCGCACAGGAGATGCAGCGCATCCAGGTAGCCCTGGAACCCACAGCCCTTGATAGTGGCAGTACAGGCGGAGCGGATATAGGACACGCGGCGGAAATCCTCCCGGCTGTCTGGGTTGGAGATGTGGACCTCTACCGTGGGAATGCCTGCCGCTTTCACAGCGTCCAGCAGAGCCACGCTGGTATGGGTGTAGGCGGCAGGGTTTATGATGATGCCGTCTGTCTTGTCGAAGTAGGCCTGCTGGATGGCATCCACCAGTGCCCCCTCGTGATTGGACTGGAAAAAGGAGACGGTGACGCCCAGGCGAGCCGCCTCGGCGGAGATCAGGTCCAGCAGATCCTGATAGGTGGCGGTGCCATAGATTTCCGGCTGCCGGATGCCCAGCATATTCATGTTGGGGCCGTTAATCACCAGAATGTTCACAAAAATCCCTCCAAATAACCTGGGCGGCGTCCTCCGCCCGGCCGTTGTTGTCAATCAAAATATCTCGGAACTGCCGGTACAGCGGTTCCCGCGCTGCCCACAGAGCCTCCACACCGGAGGCCTGGGACAGAGGGCGTCCCTGTGTGGTCAGCAGCTCCAGCCGACGGTCCAGTTGGTAAATACGGCTGTTCTGCCGCAGAAGGGCTTCGTTTCGCGGGTCCTTGACAGCACCGCCCCCGGTGAGAATCAACTTACCAGTTTTCTTACCCGCCTCCGCCAACTCCCGGTGTTCCAACGCCCGGAAAAAGGATTCCCCCTCTGTGGAAAAAATCTCCGGGATGGTGCGTCCGGTGTGGCGCTGTATCTCGTCGTCAATGTCAATAGGCTCCCGGCCGGTGAGGCCGGCGAGCAGATGGCCTACGGTGGTTTTTCCACAGCCGGGCATACCGATGAGAACAATGTTGGTGGTTTGCTGGCGGAGCTGGCGCAAGATGGCGTCTGCGGCCCCATTTTGAATGGTTGTGTGGAAAAAATACTCTTCTGCGGCCACGGCCTGCTCCACCAGCATGGGGAGTCCATCGGAACAGGGAATACCCAGCGCTTTCGCCTGTAGGACCAGCGCCGTCCGCCGGGGATTGTAAATGAGATCCAGTACGCCGGAGCAGCGGGGAAATTGGGTCAAGTCCACAAGTTTCTCCCCGTTGTGTGGAAACATTCCCACCGGTGTGGTATTCACTATAATGTCTGCATCAGCGTGGCGAAAGAGATTGCCATAGTGGTCCTCACCGGTGCGGGATACCACCACGATCTCCCGCGCCCCCAGCTGCCGTGCCATGGCCTGCACCGTCAGGGAGGCACCGCCGCTGCCCAGGATTACTGCTTTTTTTCCACAAAAGTCAATGCCGGCCCGCTCTGCCATACGGCAGAAGCCAGCGGCGTCGGTATTCCAGGCGTACAGTTTTCCACAGCGACGGACAATGGTGTTGACACTGCCAATGGACATGGCTAAGGGGTCTATCTCGTCACACAAGGGCATCACGGCCTGCTTGTAGGGAATGGTGACGTTGATTCCGCCCAGAGTCTCCTGGCGCAAAAAGGCTTCCAGCTGCTCCGGTTCCCGCTCGTAGAGCCGGTAGTTGGGGCAGCCCAGAGCGGTGTGAATGGGGACGGACCAGCTGTGCCCCAAGGTGCGGCCCAGCAAACCATAGATCAGTTCTCCCATGTCACACCTCGCTGTAACTGCCCAGGAAGTGAAAGCTCTGGCAGCTTCGCTCCAACTCCTCCAGCATGGGCAAAACGCCAGGGGCACGGAGATTGGCTTCCAGCTCCAGAAAGAAGATGAATTCAAAATTCCGGCCTGTCACAGGGCAGGATTCCAGCTTGGTCATATTGATGCCAAGGGCTGCAAGCTTCGCAAGAATCTCATAGAGGGCACCGGGCTTGTTGTCGCAAGCCAGGATCAGACTGATGCGGTCGGAACCGGCGTAGATTTCCGGGTCCCGGGTGACGCAAATGAAGCGGGTGTAATTGTTGTCGCTGTCCTGAATGTCCTGGCACAGGCAGTCCAGCCCGTATAGTGCGGTGCAGGGGTGTGAGGAAATGGCGGCAGCGTGAGAATCGCGGCTCTCCGCTACTCGTTTGGCGGCGACAGCCGTATTTTCACAGGGAACCAGCTGGACATGTTCCAAATTGCCCAGGAATTTGCTGCACTGCCCCAGTGCCTGTCCGTGAGAATAGATGGTGGTGATGTCCTCCATCCGGGTACCTGGCAGAGCCAGAAGTTCATGGCGAATACACAGGCGGGTGGAGCGGACAATAAAGAGATGGTGGCTTTGCAGCAGATCGTAAACGGCTCGAACGGAGCCGTTGGAACTGTTTTCAATGGGGAGGATGCCGCACTTGCAGAGACCGGACTCTACCGCGGAAACTACCGCCTGGAAAGTCTTTACATAGACCAGATTGCCCCGGGGAAGAAGCCGGTCAGCCGCTGTCTGGGAGTTACCGCCCTCTGTGCCCTGGCAGGCCACCAGTCCGGTCTGTGGGAATACCTCCCGCTGCTCTGCCAGGGCGGCGGTGACAAGATCGTGAACGTGGGTGGGGGCGGAGATCAGCTCCGCCTGCCGTGCCCGAGACAGCTCGAACAGGGTGGAGAAGAGGCGGTGGGCATAGCGCTCCTTGCCGCCTGCTTTGGTACCCACGTCGGCCAGGATCTCCCGCTCCCGCTGCCGATTCAGCAGAGGCAGGTGGTGGGCGCTTTTATAGGCGGCGACCTCTTCGGAGAGGTCCATGCGTCGGAGAAACAGCTCCAGCATCTGGTCATCTACTTCATCAATGTGCTTGCGAATTTCAGAAAGTTCCATGGTTTCCCTCCAATAAAACGTCCAGTAAAACAGAGGCGGTTACGGCCTCCACCACCGGCACGGCCCGGGGGGCGATGCAGGGGTCATGGCGTCCACGGACTTCCAACTGAACGGGGGTGCTGGAGCTCAGGTCCACCGTCTGCTGACACCGGGCAATGGACGGCGTTGGCTTTATTGCCACCCGAAGCACCAAGGGCATCCCGGTGGTAATGCCGCCCAAAATGCCGCCAGCGTGATTACTTGCTGTAGAAATTTGACGGTTTATTACAGAAAACGGGTCATTGTGTTGGGACCCGCGCATGGAGGCAGCAGCAAATCCTGCGCCGAACTCCACCCCCTTGACGGCTGGAATGCCGAAGAGGGCAGAGGAGAGTCGATTTTCCATGCCGTCAAACATGGGGTCACCCAGACCGGCGGGCAGGCCGATGGCGGCGCACTCAATGATACCGCCTACGGAGTCTCCATCTGCTCTGACCTGGCGAATGGCTGCCTGCATGGCCTGCCCGGCGTCGTCACTGAGCACCGGGAAAGGTTTGCGGGCCGTTTCCTCAAAAAGGGCGGCGGTGGGCAGCAGGGGAAAGGATGTGTCGGGAATTCCCGCTGCAGCAGCCAGATGGGCTCCAACAAAGATTCCGCGGCGGGCCAGGATTTGTTTGGCAATGCCGCCAGCGATGCAGAGGGGAGCAGTGAGTCGTCCGGAGAAGTGACCACCGCCCCGCATATCGGCGTGGCCATTCCATTTGATGTGGGCGGTGAAGTCGGCGTGGCCCGGACGGGGGGTCCGATCCAGACCGGTATAGTCTCCGGAGTGCTGATCCTGATTCCGGATGACAGCGCACAAAGGAGCCCCGCAGGTGATGCCGTCTTCCAGACCTGAGAGAAATTCGGGCCTGTCAGTTTCCCGGCGGGCAGTGGTCAGGGGGCCCTGACCGGGTCTGCGGCGGTCGAGAAAGGCTTGCAGCTCTTCCAGGTTAATGGGCTCCCCGGCGGGCAGACCATCCATCGTCACGCCGATGGCTTTACCGTGAGACTGGCCGAAGACGGAGATGAGAAGCCGTTTTCCAAATTCAGAGGACATGAAGCATCCCTCCCAGACGTTGAAATTCTTCAAAAAAGGCGGGGTAGGACTTTTGAATGGCCTGGGCACCCAAAATGGTGACCGGGCCTGAGCAGGCAGTGGCGGCAATGGCGGCTGCCATGACAATTCGGTGATCGTTGGCACCGTCCACAATGCCGCCGGAGAGCTGGGGTACTCCGTGGAATATCAGGGCGTCAGGCAGGACTTCCGCCCGACCGCCCAGGGCGTTGACCATGGCGGCGGTGGTGGACAGGCGGTCGCTCTCCTTGAGCCGGAGCCGGGCCACATTGAAAAACCGGGTAGTGCCGTTGCGGGTCGCGGCCATCACCGCCAGGGGTGGGACCAGATCGGGGCAGTCGGAGAGGTTCAGGTTCAGCTCGCCGCTCTGGGCCAGTTGGCTGCACAGGGACACAACGGCCTTGTCCCCCTGGGCGGAGTCGAAGCGCAGTCCCTCAATGGAGAGGGCACTGTCCAGAAAGTTGGCGGCGTACCAGAAGGCTGCCTGTGACCAGTCACTCTCCACGGTAACCTTGGCGGGAATGTATTGCTGGTTTCCTGCCACGAACAGACTGGTTCCGTCTGGGGACCACTCTGCCTGAATATGGAACGCCCGCAGCACCGAGAGCGTCATCTCCACATAGTCCCGGCTCTCCAGAGGAGTGGTGAGGTGAATTTCACTGTCGTCCCACAGGAGGGGCAGAGCAAAAAGCAGACCGGAGACAAATTGGCTGGACACGTCGCCAGGCAAAACGTATTTTCCGGGGGAGAGACTCCCGGTGACGGTGAGCAGATGGTCTTGCCGATGCATCCACACACCCTGTTCCTGAAAAATGGTCATATAAGGCCCCAGAGGACGGTCCAGCAGACGGCCCCGGCCGGTAAAAGAGACGCTGCCCCGCAGTACCAGTGCCAGGGGCAGGAGGAAACGGAGCGTGGAGCCGGATTCCCCACAGTCCAGCAGCGGGGTGTCCACCGGGGAGAACAGGGCTTCCAGGCACCGTCGGGTAGCTGTAATGTCCTGAGAGTCCGCCAGACGGTGGATGCAGCTTGCCTCTCCGGCCAGGGCACTGGCAATCAGGAGACGGTGGGACTGGGATTTGCTCTCCGGCGGCGTAACGGTGCCGCTGAGGGGGGCAGGGGTAATTTGAATATCCACGCTAAGCCTCCAATCCTGCGGCAATTACGGCTGCCAGCCGGGAAACCGGAATGGTTTTCTGAATGCACTGGCCGATCCCACGGGGGATAACCAAAGTAATGGTATCTCCTGCCCGCTTCTTATCCGAAAGGGCGGCCTCTGCCAGATCTTCAGCAGAAAAATCCGTAGTGGTAGGCAGTCGATGGCGGGTCAGACAGGCACAGATCCTCTGGGCCGCCGCTTCCTCCGTCCAGCCGAGCCGCTGGCCGCTGCGGGCGATGATAGCCAGACCCGCCGCCACGGCATGCCCATGGGGAATGGAAAAGCTGCTGCACAGCTCAACGGCGTGACCCACGGTGTGTCCCAGGTTCAGCAGGCGGCGTTCGCCCTGCTCCTTCTCGTCCCGCTCCACCACACCGGCCTTGTAGGCAACGCACTGGGCAATGACACTGGCGGGATCTGATTCCAGATGCCCCTGTTCCAGGTCAGAAAACAGGGCTTCCCCGGTGAGCACGCCCGTTTTCACAGCCTCAGATGCACCGTCCGCAAGCCAGAGAGGGGGGAGCGTATGGAGACAGTCGGTGTCGCAGAGGACGGCGGCGGGCTGCAAAAAGGCACCCACCAGATTTTTGCCCACAGAGAGGTCAATGGCGGTTTTGCCCCCCACAGAGGAATCCACGGCGGAGAGCAGGGTGGTGGGCAGCTGAACATATCGGATGCCCCTGAGGTAGACGGCAGCGGCACAGCCGGCCATATCGCCACAAACGCCGCCGCCCAGGGCCACAATGCAGTCGCTGCGGGTCAGGTGATTTTCCCCCAGGAATTCCAGAATGTTTGACAGGGTGCCGAGGTGCTTGTGGGACTCCCCTGCGGAAAAGATGTAGGAGACCACAGAGAAGCCAGCGTCACGAAGGCTCTGCTCCACCGGTTTCAGGAAGAGGGGAGCCACAGTGCTGTCGGTGATGACGGCCAGGCGGCAGTCCCCCAGCAGGGGACGCAGGATCTGTCCGCAGACAGAGTGCAGTCCGCTGCCAAGAAGGACGTCATAGGACGGACTGGTGCGGACGGAAATGGTTTGAATGCCGGTCATGGAGAGCTCCTTTCGTGATCGTGTCAATTACCGCCTGCGGAGGCTTTTTTCTCCCGACCTTCCTTCAGAAGGTGGTGGAGCAGAGCGGCATCCCGGGTTTCCAGGGCGGTCAGGTAGTCGTTCAAATGGTCAATCAATATTTTCAGTTCCACGGTGAGGTAGTCAGCATCATCGAGAAACAGCTCTGTCCACATATCTTCGTTCAGCCGGGCAACCCGGGTCATATCCCGGAAGCTGCCGGCGGAGAAGCCGCGGCGGCGCTGTGCCTCCGGGGACTTGATGTAGGCGCTGGACGCAATGTGGGCCAGCTGAGAGGTGTAGGCGATGATGCGGTCGTGCTCCTCCGGAGTGGAGAAGGTGAGAGACGCAAAACCAATGTCCAGAAAAAAGGACTTCAAGGTCTCCAACAGGGGCATGTCGGTCCCGCCTTCCGGGGTCAGGATCATAGAGGCACCGTCATAGAGGTCGGCGGTGGCGGCGGTAAACCCGCCCCGCTCCCGTCCGGCCATGGGGTGGCCGCCGATATAAGAAAATCCATACTGTGCCGCAATGGGGGAAATCTGTTCCGCGACCACCCGTTTGACGCCGCAGAGGTCCACCACAATGGCGGATTTGGCAATGGAAGCGGCGTGGGAACGGACCCATTCCACGGCGGCACCGGGGCAGAGGGCGACCAGAATCAGATTGCACTGGGGAAGAAGTTCATCGGTAAGGGAAGCGTCCATAGCGCCACACATACGAGCCAGCAGCAACGTCTCCTGGTCCAGGTCAGCACCCCAGACGGTGTGCGCAGTGCGGGTCTTGATGCTCTTGGCCATGGACCCGCCGATGAGGCCCAGGCCGATGATGCCGATATTCATGACTCAATCCTCCAGTGTGGACATCAAATCGTGAAGCTTCAGCAGCTGTTTGGCCAGGCTGTCGAAGGCCTCGGGCCGCAGGGACTGGGGACCGTCGCACAGGGCATGGGCGGGGTCGTTGTGAACCTCGATCAGCAGACCATCACAGCCGGAAGCCACGGCGCCCTTAGACATGGGCTCCACCAGCCAGCTCTTGCCGGTGGCGTGACTGGGGTCCACAATGATAGGCAGGTGAGTCAGCTTCCGCAAAACGGGAATTGCGGCCAGGTCCAGAGTGTTGCGGGTGTAATTTTCAAAGGTACGGACACCCCGCTCACAGAGAATCACGTTGGGGTTTCCACCGGCCATGACGTACTCAGCGCTCATAAGCCACTCCTCATAGGTAGCGGACATCCCCCGCTTAATCATAACGGGCTTATCCTGGCGGCCCACCGCTTTGAGCAGATCAAAGTTCTGCATATTCCGTGCGCCAATCTGGATGACATCCACGTCCTTGAAGAGGGACAGCTGGCTCAGGTCCATCAGCTCTGTGACGATGGGAAGGCCCGTCTCCTGCTTGGCGACCTTTAGGAATTCAAGACCCTGGGCACCCAGCCCCTGAAAGGAGTAGGGAGAGGTGCGAGGCTTGAAGGCGCCGCCTCGCAGCATGGTGGCTCCACTCTTCTTCACGGCCTTAGCAATAGCCACCACCTGGTCCTCACTCTCCACAGAGCAAGGACCGGCCATGATGGTGAGATTGCCGCCGCCAATCTGGGTATTGCCCACCTGGATCACGGTGTCATTGGGGTGGAACTTCCGGTTGGCGTTTTTATAGGGCTCCTGGACTCGCTTGACGGATTCCACGATGTCCAGGGCGGAGATGAGGTCTGTGTCTATCTGGGATGTATCACCCACCAGACCCAGAATCATGTTGTGATCGCCGATGCTGGTGTGGATGATCATGCCCTTTTCCTGTAGCCAGGTGATGAGGCTTTCCAGCTGTGCCCGGTCCGGATTATGCTTTAAAACAACAATCATGCTGCATTCCTCCTAATACAATACATGAAAATGAAAAAACCGCAGCCTGGTTTGGCTGCGGGTAAACATGCAATGGGTGGGATGAATGGCTCCCGACCTTACGCATACGTGTAATCAGCCAAACCGAAATAAGCCTTACCAAAAAAATAGGTAAAGCTAAAGTAACGGTATGCAATTACACGAGCAATGTTGGCCATGTTGGAACCTCTTTCGCTTTGTTACGCTCAGAATAGCACGGTAGAGCAGAAAAAGAAACCGTGATTTTTACCAAAAAAAGAAACGGCTCATGGAGTAACCTGAGCCGTTTTGTAAAAAATGTTCCAGTTTGGACGGCAGCCCGCCATCAGCAGAGCAACGGCTTCCAGAATATACTGCACATCCATTTTCTGATCAGCAGCGGACTGCATATAGAAATCATGCAGTTCTTTCAGGGCGTCAGCCACGTCAGCCCGGAAGGCCTTGCGCCGCAGCGACCGGTTTTCCAGGTATTCTGCCAGATAGGCCCGCAGATCAGTCTCATACTGGTGATGGGCCAGCATGGTGTCGGTATAGTGGGTGTTGTGGGGAAAGGTAAAGGCGTCAGCCAGGTAGTGGGTCATCTTGCCCAGTGTGTAGTAGTGCCAGATATTCCACTTCTTTCGGCTCTGAAGTTTGCGCACTTTCCGCTCAATAAACTGCTGAGAATTAGAGTAGTTATGTCCGCCGAACCGGGTGGCCCGAATGGAACCCTTCAGATAGGAGAAGGGATTACAGTCCGGCTCAAAGGAGCCGAACAGGTATGCCAGTTCGTAACGCTTATTCCCGAAACCTTTCTCTGCCTTGAGGAACTTGGTGGCCAAGAGCTTATGGCTTCTTTTTTGCATCGGTGGGCCCCTCCATTTATCTGAAATTGAAATCTTGTCGTGCATCAATGCGGCAAGTCATGACAATTTGCCGAAGAACCAAATTTTTTTGTGATAAAGTTTTGAACAAACAACAAAATGAGTATAGCGGATAAATTCCTGCTTTGCAACATGAAAATTATCAAATTTATATAAAATTTCCGGGAAATATGTGGGAAATGCCATGGAAATACATTTGGAAAATCTGAAACATGGGCAGGGAGTTGTTTGACATTCCAATTCTCACCACGTAATATAAAGAATAAAATCAACGTTACTAATTCTGCCGGTGTGTGTTTCGGCTTTTGGGAGGTCCTTTTTTGAAAATGTTGATGCAGATCGCCCTGGTATTTGGCCTGTACTGGATCAGCCAGGGCGTAGAGATGCTGCTGCCATTTCCATTTCCGGCCAGTGTCATCAGTCTGCTGCTGTTGCTGATATTGTTGGGGGTCCGGGCGGTGCGTGAGGAGCAGGTCCAGGATCTGGCGGATTTTCTGCTGGGGAATCTGAGCGTGTTCTTTGTCCCTGCTGCTGTGGGAATTATGCAGTACGTGGACACCATTCGAGCCAATGCGATTGCGTTCCTGACGATCTGCGTACTTTCCACGGTGTTGACCTTCGGCGCTACCGTGACAGTGACTCGGCTGACACAGCGGCTGATGGAGAGGAGGAAGCGGTCATGAGTGCCTGGATATCTTCCCCTTTTTTTGGCATAGCCCTCACCATCCTGGCCTATTGGGCCGGTGTGAAGTTCCAGAAGAAGACGGGACTGGTGATCTGCAATAACATGCTGGTTACGGTTGTCCTGCTGATCGGGGTGCTGTCGATCTTCCGCATTCCCTATGAAAGCTACAACAACGGCGGTGCCATAATCAACTTGATGTTGGGGCCTGCCACCACCTGCATGGCAGTGACCATCTACCGCAAGCGGGAACTGCTGAAGAAAAACTGGCTGCCAGTGCTGCTGGGATGCCTGGCTGGTGTGGTTACTTCTGTTGGCAGCATTCTGGGGCTTTGCCGCCTTTTCGGCCTGGATGCCTCCATGACAGCGTCCCTGCTGCCCAAGTCCGTCACCTCACCCATTGCGGCAGCGGTGTCCGCAGATCATGGCGGTATCATCTCCATCACAGTGGCGGCTGTGGTGGTCACCGGTATTCTGGGAAATCTCACGGCCCCATTTCTGATTCGTCTCTTCCGGGTGAAGGACCCGCTGGCAGCTGGCCTGGGAATCGGTGCGTGCAGTCACGCCGTGGGCACTGCCAAGGCCATGGAACTGGGTGAGACAGAGGGCGCTATGAGCGGTTTGGCCATTGGTGTCTGCGGCATCATGACGGCTCTGCTGGCACTGAGCTTTGAGCTGTTCCTTTAAATATATGCAGCCAAACGGCGGAGATGTTACCAAGAACATCTCCGCCGTTTTTTCTTGCATCTGGAAAATTGACCGTTTCAGCCGCAAGAGCGTTTAGAGAGTGAAAGGAGGGAACGCAGTGAACAAACTCCCTGTCCGCCCGGATGCCGGACGGGCCATGCAGGCCTATGGTGACCTGCTTTTCCGGATCTGCTGCCTGCTGCTGGACAGCACCGGCGATGCAGAGGACGCCGTTCAGGAGACCTTTCTCCAGTATGTGCGGTCGGCACCGGATTTCACCGGGCCCGACCACGAACGGGCCTGGCTCATCACCGTGGCAAAAAACAAGTGCCGGGACCAGCTTCGCGCCCGGGCACGTCATCCCCAGATCCCCCTGGATACACTGGCGGAGCAGTCTGTTGTCAGCGCTTTTGGCTCCGACGTTTTGGATGCCCTCATGACGCTGCCGCCCAAGTTCCGACTGGTGCTGATTTTGCACTATGTGGAAGGCTATACCACCGGGGAGATCGCCCAAATCATCCAAAAAACGCCGTCTGCAGTTAAAATGCGGCTTTTCAAGGGCCGAAAGCTGCTGGAAGAGGCACTGACGAAAGGAGAGATCGTTCCATGCAGGATCGAGAATTGAAAGAGGCTGTGGAGACCATTACTATGCCGGAGGAGATGAAAACGCGTATTCTCCGCCGCTGCGCGGAGGAGACGGAACGGACTGCCCCTGCCGTGCCTGCCCGCCGCCATCCCAAACCGCTGCGCTTTGCGGCCGCCGCAGCGGTGGCGGCTGTGCTCACTGTGACCGCGGGGGCTGTGGGTGTGCATTTCTTCCGCAATCCCACCATTGTGGACCGCCATGAGGATCTGCCCGGCTATGCTGGCCCCGCTATAGAGGGGGTTGATCTGAGTGAGCAGGACGAGAGCGCAGTGTCTATCGTGATTGCAGATGGTCAGGATGCAAGCGGGAATCCGCTCACTTACGGCGAAGAGGTAAGCGCACTGGGCGGTGTGACGATTCCGCTGGATCAGCCTGCAGCCACACTGTCGCAGATGCGGGAGAGCAGGGTCATGACCACTGAGAACTGGCAGGACCCGACAGCCCAGCGCCATGACTGGGGCCTTCTCTGGAATGAACCGGAGGTTCTGCGGGGAGATGGGCCTCTCTGGGAGCGGCGTTTCCACGGGGAAGAAGGCGGCACGCTGACGGAGTACTTGGCACCCGCAGCGCAGGAGCTGGCTGCTGTGTTGCCGCGGGAGCTGACAGTAAATCTGGATGCCCTGTGCAAGAGCTATTCCGCAGCGGACCACACTGCCTTCCTCCAGACTATCCGGGAGGCAGATGGCACCGAGGGGTATCGCGGCCTGAATATTCTCTTTGAGGGGCCGCGGAGCGGCTCCTGGCTCACGCTGAATTACGGGGGAAGCCCTGACTTCCACTACGCGGATAATGACTTTGTGACGCGGGAGGACTACGACGAGGCCTACACCTACACCACAGCACAAGGGCTGGAATTCCTCATCACCGCCTATGGCGATATGGTCTGGGCGGAGTGTGGACTGGAGCACAGTCATCTCTCCGTCACGGCCGGATTTATTTCCACCGCGGAGATGGAGGACTTCCTGGACTGCGGCGCTATGACGCTTCGGGAAATCGGGACCAAATGAAAGCAGCAACAGCAAGCAGCAAATACCCCGGACGCAGTTTCAAAACTGCGTCCGGGGTATTTTACGCCCTGGCTCTGGGAGGAGAGATGCGCAATATTACACGGAGAAAAGCAGGTCGGAGTAGACGGGGAAGGGCCAGCACTCCTTGGAGGTCAGGGTTTCCAGGCGGTCTGCCAGCTCCCGTGCATGGTTCATGTCCTTCAGAATTACATCATGGCTGTAGTGCATGGCCTCGGTGGGATTGCCAGGCATCTGGGTCCGATCGGTTTCCAGCAGATCACAGGCCAGCTGCAATTCGTCAGTCAATTCTCCGATGGTGGTGGCAGTGGACTGCTCATAGCGGCAGGGAACACCACAGGCGGTCTTGGAGGCAACTCGCTGGCACAGTGTGGCACCGTACTCGGAGACGGCGGGCAGAATGCTGTGCCGGATCATATCCACCATGGTGCTGGCCTCAATGCCGATAACGGTGGAGTAGTTCTTCACATGGATCTCTGCCCGGGCGGTGATCTCTTCCTCGGTATAGATGCCGTGGTTCATAAAGAGGGCCATATTCTTCGGGGCGGTGTAGGCGTGGAGGGCGTCGGCGGTGGAGGGCAAATTGGAAAGCCCGCGGTGCTCGGCCTCTTTCACCCAGGCGTCGCCATAGCCGTTTCCGTTGAAAATAATCCGCTGGTGTTCGGTGAATACCCGCTTTATGAGGTTATGAAGGTCTCGCTGGAAGTCCTGAGAGGACTCCAACTCGTCGGCAAACTCTTTGAGTTCCTCGGCCATCATGGTGTTCAGGGCAATGTTGGGGCCGGATACAGACTGGGAGGAGCCCAGCATCCGGAACTCAAATTTGTTGCCGGTGAAGGCCATGGGGGAGGTGCGGTTTCGGTCGGTTGTGTCCTGGGGGATGGCGGGCAGTACGTCTACGCCAATTTCCAGATTCCGCTTGCCGGAGTCCTTGAACTCCGTCCCCTGGATGATGGATTCCACCACCGCATTCAAATCGTCACCCAGGTAGACGGAGAGAATGGCGGGAGGGGCCTCAAAGGCACCCAGCCGATGGTCGTTGCCGGGGAAGGCCACAGTGGCCCGCAGGAAGTCCTGATAGTCGTCCACGCCCTTGATGAAGGCGGCCAGGAACAGCAGGAACCGGGCGTTCTGGCTGGGAGTGGAACCGGGCTTGAAAAGGTTGCGTCCGGTATCGGTGGAGAGGGACCAGTTGTCGTGTTTACCGGAGCCATTGACACCGGCGAAGGGCTTCTCGTGGAGCAGGCACACCAGATTGTGCTTGTCGGCCACCTTCTTCATCACTTCCATGATGAGCTGGTTCTGGTCACAGGCGGTGTTGGCATCGGTGTACAAGGGGGCCATCTCGTGCTGGGAGGGGGCAGTCTCATTGTGCTTTGTTTTGCTGTAGACGCCCAGGGCCCAGAGGTTTTCGTCCAGGTCCTTCATGTAGGCGGCAACCCGGGGGCGGATGGCGCCGAAGTAATGATCTTCCAGCTCCTGACCCTTGGGGGGCTTGGCACCGAACAGGGTCCGACCGCACAGCCGCAGATCCTCCCGCTGGTTGTAGAGGTCTTTGTCCACCAGGAAGTACTCCTGCTCGGCACCCACCTGGGCAATGACTCGCTTGGACTCCGTGTCACCGAAGAGACGCAGCAGGCGGATGGCCTGACGGCTCACCTCATCCATAGACCGCAGCAGAGGGGTCTTCTTGTCCAGTGCGTGGCCGGAGTAGGAGCAGAAAATAGTGGGGATGCATAGAGAACCTTCCTTGATGAACGCAAAGGAGGTAGGGTCCCAGGCTGTGTAGCCTCGGGCCTCAAAGGTGGCACGCAGACCGCCGGAGGGGAAGGAGGAGGCGTCTGGCTCGCCCCGGACCAGCTCCTTGCCGGAGAATTCCATGATGACTTTGCCACCCTCGGCGGGAGAAATGAAGCTGTCGTGTTTCTCAGCGGTGACGCCGGTCATGGGCTGGAACCAGTGGGTGTAGTGAGTGCAGCCTCGCTCTACGGCCCATTGCTTCATAGCCTCGGCAATTTCATTGGCGGTCGAGATGTCCAGAGACGTTCCCTCGGTGATACAGGTTTTCCAGGCCTTGTAGGATGCGGAGGATAGTCGGTCCTTCATAGTCTCTTCGTTAAAGACCATAGAGCCAAACAGCTCAGGCAGTTTTGCAGATGTGCTCATGGATTACAGCCTCCTATATTGCTGACTCTCGGGCGGAAAGAAATCTTCTGAATTTTTGCCCATTCCTCCGAGAGGTATGACATTCTCATATTGAATACTACCACAAATACAAAGGAACGCAATAGGGAATGATACCAGAAATCGGGAGATTCCGAGGCTCTGGATGCCGTATTATGTTGAAAGGTCCGAACTTCGGCCAGAATTTCAACGGTATTTTGGAAGCTGTCTTACGATTGCCGCTTCCAAAATACCCGGGAATGTGATATACTGACCCCGATTTGAGAAAACGCAGAAGAGGGGACATTTAAATGGCAGAGATTGGATTTGATAATCAAAAATACCTGACCACACAGTCGGAACAGATCAAGCGCCGCATCGAGGAATTCGGCGGCAAGCTGTATCTGGAATTCGGCGGCAAGCTCTTTGACGACTACCATGCCGCGCGTGTTCTGCCGGGCTTTGAACCGGACAGCAAAATGCGGATGCTGCTGAAAATGAAGGATGATGTGGAGATTGTCATTGTCATCAATGCCGGCGACATTGAGAAAAACAAGGTTCGGGGCGATCTGGGCATCACTTATGACGACGACGTGCTCCGTCTCATCGACATTTTCCGGGGAATGGGCTTTTTTGTGGGCAGTGTGGTGCTGACCCGCTACAACGGCCAGGCTGCGGCCGATTCCTTCTTCAACCGACTGACAACTCTGGGTGTTAAGTGCTACCGCCACTACGACATCCCCGGCTATCCCTCCAATGTCCCCCACATCGTCAGTGACGAGGGGCTGGGCAAGAACGACTATATCGAGACAAGCCGCTCTCTGGTGGTGGTGACGGCTCCCGGACCCGGCAGCGGTAAAATGGCCACCTGTCTGAGTCAGCTCTACCATGACTACAAACGGGGTATTTCCGCAGGCTACGCCAAGTTTGAGACCTTCCCCGTCTGGAACCTGCCTTTGAAGCACCCGGTGAACCTGGCCTACGAGGCAGCTACAGCAGACCTTAACGATGTGAACATGATCGATCCCTTCCATCTGGAAGCCTACGGCAAGACCGCCGTCAATTACAACCGGGATGTGGAGATATTCCCGGTGCTCAATGCCATTTTTGAGAAGATCCAGGGCCATTCTCCCTACAGGTCCCCTACAGACATGGGTGTCAACATGGCCGGCAACTGCATTGTGGACGATGATGTCTGCTGTGCAGCTTCCCGCAGGGAGATCATGCGGCGCTATTATAAGGCCAATGTGGACCGGCTCCAGGGCAAAGGCAGTGACGAGACCGTCCGCAAGCTGGAAATCGTCATGCAGCAGGCCCACGTGAGCGCTGATATCTGCCCCGCTGTGGAGGCGTCGCTTGCCAAGGCAGAGGCCACCGGCGGCCCTGCTGGTGCCATGGTGCTGCCCGGCGGCAGGATCGCCACCGGACGTACCTCTGATACCCTGGGCGCGGCTTCGGCACTGCTGCTGAACGCGCTGAAAACTCTGGGCGGCATTGCCGACCATCTGGAGCTGATTTCCGCACAGGTGCTGGAACCGGTGTGCAACCTGAAGACCCGGTACCTGGGCCATAAAAATCCACGCCTGCACACGGATGAGGTGCTGATGGCCCTGACAATCTCCGCCCTGACCAATCCACTGGCGGAGCTGGCCCAGCAGCAGCTGCCAAAGCTCCGGGGCTGCGACGCTCATTTCACCGTGGTGCTCAGTGACGTGGATGCCAACCTGTTGAAGCAGCTGGGCGTCAATGTCACCTGCGAACCATGTTACGAGACGAAGAAGCTCTACCACAAATAATGATCGAGGCGGCCTGTTCCCTCAGGCCGCCTCAGACTCTTCAAGGGAGCGGGGAGAGGACCGTTCTCCTGTGAAAATTCATGGAAACAGACCCTGAACGGGGATCAGAAAGGAATACCTATGGACGTAATGATCCAACGCATTGCCGAAGAATTGAACCAGCCTGCCCAGTATGTGGAAAATGTGGTCCGACTGCTGGACGAGGGTAACACCATCCCCTTCATTGCCCGATACCGCAAGGAACTCCACGGGGCCATGGATGACACACCCTTGCGTGCCCTGGAGGAGCGCCTGGCTTATCTTCGTGGACTTCAGGAACGCAAGGACACGGTTCGCGCCGCCATTGACGAGCAGGGCAAGCTGACAGCGGAGCTATCCGCCGCACTGGACCAGGCTCAGACTCTGGCGGAGGTGGAGGACCTCTACCGGCCTTATAAGCAAAAGCGCCGCACCCGTGCCACCATGGCCCGGGAGAAGGGGCTGGCCCCGCTGGCGGAGCTGCTGTTGGCCCAGGGCAGAGATTGCCCGGACCCGCTGACAGAGGCAGCGAGATATGTGGACAGTGAGAAAGGCGTGGACACGGCGGAGGATGCCCTGGCCGGCGCCAGCGACATTATTGCTGAACAGATCTCCGACGATGCGGAACTGCGGAAGCGGCTGCGGGCAGTTCTGGTGAAAAACGGCAGACTGGTGTCTGCTGCCGCCACTGAGGAAGACTCTGTCTACCGCCTCTACTATGACTTTTCGCAGGCTTTGAATCGGGTCCAGGGCCATCAGATCCTGGCCATCAACCGGGGTGAGAAAGAGAAGTTCCTGAAAGTCTCTGTGGAGCTGGATCGGGAGCTTGCACTGCAGACAGTGCGCCGCCATGTCCTGATCCCCGGCAGTGCCGCCATGGCCTTTGTGAAAGCCGCGGCAGAGGACGCCTATGATCGTCTGATCTTCCCCTCTTTGGAACGGGAGGCCCGGACTGTCCTGACGGAGGAAGCCGACGAGGGCGCCATTGGCCAGTTTGCCCTGAATTTGAAGCCGCTGCTGATGCAGCCCCCCGTGAAGGGCAAAGTCACCATGGGGCTGGACCCCGGCTACCGGATGGGCTGCAAGGTGGCAGTCGTGGACGGCACCGGCAAGGTGCTGGATACTGCTGTGGTCCATATCACCACCGGCGCAGAGCAGAAAGAGAAGGGCATGAAGACCCTGGCCCGTCTGGTCCGCCAGTACCATGTGGCCCACATTGCCATCGGAAACGGCACCGCCAGCCGGGAGACGGAGCAGGCGGCGGTGGAGCTGATCCATACCATGAAGACAGAGGGAATGGACGTGAGCTACATGATTGTCTCTGAGGCTGGTGCCTCCGTGTACTCTGCCAGCCCACTGGCTGCGGAGGAGTTCCCTGATTATGATGTGAATCTGCGTTCTGCCGTGTCCATTGCCCGGCGGCTCCAGGACCCCCTGGCAGAGCTGGTGAAGATTGAGCCAAAGGCTATCGGTGTGGGCCAGTATCAGCACGATATGCCTGCAAAGCGGCTGGATGAGGCTCTGGACGGTGTGGTGGAAGACTGCGTCAACGCCGTGGGTGTGGACGTGAACACGGCCTCTGCGTCCCTGTTGCGGCGGGTGTCCGGCCTGACCGCTGCTACCGCCAAAAATGTGGTGGCCTACCGGGAGGAAAATGGACCCTTTACCTCCCGGAAACAGATTTTGAAGGTGCCTAAGCTGGGTCCCAAGGCCTTCCAGCAATGTGCGGGCTTTTTGCGGGTACCGGAGAGCAAGACCGTGCTGGACAACACCGCCGTTCATCCGGAGAGCTATGACGCCGCCAAGGCCCTGCTGGCACTTACCGGTCATACACTGGCGGATGTAGAGGGCAGCCGCCTGGGGGACCTCAGTGCCCAGGTGAAAGCCTATGGCGTGGAAAAGGCCGCTGCGGAAGTGGGCGTGGGTGTGCCCACGCTGCTGGATGTGGTCTCAGAGCTGATGAAGCCGGGCAGGGATATCCGTGAGGATCTGCCGAAGCCTGTTCTGCGTACCGATGTGCTGGATGTGAAGGACCTGAAACCCGGTATGGTGCTCACCGGTACCGTCCGAAACGTCATCGACTTTGGCGTATTCGTGGACATCGGCGTCCACCAGGATGGTCTGGTCCACATCTCCCAAGTGGCCGACAAGTTCATCAGGCACCCCTCCGAGGTGGTGTCCGTGGGCGATGTGGTGCAGGTGGTGGTGCTGGAAGTGGATGAGAAAAAGAAGCGCATCAGCCTTTCCATGCGGCAGGCAAAGCAAAAATAAGTGGAAACTTTCGAACCACCGGAATGTGTATTTTTCACATTCCGGCGGTTTTTTGTCACTTTTTTTGCAGGCTGTGGGAAATGAGAGCAGCCTTTCTTTTCCCGACGTGTTTTTCCACAGAGAAACGATAGAATGGGGAAACACTGAAGAACATGGGAGGGACAGGCTGTGGCACACGGTCAGATCACTTTGGAGCATGAGCAGTCGGTGCGGCTGCTGGGTTGGGGCATCCGATTCTTTTTGGCGGGGGCGCTGACAGCCAGCCAGACACCGGGGGTCTATGCCCCCTTTGCCCTGGGCTGCGTGGCGGCAGCAGGACCCGGTGCCGATGGGCTGGCGGCCCTGACAGGAACGGCAGTTGGGGCGGCCCTGTTTTTGAGCTTTGGGGACGCCCTGCCGTTTTTAGCGGCGGGACTGCTGGTATTGACGGCCACCACGGCCTTTCGGGGGACCCGGGCAGCGCAGCAGAACTGGTTTCTCCCTTTGACTGCAGGCACCATTACCATGACCATCCACGGCATTTACGTGATGCAGTCTCTGGCGCCGCTGGAACATTTGGGACCCTGTTTGGCTGCGGCCGTCCTGAGCGCCGCGGCGGCCTGGTTTTTCCGGCCTTTGCTGCGGCCGGGGGAGACGGGGGACCTGAACGGTGCGGTGCTGTTTTTGGCAGGGGCACTGCTGCTGGGTGTGTCGGACGTGGAGATCCTGGGACTGTCCCTTGGACGCTCCATGCTGGGGGCGCTGCTGATCTATGTGTCCTACGACAGGGGACTGGTGGCCGGAGTCTCGTCCGGGTTGGGGCTTGGTCTGGTGACGGATCTCTGCGCGGGCACCGGCGGGGGACTCTACACCGCCGCTTACGCCATGGGCGGGCTGCTTGCGGGACGCTGCCAGGGGCAGCACCGGGCCAGGGCGTCACTTGTGTATCTGGCTGCGGCGGTGGCGACGCTGCTGCCCAGCAGCCACGATCTGGGGGAACGGGTCCTGGCGGAGGCGGCTGTGTCTGCCGGCGTGTTTCTTCTGCTGCCGGGCCGGCTGTTTGGCGGCAAGCGAGCGCGGCGGGCACCCACGAATGCCTCTCCCACCGGAGAACGGCTGCGGCAGCGGCTAACCAAGGCGGCGGGGGCCCTGCGGGAGCTGTATGACTCCATGGGGCGGTTAAATCCACCATCTACAGACGAAAATCCGGCAATTGTCTTTGATCGGGCTGCGGAAAAGGTGTGCCGGGGCTGCGCTCTGGCGGATCTGTGCTGGCAGCGGGAATACACCGGGACATTTAACGCCATGAATGACGCCACGCCTTATTTACTGGAGCGCGGGCGGGCCATGGCCAAGGATTTCCCCGGGTATTTCGCCGCGCGCTGCATTCACCTGCAAGACTTTATCACGGCGGTCAATGGAGAACTGTCTGCTTTTCTGCTGCGCCGTCAGTACCGGCGGCAGCTGGAGGAGACCAGACGCAGTGCCAGGGGGCAGTATGCACAGCTCTCGGAACTGCTGACGGCGACAGCCGCAGGTCTTGAGGACAGTGCCCCCGCCACCGCAGGTGGTCCTGTGTGCCGGGTGGGGGCTGTGCTGCGGCCTCGGACAGGGGAGACGGTGTGCGGCGATACGCTGGACTCTTTTCAAAAGGATGACGGGACCTGGTGTCTGCTGCTCTCCGACGGCATGGGCAGCGGCGAGGGGGCCCGTAAGGAGTCGGCCCTCACCTGTCGGCTGCTGCGTCAGTTCCTGGAAGCAGGCATTGAGCCGGAGGCGGCACTCAAAACACTGAATGCAGCCATGGCTCTGCGTGGGGCGGAGACAGGCAGCTTCACCACCATTGATCTGCTCACCTGGAGTCCCAGGACAGGAGAGGCATCTTTTTTCAAGTACGGTGCAGCGCCTAGCTACCTGAAAAAGGGCGGCGTGGTGCGGCGGATCACTGGTGCATCCCTGCCTGCGGGGCTGCGGGGCAGTCCCGCACTGCCGGATGTAACGCGGGTACGCCTGGACCCGGACAGCTTTGCGGTAATGATCAGTGACGGCGTGGCCGACGTCAACCGGGATGACTGGCTTCAAAACCTTCTGGCTGGCTGGGAAGGTGAGGACCCTCAGCTGCTGGCCAATGCCATTTTAATGGAGAGTGTCCGGCAGGAGAAACTACAGGATGATTGCGGTATTCAGATTTTTTACAGGAGTTCTGAGGGCCAGCCGGTCATTGTATAAAAGGAGTGGTTCTGGGGCAGACTGTCTCCATCAACGATTTGGAGACAGGAGGTCAGTCTATGGTGAAAGGCATTTCCAGGCGTGTGGTCGTGGTGGATTCCCCGGACCAGCGATTTTTTGAACAGGCAATCTTCATCGTAAGGAACGATGCAGCAGGGGAGGGCGTCACCGCGCGGGAGCTGGTGGAGGAGGCCCGTCGAGTGGCTCGTAACTATGCAGGGGGCGACCACGGCAAGTTCAGCCGAGCCTGGCGGGAACTGAAACCGGCGGCCTACACCATGTTGGGCGCTGGCGGCATCGGCCTTCTGTGGATGCTGGCCACATTCCTGTAAACGGAAAAATAGGCGGATAGGACTGCGTGCGTAAGACCGGAAATATCAAACGGCAGACAGAGTGGATGCTCTGTCTGCCGTTTTTCACAATCAAAAAATGGATGGTTGCCTTGATTTTGTCCTTAGTGGGTGTTCTGAGCTCCCCGTCACGGGGAGCATGAAATGCGTCTGCTGCATGGAGCAGCTGAGACAGCTGGTGAGCATGGGATCAGTCCTCCGCAGAGGCAAAGTAGGCGCGGGTGGCGTCTGCATCGGTCTGAATCTGGGCCTTGAGGGCGTCCAGAGAGTCGAAACGGACTTCGTCCCGCAAATGCCGGAAAAACTCTACACGGACGGTCTGCCCATACAGATCGCCGTCAAAGTCCAGCAGCCAGGCCTCCACAGTCACATCGCTGCCGTTGTTCACGGTGGGCCGTGTGCCCACATTGGTGACGGCTGGATAGCTCTCTCCGGTGGGAAGGGTGACCTTTGTCACATATACGCCGTGGCTTGGGACCAGTACATGGGGCGGCGCAGTGAGGTTCACGGTGGGGATTCCGATGGTCCGTCCGATGCACCGGCCATGGCGCACCGTCTGTGTCAGGCAATGGGGGTGACCCAGGAACCAGTTGGCCCTTTCGATCTGACCCAGTTCCACCAGACGGCGGATGTATGTGGAGCTGACGGTGATGCCGCCTACCTCCACCTTGGGAATGATGTCACAGCCCAGACCCAGCTCGGCACACTTTTGCGCCAGCAGCTCCGGCGAGCCCTGATTTTTGTGCCCGAAGTGGTGGTCGTGGCCTGCCACCAGATGGACTGCGTGGTAGCGGCCGACCAGAATATCGGTGATAAATTTGTCCCAAGGGGTGGTCATCATGTTCTGATCAAAGGGAACCATGATAACGTCCTTGATGCCGTAAATCCGGCGGATCAGGTCCCGGCGGTCGTCCGGGGAGTTGATGAGAGGGCAGGGAATGCCGGTCACCACTTCCTTGGGAACCCGGTCAAAGGTGAATACGGCAGGGGCACAGCCCCGCTTTTCCGCTTCCTCTACGGTGCGGCGCAGCAGGGCATCGTGCCCCCGATGCACGCCGTCGAAGAAGCCCAGGGCAATTACTTTTTCCTTCATGGACATAATGTTACGCTCCAAAGAAGTTCTTGATGGAAGTGAGGGTGCCGTTCTCGGCACGGGACAGACACAGAAACTCTCTATTCTGTCCATAGATCCGGTAGATACCGTCAGCAATGCCAGAAATCTGCACGGGATTGCCGCAGCGCACCCGCTTTTCAATGTCGCAGCGTTTGAGCAGCAGAATGGGGTGGCGCTGAAAGAGGGCGTCTGTTGGCAGCAGCAGGGTTTCCTGCTGTGCCTGGACATCCTCAATGGTGACACAGTCCGCCAGGGTAAATCCGGCAGCCATGGTGCGGCGGAGGGAGTACATGGTGCCGCCGCAGCCCAGCTTTTGGCCGATGTCGTGGCACAGCGTACGGAGGTAGGTGCCCTTGGAGCAGCGGCAGCGAATCAGGTAGTCGGTTTCCGAAACCTGTTCCAGCAGCTCCAGCTCATAAATGGAAATGCTCCGGGGCTTGCGCTCCACCTCCTTTCCCCTGCGGGCCAGGTCATAAAGCTTCTGACCGTTGACCTTGATGGCGGAGAACATGGGAGGAATCTGTTGGATGTCTCCCAGAAATGATCCCAGAACGGTCTCCACGTCGGACCGGGTCACGGAAACGGGGTGAGTTTCCAGCGTCTCGCCGGAGGTGTCCTGGGTGTTGGTGACCTGCCCCAGACGGAGACCGGCCACGTATTCTTTCTGGGCATTTTCGGAGAACTCCACGGCCCGGGTGGCCTGACCCACAAAGACAGGCAGTACGCCGGTGGCCATGGGGTCCAGGGTACCGCCGTGGCCCACCCGCTTTTCCCGCAGAATGCCCCGCAGTTTGGCACACACGTCCATGCTGGTCCAGCCGGCGGGTTTATCGATGATAACGATGCCGTTTGGCATAGGTTGATGCTCCTTTTTCAGGGTGTAGACTTTAGCAGCGACCGGGGACGAAGTCCGGAGCCACCTGGGCGATGGCGTCCAGAATCTGCTGCTTGGATTCCGCCCAAGGGGCTTCCACCGTGCAGCCGGCGGCAGCGGCGTGGCCGCCTCCGCCCAACAGGGCGCAGACTTGGGTTGCGTTGATGCGGCTGCCGGTGCGGACGGACATCTTCCAGACGTCGGGCCGCAGCTCCCGCATGGTAACAGCACAGTCGGTGCCCTGAATCTGACTGCCCAGAGCAGACAGATCTTCGGCGTCACTCTCTGTGGCGTGGAATCGTTCCATCATGGACTGCGGAACAGACAAAATCACCACACGTTCCCGATCATAGAACTCCGCAGCATCCAGCATGGCGGCCTCCAGCTGCATCCGAGTGCGGGTTTTGGTGCGGAAAAAGATCTTGTTGACGGTCTTGAAGTCAATGCCAGTCTGCATGAGAGCGGCAGCCACCAGATGGGTCTTGGGTGTCGTGTTGCTGTAGGCGAAGCAGCCGGTGTCGGTGGACACGGCCACATAGAGTGGCATGGCAATTTCAGGGGTGATGCTGCCCAGCTCACGGACGATGTCGTAAAGCAGCTCGCCGCAGGCGGCAGCCTCAGGGCGGACGATGTTGTCCTTGCCGAAGTGCTCGAAGGAGGGATGGTGGTCAATGGCCAGATCCACCCGGTCCTGATAGGGGAGGGCGTTGTCAGGGAACAAGCCCACAGTGGCAATATCTGTGGAGACCACATAGTCCGGCTGGAAGTCGGCGGGGGCGTGGTAGACCTCTGCCACGGGACGGGTGGTATCGGTGAGACTGGGGTTTGGCAGGAGATAGGCAGTCTTGCCCAACTGGCGCAGCGCTGCACACAAAGCGGCAGCACAGCCCACCGTATCACCATCGGGGCGGATGTGGGTCAGAATGAGAACATTGTCGAACGTGCGGAGCAGGGCAGCAGTCTCAGAGACAGTCAGCATTGGTCATTCCTCCGTATCGTCGGAGGCGCGCTCCTCATCCTGCACCTCTACCTGGTGCAGGACTTCCAGAATGTGGGCACCATACTGGATGGAGTCGTCGGCGATGAACTGAAGTTCGGGAGTGTAGCGCAGCTGCAGGGCACGGCCCAGCTCCCGGCGCAGGAAGCCTGCGGCGGACTTGAGGCCCTTCATGACGTCCTGCTCCTTGGACTTGTCCAGGACACTGATATAGATGCGGGAATACCGCAGGTCACCAGTGGTGTCCACACGGGTGATAGAGACCATGCCGACCTGGGAGACCCGGGGGTCTTTCAGGCGGCGGAGCTGGTCGCTCAGCTCCCGCTGAATCTCTTCGTTGATGCGGCCGATACGATTACTTGCCATAATAGATAATTCCTTTCTCGTGTGAGGATGGAAGGGTCAGGGGCCGAGAATCCAGAAAAATGACGCTCCCCGGTTTCCCTCCTTCAGCCAGGCGCGGACAGCGGTGAAGAACGCATCCACATTCCGGTCATCGGGATGGGCACTGCGGGTCAGGGCTTCGATGTCGGCCCACTGGGCCAGAGAAACGATTGTCTCTCCGTACCAGGCAAAGCCCGGGGGCTCCTGAAAGACGGCGCTGATGGCGTCTGCCAGAATGCCGATGCCCCATTCCTCATCCTCTACATAGAGGTACTCCGGATGCCAGAAGCTGGCAGAAGAGAGGTTGGCAGGATCAAAGGAGTGGGCAAAGGCGAATTCATACATATCGTGGGTGGACAGCTCGTCCAAGTGCAGGATGCGGAGGTGTGTTTCTTGATGCATGGCGGCCTCCTGAAATACAAGCAGGGGCGGCGGCTGTGCCGCCGCCCCTGAATCAATTCCTGGGGATGTTGCAATTAACGGGGAAGTTCCTCCATGGTGTATCCCTCAATAATATCGCCGTTTCCCATGAAATCAGAGATTTCATGGGAGCCCTGACAGAGATTCCTCAGCAGGCAAAGCCTGCCTGCGGCAAGGTTTTGCAGAGCAAAACACTTGGACGCACTGACGTGCGGAGCCGCTTTGCGTCTTGGGTCGGCGACAGAGATGCTTGCATACAGGATTTCCCGGCATTAGCGGGGAATCTCCTCCATGGTGTATCCCTCAATGATATCGCCGACCTTGATGTCGTTGAACTTCTCCACGGTCATGCCGCACTCGTAGTTCTCAGCGACCTCCTTGGCGTCGTCCTTGAAGCGCTTCAAAGAGGCCAGCTGGCCCTCGTGGATGACAATGCCGTCGCGGACCACGCGAACGGAGCAGGCGCGGACAATCTTGCCGTCCTGGACGTAGCAGCCTGCCACGGTGCCGATGGAGGAGACCTTGTAGGTCTCACGGACCTCGGCGTGACCCAGGACCACCTCACGGTACTTGGGAGCCAGCATACCCTTCATAGCGGCCTCAATCTCATCGATGCAGTCGTAGATGACGCGGTACATCCGCATATCCACGTTCTGACGTGCGGCACCGTCGCGGGCGGCGGAGTCGGGGCGGACGTTGAAGCCGATGATGATGGCGTTGGAAGAGGCGGCAAGCATGACGTCGGACTCGTTGATAGCACCCACGCCGCCATGAATGACACGCACGTTGACTTCCTCATTGGAGAGCTTCTCCAGAGAGGCCTTGATGGCCTCCACGCTGCCCTGGACATCGCCCTTGACAATCAGAGCCAGCTCCTTGCGCTCGCCGGCCTGGATCTGGTCGAACAGGTTCTCCAGAGAGACCTTCTGCACGGGAGCGGCGGCCTTGGCGCGTTCCTCGGCCTTGCGCTGCTCCACCAACTCACGAGCCATGCGCTCGTCAGCTACGGCAAAGAAGGGAGAGCCTGCGGAAGGAGCCTCGGAAAGGCCTGCAACCTCCACGGGGACGGAGGGACCAGCCTCGGTGAGACGATTGCCCTTGTAGTCCAGCATGGTACGGACACGGCCGACAGCGGTACCGGCGATGATAATATCGCCCTGCTTCAGAGTGCCATTTTGCACCAGCAAAGTGGCAACGGGGCCGCGGCCCTTGTCCAGACGTGCCTCGATGACGGTGCCCTGACCGGCGCGGTTGGGGTTGGCCTTCAGTTCTGCCATCTCGGCGGTCAGAGTGACCATTTCCAGAAGATTCTCGATGCCAATGTGCTTCTTGGCGGAGACCTTGCAGCAGATGGTTTCACCGCCCCAGTCCTCAGGCACCAGACCGTGCTCGGTCAGCTGCTGCAGGACGCGGTCGGGGTTGGCGGTATCCTTATCAATCTTGTTGATGGCAACAATGATAGGAATGCCAGCGGCCTTGGCGTGGTTGATGGACTCGATGGTCTGGGGCATAATGCCGTCGTCCGCTGCCACCATCAAAATGGCAATATCGGTGATCATGGCGCCGCGGGCACGCATGGAGGTGAATGCCTCGTGGCCCGGGGTATCCAGGAAGGTGATGGGCTTGCCGTTCACCTGCACCTGGTAAGCACCAATGTGCTGGGTGATGCCACCAGCCTCGCCGGAGGCCACGGAGGTATCCCGAATGGCATCCAGCAAAGAGGTCTTTCCGTGGTCGACGTGGCCCATGACGACCACGACAGGAGCGCGGGGCACCAGATCCTTCTCGTCGTCTTTGTGGTCGTCAATCAGACGCTCCTCAATGGTGACGACAATCTCCTTCTCCACCTTGCAGCCCATCTCCTCGGCGATGATGGCGGCGGTGTCGAAGTCAATGGTCTGGCTGAGAGAGGCCATGATGCCGTTCTTCATCAGGCACTTGACCACCTCAGCACCGGTTTTCTTCATGCGGGAGGCCAACTCGCCAACAGAGATCTCGTCGGGAATCTGGACCTTCACAGGCGCCTTCTTGGCGATCTCCAGCTGCAGCTTACGCATCTTCTCGGCCTCGTCCTGGCGACGCTTGTTGCCGCCGTAGGCATTGTTGCGACGCTGATTGTTGCGGAATTTTTCTTTGCCGCCGCCCTGACGCTGCATCCGGGTGGCCTGCTGACCGCCTAGGGACTCCAGACGCTCATCGTACTTTGCAAGGTTTACGTCGCCGCCGGTACGGGTGTCGACAATCTTCTTCTGGGGTACGCGGCTGCTGGGCTGCTGGACAATGGGCTGCTGCTTCTGTGCAGGCTTCTGGGCCTGCTGCTGACCGGCAGCCTTGGGCTGACCGGGCTTGTTGGAATTATTCGTAGTGCTATGATGATTGTTGTTAACGGGCTTCTGCTGCACGGCGGGGGCCTCCTTCGGTTTTTCCTGAACACCCTCGGCGAAGATCGTCTGGATGCTGGAGATCTGATTGTGCTGGGTCAGATAATCAAAGATCAGAGACAGTTCGTGATCCGTCAGCACCTGCATGTGGTTCTTCGGAGCAGTCGCATACTTGGTCAGGATTTCGGTAATGGTCTTCGTGGGAAGGCCGAAATCCTTCGCCACCTCGTGGACCCTGTATTTCTCAATACCCAATAAAAACACCTCGTGATACTAATATGCAGATTAGTATGATACTCCAACCCGAGGGCTGGGAAAGTTTTCGTGATTTTAGTCTTCCCGCTTGCGGAAAGAACCCTTGCCCTTCTTCACGGGACGGGAGTGGGCGTAGGGATTGTATGCGAAACGGGACTTGGGACGGTTCCCCTTGGAGGGCCGGGACTTGCCGTGACCCTGGCTGCGGGGCTTGTGCGCTCCGCCGGGGCGTCCGGCGTCGGGCTTTCGGTCGCTGCTGTATGGTTTGCGCTGGCATTGATCGCGCTTGCGGTCGGCCTGGCGATCCCCCTTCCAGTCGGACTGGACAGAGGACTGCTGCTCCTGGGCGGAGGCGGACTGGGCCTCCTTATGAAGCTTATGCTTGCCTTTGCGCAGGTTTTTCTCGTGCGCCAGCATTTCGGACTTTCGCTCGGCGGCGCGCTTTGCCTTGACGTCCAGCCGCTGGGCGGCCTCACCGTATGCCTTGGGGTCCAGCGCAGCCAGCTTGTGGACGAAGGCCGCGGCCATGCCCACATCAGTGAGGGCCGCAATAGCCACGGCGGACCGGCCGGTGACCTGGCCCAATTCCGCTTTGGTAAAGGGAAGTGTCAAAAACAGGCACTGCCCGGCTTCGGCAAAGTGGCGGCAGCGGCGGCAGGTGTTGTCTGCCGCGTCAGAGGCCAGCAGCAGCACACGGGCATCCCGGGCACGGGCGGCAGCCTCTACAGGCTCCTCTCCAACTACCAAACGGCCACCTCGCAGAGCAAGGCCCAGCATGGAGAGAATATTTGCGTTATTGTCCATCGGCACCTCCCAGTTCTGCCTCCATAGCGTCGTAGACTTCGGCGGGAATGGCCATTTCAAAGGCACGTTCCAAAGCCCGGGACTTCCGGGCACGGCGCAGGCACTCCACGTCGTGACACACATAGGCGCCACGGCCGGGCTTCTTACCGCCAAAATCCAGACTCACATCTCCCTCCGGGGACTTTACCACCCGGAGGAGCGTCTTCTTATCTTTCATTTCACGGCAGCCGACGCACTGCCGCTGAGGGATCTTTTTCACTTTCGGCATTGTCAGGCCGCCTTTCTCGTGATGTTATTGAGCGGTGTCCTCGGAGACGGTCTCCACAGCGGGAGCGTCCTCCACGGGAACCTCGTCCACAGGAGCCTCCTCAGCGGAAGCCCCCTCCACGGCGGCGGCCTCATCCTCCCGGAAACTCTCGGGCTTGATGTCGATCTTATAGCCGGTGAGACGGGCAGCCAGACGGGCGTTCTGGCCCTCCTTACCGATGGCCAGGGACAGCTGATCATCGGGAACCAGGACTCGGCAGGCCTTGCCTTCCTCGCTCATGCGGACATCCACTACATCGGCGGGAGCCAGAGCGGCGGCAATGAACTCGGCGGGATCTTCGCTCCACTTGATAATGTCGATCTTTTCACCCCGAAGCTCCTCCACAATGGCACCCACGCGCTGGCCCTTTGGACCCACGCATGCGCCGATGGGATCAATGTTCTCATCAGCGGACCAGACGGCCATCTTGGTGCGGCTGCCGGCCTCGCGGGCGATGGAACGGACCTCGACGATGCCGTCGTAAATCTCGGGGACTTCCAGCTCGAACAGGCGCTTGACCAGGCCGGGATGGGTGCGGGAGATCAGAACCTGGGGGCCGCGGGTAGAGCGGCGAACGTCCACCACGTAGACACGGACGTGCATCCCCTCTTCCAGCTCCTCACCGGGAACCTGCTCACCGCTCATCAGCAGAGCCTCAGTGGATTCAGTGCCGGTCCCGATGCGCAGGGACACATTGCCGTTGCGGGGGTCGATACGTGTGACCACGCCGGTGAGGATCTCGTGCTGCTTGGAGGTAAACTCGTCATAGATCATGCCGCGCTCGGCCTCACGCAGGCCCTGGATAATGACCTGCTTGCCGTTGCCGGCAGCGATGCGGCCAAACTCCGTGTTGTCCACAGGCAGATTCACAATGTCACCAATTTCGTACTTGGCGGAGAGAGTCTTGGCCTCTTCCAGGGTCATCTCGTTGTAGGGGTCCACATAGTCCTCTTCGTCCACAACGGTCTTCTGAACGAACATCTTCAGGGTGCGGTGAACCTCATCCACGTCCACGATCACGTTCTCCACGCCCTCGTGGTCCTTCTTGTAGGCGGCGGTGATGGCCTGGATGATCTTATCCATCATAAAGGACTGAGGAATGTTGCGCTCCTTCTCCAGCATCTCCAGAGCCTCGAAGATGCCCGCGGGATTGATGCCAACGGGTTCCTTCTGCTTCTTGCCTCTCATTGCTCGATTCTCCTTATAGTAATATTTTTAGATCTAAAAAAAATGTTGGATTTTGTCAGTGCTCCGGCGGATCAGAATTCCACACGCAGACGGGTCAGAGCCACATCCTTCTTGGCGAAGGTGAAGGTCTCCTTCCCTACGGTAATGGTGATGTCGCCGGTGGCCTCGTCATAGCCGTCCAGGGTGCCGGCAAATTCCTTGCGGCCGTCCAGACTGCGGTAGAGTTTTACCAGCACAGGACTGCCCATGAAACGGGCAAAATCACCGGGGCGCTTCAGGGCACGCTCGGCCCCGGCGGAGCCGACTTCCAGCGTGTAGCTTCCCTCGATTGGGTCTGCCTCATCCAGCAGGTCGGAGAGCTTCCGGGACACACTCTCGCAGTCCAGAATGTCCACGCCGCCCTCTTTGTCCAGAAGGACGCGCAGATACCAGGTGCCGGCCTCTTTGACGTACTCCACATCCCACAGGGTGCAGCCTGCCTCCGCAATGGCGGGCGCGGCCAGTTCCGCGGTGAGTTCCGTGATCTTTTTCATGGGAATCTCCCTTTCCATACTAAATTTAACCATCGAAAAAAGGCGTAGAAAAAGAGCGGGCCAATGGCCCACTCCGTAAACTTACACTCTCTAACATATGTTACTATAGCACACCCCTTTTAAGAGTGCAAGCCTTTTCTTGCTTTTTGTGATTTTTTAACAGGAAATCAGAGGCGAAACAGGGCCCTGACCACAAATGAAAGCAAAAAAACGATCAAATTGGCCGCCACCACTGTGGCACCTACGGGTGTGGAGAAGGCAAATGACACTGTCAGTCCCGCACAGAAGCAGACCACGGAGGTCACGGAGGCACAGAGCACCACGGAACGGAAGCTCTTAAAGAGGCGCATGGCGGTCAAAGCGGGGAAGATCACCAGGGAGGAGATCAGCATGGCACCCATCATCCGCATACCAAGCACGATGGTCAGGGCGGTGAGAATGGCCAGCAGGGTATTGTACCGATCCACCTGCAGGCCGGTTGCTCGGGAAAAGTTCTCGTCAAAGGTGATGGCGAAGAGTTTGTGATAGTAGCAGAGGAAGAGCACCAGCACAGCAGCGCACACCAGCACGGAGAGCACCACATCGGCCGGACGCATGGCCAGCACACTGCCAAACATATAGCTGTCCACGTCAGTGGTCATACCGGTGGTCTTGGAGATCACCAGAATGCCGATGGCCATGGCGGAGGCACTTGTGGCGGCAATGGCGGCGTCACTGTTCCAGTGTGGGTTGCCGGCCATCCGCAGCAGGAAAAAAGCAGCCAGAATCACCACGGGAATGGAAAAATAGAGGGGAGTGAACCCAAGGGCAACGGCAATGGCCAGCGCACCGAAGGACACATGACTCAGGCCGTCACCGATCATAGAGTAGCGCTTGAGCACCAGGGATACGCCCAGCAGGGCGCAGCACAGGCTCACCATGATGCCGGCGATCAGCGCCCGCTGCATGAAAGGGTAGGAAAACATCTGTAAAATATTCATTCGTCTGCCTCCCGGAAACGCCGGCCCTGGGGACTGGCAAGATAGTCGGCTGCGGAGCCGAGGTAGAAGCTGCTGCGGCCGATGTGCAGCACGGTGCGGGCACCCTTCAGGGCAGCCTTCAGGTCATGGGTGACCATGATGATTGCCATGCCCTCAGTTTCATTGAGGTAGGTGAGGGTTTTGTACAGGTCCTGGGCGGCGGCGGGATCCAGACCGGTAATGGGCTCATCTAAAATCAGCAGCTTGCTGGCAGCGCACAGGGCCCTGGCCAGCAGGACCCGCTGCTGCTGGCCTCCGGAGAGATCCCGGTAGCACTGGTCCTTGAGTTCCAGCACACCCAGCTTGCCCATGTTCATCAGGGCAGCGGACTTTTGCTGAGGGGAGTAGAAGAAATGGGTCTTCTTCCAGTTCAGGCAGCCGGAGAGCACCACCTCGTAGACCGTGGCGGGGAAGTCCCGCTGGGCACGAGTCTGCTGAGGAAGATAGCCGATGGCGCCTTTTTGCAGGGCGTCCGCTCTCTCGATGGTGCCGGACATGGGGGTGATGAGGCCCAGCAGTCCCCGCAGTAAGGTGGACTTGCCAGAGCCGTTGTCCCCGACGATGCAGAGATAGTCGCCGGCGGAAATGGTGAGATCCAGGTGCTTCAGAACGCTTTGACCCTCATAGCCAAGGTTTACGTCCCGGCACTCAATCAGATGCTTTGCTTCCATGGGAAGGGGCCTCCTTTTTGGCACAGTCCCGGCACAGTCCGGTGAGGACGGTGTGGCGGGAGTCGATGCGGAAATTGTGTTCGGTCTCCAAGTGGGCATAGAGCTGATGGAGGTGGGAACATTCCAGATGGTGGATTCTGCCGCAGGCGGTGCAGCGCAGGAGAAGGCAATCCTGGTCGTCCCCATCGTGGGGGCAGAACTGATAACAGGCACCGTCTCCGGTTCGAATTTTATGGATGCGGCCGGTGTGCTCCAGCTTTTCCAGCTGGCGGTAGATGGTGGCCAGCCCCACCGACTCCCCGGCCTGGTGGAGATCCTCCGCCAGCTCGGCGGCGGTCAGGGCCTCATCGGCCCGCTGCTCCAGACAGTGGAGCACTGCCTGCTGCTGCTTTGTGATATATGACATGGTGTCCACTCCAAACTGAAAATGATTATCGTTCTCATATTATAAACGGGAATTCCAAAATGTCAAGAACGGTTGCAAAATCCAGACAGATACGGTATCCTGAACAAAGAATATCCACTTACGCAAGAATACGCAAAGATGCGGAACAGGAGAGATCAGTACATATGAAAATCTCACTGGTGATTATGGCGGCCGGACTCGGTTCCCGCTATGGCGGCAACAAGCAGATAGACGGCATCGGCCCCAATGGCGAATTTCTGATGGAGTACGCCGTGTACGATGCAATCCGGGCGGGCTTCAATAAAATTGTATTTATTATCAAGCCCGGCATGGAGGAAATGATGGAGCGGGTGTGCGGACAGTATCTGAAGGGAAAGATCGCCAGGGACGGCAGTCCGGTGGAGGTATGCTACGCCTTCCAAGATTACAGCTCGCTGCCGGAATGGTTTACGCCCCCGGAGGGCCGCACCAAGCCCTATGGCACAGTCCATGCGCTGTTGTGCGCGTCTGATGTGGTGCAGGAGCCCTGCTGTGTCATCAATGCTGATGACTACTACGGCGCTGATGCCTATCAGACCATCTATGACCAGCTGGTGCAGCTGCCCAAAGGCGGCAAGGCCCTGATGGTGGGCTACCTGCTGAAAAATACCGCCAGTCTCTTCGGCACCGTCTCCCGGGGCCTGTGCCGCATGGAAGAGGGAATGCTGCGGCGGGTGAAGGAGACCCTGAAAATCCAGATGTATGCCGACGGCACTCTGCGGGACCTGGAGACCAAGGAACTGCTGGACCCGGACGAAGTGGTCTCCATGAACTACTGGGGCTTTGCACCCTCCATTTTTCCGGTACTGCGGACTTATTTTGAGGAGTTCCTGCGCCGCCGAGGCGGTGAGGAGAAGTCCGAGTGTCTGCTGCCGGTTATGGTGGACGACCTGATCCGGAACGGTGTGCTGGAGGTGGAGGTGCTCCACTCCTGCGACCGATGGTTCGGTATGACCTATCAGGAGGATCGTCCCAAGGTGGCCTCCGAGCTGGCATCCCTCCACAAACAGGGCAGTTATCCCCCCAGCCTGCGCTGGTAACTCCACGAGACGCCGCCTTTGTGCGGCGTCTGGTTTTTTAAGAAGTTGCCTTTGCAATTTGGTATGTTGAAAACACCTGAATTTCAAAAAAGAGGGTTGAAAACAATTGCCAAATGGCAAAACTATGCTATGATACATACAACAAAATACGGCTCGATAGACCTTAAAATCTATCGTATGAACAGGAGAAACCACTATGGCAAATCAACATGAACTGCAAAGCCGGGACAGCTTCCGCTCAAAATGGGGCTTTAAGCTGGCCTGTGTAGGCTCCGCTGTGGGCATGGGCAATATCTGGCTGTTTCCCTATCGGATGTCCGCCTATGGCGGCGCCACCTTTCTGATTCCGTACATTCTCTTTGTGGTGCTGATCGCCTCCACCGGTGTCATCGGCGAGATGGCTTTCGGTCGTGCTACGGAGGGCGGCCCCATTGTGGCCTTCGGTGCCGTGGCGGAGAAGCGGACCGGCAGTCGCCGCTGGGGCGAGGTCTTGGGTCTCATTCCTGTGCTGGGCTCCCTGGCTCTGGCCATTGGCTACACCGTCGTGGTGGGCTGGCTGCTGAAATACACCGTGGGGGCCTTCACCGGTGCGGTGGCGGTTCATCAGGGCGTGGCGGAGCTGGATGCCTTTTTCGCCAGCACGGCCTCCGCCTGGGGCAACACCGGCTGGCAGATTGCGGCATTGCTGCTGACACTCTCCATTATGGCCCTGGGAATTGGCGCTGGTATTGAAAAAGCCAACAAGGTGATGATGCCCCTGTTCTTTCTGATGTTCCTGGGCCTGGCGGTGTATATTGCCACGCTGCCCGGGGCCATGGACGGCTACCGTTACATCTTTGTGCTCAAGCCCCGGGAGCTGCTCAATCCCATGGTCTGGGTCTACGCTCTGGGGCAGGCATTCTTCTCCCTGTCTATCGCAGGAAATGGCACCCTGATCTACGGCTCCTATCTCTCCAAGGAAGAGGATGTGCCCACCAGTGCCCGGACGGTGGCCTTTTTCGACACCTGCGCGGCCCTGCTGGCGGCACTGGTCATCATCCCGGCCATGGCCACCGCCGGGGAGCAGCTGGGCAACAGCGGTCCCGGCCTGATGTTTATCTTCCTGCCCAACCTGTTCCAGCAGATGCCCGGCGGCGAGATCATTATGATCGTTTTCTTTGTGGCGGCCCTCTTTGCGGGGCTTTCCTCTCTGGTGAATCTCTATGAGGCCCCCACTGCCACTTTGCAGGAAAAATTCAACCTCAGCCGGTCCACAGCCGTGTTTCTGATGGGCGCTCTGGGCATGGTGGTGAGCCTGATGATACAGGGCATCGTGGGTGACTGGATGGACGTCTGCTCTATTTACGCCTGCCCCATCGGTGCACTGTTGGCTGGCGTCATGTTCTTCTGGGTCTGCGATAAGGAGATGTGCCTGGAGCATGTCAATCTGGCCCGCACCAAGCCACTGGGAAGCTGGTACTACCCCCTTGCAAAATATGGCTTCTGCGGCGTCACGGTACTGGTGCTGGTTGTGGGTGCGATGATGGGAGGCATTGGTTAAAATGCGGGCGCTTTTTAAGAATATGATGCATGCGCTGCGGGCAGGGCAGCCTGTGGAGCTGGTCACGGTGGTGGCCGCTGGCGGTTCCACGCCCCGGGGTGCCGGTGCGATGATGGCTGTTTATGCCGACGGCAGCACTGAAGGCACCGTGGGCGGCGGCAATGTGGAGTTTGCATCCACTCATTTGGCAGTGCAGCTGCTCTCTCAGGGAGCCTGTGATCTGCGCCACTTCAACTTTGTCCCCGGTGACGCAGCCAGCCTGGGCATGGTCTGCGGCGGTGACGTCACCATCCACTTTCAGTTCCTTCCGGCGGGCAATCCGGCGGTGATGGACGTACTGAAGGATGTGGTCATCGCCTCCGGAGAGAACCTGGACACCTGGCTGGTGCGCAGATTCAGCGACTTCGGTGTCACTGCCATGGGCCTTGCGGACCGGAATGGCCTGCGCTATCTGCCAGAGGGGACGGTGCTGCCGGAGGGACTGCTGGAAAACAAGGGCGTTTATCAGGACGACTGGTTTGCCTGCCCCGTGGTGAAGGCGGGACGTGTCTACATCTTCGGCGGCGGCCATGTCTCTCAGGCACTGGTGCCCGCCATTGCGGCGGTTGGCTTCCGGCCGGTGGTGTATGACGACCGCCCGGAATTCTCTGATCCGGCTCTCTTCCCCAAGGCGGAAATGACCCTGTGTGGGTCTTTCTTGGAGCTGGGGGAGAAGGTTACCGTCACACCGGACGACTATGTGGTCATCATGACGCGGGGCCACCAGGCGGACTATGAGGTGCTGACCCAGGTGCTGCGCAGCGGTGCCAAATACATTGGCTGCATCGGCTCCCGCCGCAAGCTGGCGCTCTGCCTGGAGCGGCTGCTGGAGGCAGGCTTCACTGAGGAGGAGTATGCACGGGTCCACGCTCCCATCGGTCTGGCCATTGGCGCGGAGACCCCGGCGGAGATTGCCGTTTCCATCACGGCGGAAATGATTGCCGTACGGGCTGGAAAGGATCGGAAATAACAACCTGATCACAGCAGACCTGTCGGCTGGAATCCGACAGGCCTGTTTTTTCATTGTTTACAGATGGTTTCCTTGCAAAAGCCGCAGGGGACGTGATAAAATGGAACATACAAATTCCAGAAGGCACCAGATTTTCAGCAGGTGCCCTGATATTTTAAAGGAGGTCTTTCCATGGACCGCATCAGTAAAGAAAACTATTATCTCGATATTGCAGAAACGGTTCTGGAACGGGCCACCTGCCTGCGCCGGGTCTACGGCGCTATCATCGTGAAAAATGACGAGATCATCTCTACCGGCTATAACGGTGCCCCCCGTGGCCGAGCAAACTGCGTAGATATGGGCTACTGTTTCAGAACCGCCATGCGGGTGCCTAGAGGCGAGCGGTATGAGCTGTGCCGCTCCGTTCACGCCGAGGCCAATGCCATCATCTCCGCCTCCCGGCGGGATATGGTGGGCGGCACCCTTTATCTGGTGGGCCGGGACGCCCGGACCCATGAGCTGCTTTCCGACGCCACCTCCTGCTCCATGTGCCGCCGCCTGGTGATCAACGCCGGACTGGAAAGGGTGGTGATCCGCCACACGGAGTCGGAGTTTGAAGTGGTCAATGTGGAGGACTGGATTGCGGAGGATGACCTGCTTGTCCCTCCTGCCAATGTGGAAATGGACCTCCGGTAACCACAAGCAGAAAGGAAGAGACTTTTTTGAAGACAGGACTTGTCACCTTCTATCATATTCATCACTATGGTGCACTCTTGCAGGCCGCCGCCACGGAGCGCGCGGTGGAGAGCCTGGGCAGCTCGTGTGAGATTCTGAATTATTATGTCAACCAGGATAACAGTCTGTTCAAGAGACCTACCGGGCTTGGTTCGGCAGCGCATGACATCCATACCGCTCTCCACTACCAGGCGCTGCAAACCCGCTATGACCGGTTTGAGCAGTTCGCAAAGGACCATTTGGTGATTTCCGGACATCAGTACACAGGAATAGACGAACTGCGAAACACGGTGCTGCCCTATGACCTGATTCTCTCCGGCAGTGACCAGATCTGGAATCCCAAGATCTTCCCGGATGGCCGATTTGATCCGGTGTTCTTTGGCGCCTTTTCAGACCGCAGGAAGATTGCCTACGCTCCCTCTTTCGGCGTTCCCGCCGTTCCGGAGCAGATGGAGGATGAGCTGCGGGGCTATCTGAAAGACTTCTCCCATATCTCTGTCCGGGAGCGGCAGGGCCAGAAGATCATCCGAGACCTCACCGATCAGGAGCCGGCGGTGGTGCTGGACCCCACGCTGCTGCTGACGGCGGAGCAGTGGAGTGCCATGTCCAATCCGGACTATCTTTCCCAGCTGCATCTGGCCCCCGGCGGGTATATCCTCTGTTACTGCATTAATGCCCCTGGTGCGCTGACTCCCTATATCCAGCAGCTCTGTGACCAGACAGGGCTGCCGGTGGTCCAGCTGTGCGGCATTCGCAAGAAGGTCCACCCCAAGGCCCGCTGTATCCTGGATGCCGGGCCTGCGGAGTTTTTGAGTCTCTTTGCCGGTGCCGGCTGGGTGGTGACCAACTCCTTCCACGGCACGGTGTTCTCCACCCAGTTCCACAGGCCCTTCTTCACGGCGGTGGCTCCTGCGGAGATGGCCGCCCCGGAGCGCTCCCGGACTTTCAGCATCCTCACCACCCTGGGCCTGACGGAACGGATCATCGGCAAGGGCGACACGGCCTCACTCACTGATCCCATCGACTGGGAGGCAGTGGATCGGTGCCACAACGGGGCCAGGGAGCAGTCCATGGCCTATTTGCAGGCGGCACTTTACGACCAGCCTTACACACCGGCAGCTCCGGTGGACACCGGAGAGCGGAAGAAACCTGTGCTGGCGGACCACACCCACTGTACCGGCTGCGGTGCCTGTGCCGCCGTCTGCCCAAAGGATGCCATCACCATGCAGCGGGACCGGGAAGGCTTTGCCTACCCGTTGATTGACGAGGATCTCTGCGTTCGGTGCGGACGCTGTGAGAGCGTGTGTCCCATCCTGTGTCCCATGGAGAAAAAGCCCATGCCCGCCGTATACGCAGTGTGGAATCGGGACGAGACCATCCGCAAGGACTCCACCTCCGGCGGAGCGTTTACCGCCATTGCGGACTATGTGCTGGAGGGGGGCGGCGTGGTGTTCGGCGCGGCCTTTGATGCCCACCAGCACCTGCGCCATGCAGCGTGCTTCCGCAAGGAAGATCTGTGGCGGATGCGGGGTGCCAAGTACGTGCAGAGCGATCTGGGAGACACGTTCCGGGAGGTTCGGGAGAACCTCAAGAGCCGGCAGGTGCTCTTTACGGGTACCCCCTGCCAGGTGGACGGCCTCTACCGTTTCCTGGGGGAGCGGCCGGAAAATCTCGTTACCTGTGACTTGGTGTGCCACGGTGTGCCCTCTCCCGGGGTGTGGGAGGATATGGCCCGCCTGATCGAGCGCCGCAAGGGTAAGGAATTGCAGGCGGTACGCTTCCGCAATAAGGTGACCGGCTGGAAGGACAGCCACTTCACCACCGTCTATGATGACGGCACAGTGGATACGGCTCCCTTGTACCGCACAGAGTATGGTCGGGCCTTTGGTCGGGCACTGTTCCTGCGGCCCAGCTGTTACCATTGCGCCTATACCTCCATGACACGACCCGGTGATTTTACCCTGGGCGACTTCTGGGGGCTGCGGGCGGACGAGCTGCCGGAGCAGCAGGAAAAGGGCATCAGCCTTCTGTTGGTAAACACTTCGCACGGCAGCCACATCTTCGATCAGCTGCCCTTGGTGCGCAAGCCCTTCCCCGCAGAGCGGGCCATTGCTGGGAATCCCCGACTGGCCTCTCCCATTGCTCAGCCGGTGGACCGGTCGGCTTTCTTTGCTGCCTATGCACTGGAACCCTTTGAAGAGGTCTGCAAGCAGTTTTGCAAGCTGCCTCCGCTGCCGGTTCGGGCGGCGGCCAAGATTCTCTCTCCCGAGGCCAAGGCCAAGATTCGCGGCAAATTGAGCAAATAAAAAAATCCCCGTGTCGCATGACACGGGGATTTTTGCGTCTGATCAGATGGATTTGGTGGAGAGATAGGGCCGCAGAGCCGGGGCACGGGAAATCCAGTGCAGCAGGGGAAGACCCAACGCTGCACAGGCAATCGCCTCGCCCATGCCGACAGTCAGCGCGTTCAGGGCAAAGGCAGGCAGGAAGGGAGCACCGTCACCCATGGAGAGCCAGGCAATCTCCGCGCCGACGATGATAGCGTTGCAAAGCACGGGAGGAATGGGGGTCAGCCATTTGTTCTTCAGCTTGGAGACCCAGATGGCGGCAATGAGCGTGGCAGAAGTACCCACGATCCAGTCCAGCACAAGGGGAGACTGGAGGTTTGCAATGAAGCAGCCAATGGTCAGGCCCGGGATGGCCTCCGGGAAGAGGAAGGGGAGCAGGGTCATGGCCTCTGCCACACGGAGCTGCACACCGCCGTATTGGGGAATGGGCAGGAAAATGGTGAGGACCGCATAGACGGCTGCAATAATGCCGGCAATAGCCAGCTGGCGGGTAGAAAAACGGGATTTGGACATAAAAAAGACCTCCTGAAGTGATGTGGGAGGTCAAAACAGCAAAGCAAAACCCCGTGAAGGCGGGGTGACCTCCATTTTTTTGTTTAGAGAACGGCAAAAGCCGAACGAACGCCGGTAGGCGCTTGGACAGGGAGATGGCACCTGTCGAGTGGAAGTATATCACAGCGTAACGGGCATTGCAAGAAAAATCCCTCTGCATACCATGCAGAGGGATTTTTGAGCGGTCAATGCTGTACGACAATCAGGGCTACGTCGTTACCGGAAACAGCGGCACCTGTGTCTTTCATAGAGAATTGGGGGCTGATACCGGCCTGCTCCAGACCGTCCAGCAGTGTCTGATACTCCTGAACGGTCAGCTCATAGGTAGTCTGGCTGTCCACCTCCCGGATGGGTGTATACCCATCCAGCAGGGTACCGGCCTCCTCCGCGGTCAGCAGCATCTGAGCAAAACAGGTGCCCCGCGGCTCTGTGAGTGCTCGATCATCCTGGCTGGGAGGGGCCTGCTCCTGTGAGAACTTTTCTGCGGCGGAAGTCTCCGGAGCGGAGACAGACACATCAGCCGTGGTGTTTTGCTCCCCCTGGGCGGGAGGCTCTGCCGGAGCGGCCTCATCCATCTGGGCGGGCATAATATCTGCCGCGTCATTGGGACTCTCCGGCACAGGGCTTTCTGATTTGGGGCTCCGTTGTTCTGTGGGATCTGTGGCATCTGCCTGAGATCGTTCCTGCTTGCTGTCAAGCATGGGAAAATCGGCAGTTTTCAGCACCAGCACCAGGGCAAAGCAGGCGGCTACGGGCAACAGAATCCTGGCCCACGGCTGCCGGCGTTTTTTCTGGGGGAACACCGTGGACGTGCTTTGAGCACGGATAGCAGCCATCACGCCCTCGGCAAAGCCGTCGGGTACTTCCGTCTCCTCCACGCTGGGGAAGGCGGCACGAATGGCCAGACTATCATCCACATAGGCCTGACAGTCTGGGCAGGTATTCAAATGTTCCTGAACAATCTTGGCTTCCTCCGGGGACAGTTCCCCGTCCACAAAGGCGTCCAGCAGGGCCGCGAATTCTTCATGTGTTTTCATTCTCAGCTCTCCTTTTCACTTGATTGGACGAAGATGGCAGAGAAAAGTTCCCGCTTTCCAGAAAAAACTTTCTCAGCTGCTTGCGTCCCCGACTGATTCGGGATTTTACAGTGCCCACATCCAAATCCAGGGTGCTGGCAATTTCGTCGTAAGTGAGCTGGTGGATCTCCCGGAGGATCAGCACCTTTCGATGGTTCTCGGAGAGGGATTGCAGCCCTGCGTCAATCACGTCCCGCAGCTCTTTTTGCTCCGCGGCCTCATGCGGGGTGGGGGCAGGGTCCGGAGCGTCCAGCCCCAGTTCCTCATCGTTGAGGGAAGGGCCGACGGCGGCCCGGTGACGGCCTTCCCGCCGCAGAAGATCCACGCAGGCGTTGGAAGCGAGGCGGTAGAGCCAGGTGGAAAAGCTGGACTCGCCCCGGAAGAAGCGAAGCCCCTGCCAGGCGGCCAGGAAGGCATCCTGTGCGGCTTCTGCGGCATCCTCGGGATTCTTACACATGCGGAGTGTAAGCGCAAAGACCCGCTTTTCGTAGAGACGTACCAGGACGGCAAACGCCTCCTGATCGCCTCCGCGGGCGGCGTCCAACCACCGTTGTTCCTGCAAATCATTCATACAAGATCCCTTTTAATGCCTTTCGTCACTCGATAGACGTCCTCCATGGTATTCATGCGGACGATCTGTTCCTTGTAGTAGTTGGCATGGGACACGCCCTTGAGATACCAGCAGAAATGGCGGCGTGCTTCCAGCACCGTGACCCGCTCTCCCTTGTAGGGCAGACTCAGCTCAAACTGGCGGACGGCAGTATCCACCCGGTCAGACAGGGGCGGCAGCTCCGGAATGGGTCTGCCCTCCAGGGCGGCCTTGGCCTGCTGGAAGATCCAGGGATTGCCGAAGCAGCCCCGGCCGATCATGGCCATGTCTGCCTTGGTGTGCTGCAAAATGCGGACGGCGTCCTCCGGCTTCCAGATGTCGCCATTGGCAATGACGGGGATGGAGACGGCCTCTTTCACCTGACGGATACAGTTCCAGTCTGCCTGTCCACCGTAGACCTGGGCCCGGGTGCGTCCATGGACGGCAACGGCGGAAACACCGGCCTGTTCCAACGTCTGGGCAAATTCCACACAGTTGCAGCTGCCCATATCCCAGCCACGGCGGAATTTTGCCGTGACAGGGACAGAGATGGCCTTTACTACCGCCTCCACGATGCGGGCAGCTTTTTCAGGGTCCTTCATCAAGGCAGCGCCATCGCCGTTGTTGACGATCTTGCCCATGGGACAGCCCATATTGATGTCCAGAATGTCCGCTCCGGTCTGTTCAATGGCAATCTGGGCGGCCTCAGCCATGCAGACGGGGTCACTGCCGAAGATCTGTACGGCGGCGGGGTGCTCGCCGGGAAACATGGACAGAAGGGAGAGCGTTTTTTTGTCGTGATAGCAGAGCGCCTTGGAGGAAATCAGCTCTGTGATGGTATAGCCGGCCCCCAGCTCGGAGCAGATCTGCCGGAAGGCGGCGTCGGTGACGCCGGCCATAGGGGCCAGCACCAACTGGGAGTCAATGGTTACGTTCCCGATGGTCATGGAATACGTCCTCTCATAGTTGTTGTCAGATTGAAATATCAATGCTGTTCGTTATCATCGTCCAGCTCCCGGAGTGCCTGAAAAGCCTCCTGAAAGTCCCTGGCTATTGCGGAGGGGTTGGCGTGGAGAATACGCAGAGACCGCTTGTAGGAGCGGGCGGTGCGGCTGCGGAGCTGGGCTTCCCGCACATGAATCTCTTCCAGGGCATGGGCAATCTCGCGCTTCTTCTCTGCCAGCTCCTCTGCGGTGAGCTGCACATTTTCGGCCAGATGATCCCGGCAGCTTTCCAGGGAGTCGGCAATGGTGGAGAGCACTTCCAGGCGGAAGGCGGTGCGGCGGCTGAGGGCGGCTTCCACACGCTCCTGGCGCTTGAGCATCCGTTCCGCACGGGCTTCCCGGTGCTGCTGGAGCTGGGCTTCCAGCCGATCCTGCAGCAGCAGAGCCTCGGCCTGCGTGCGCTCCCGGCGGTGGTGCAGATCCTCTTTGACAAAAGTGGTGACCACCTCGGCCCGGCGGGCCAGGCGCCGCAGTTCCTCGTTTTCCTCGGTCAGCCTGGTCAGAACCTCCTTCAAGTCCAGAGCAGCCTGGACGGAGCGAACCACATCAACGGTGAAGAGTACCGTCATCACCAGGGCCAGTGGGTCCACCAGCAGACTGGGGACCCGGCTGAACAGACGGGCTACCGGCGGGTGAAGGAAGCGCACCAGCAGAATGGAGAAAAAACCCCAGGCGATGGAGGAGGAAAGGCAGATGTAACCGTGGAGATTCAGAGGCTGCTTGGAGTAGTCCCAGTACCGTACCTTGAAAAGACGTTCCATGATGGCACCGGTGACGTATTCCAGGAGCGTGGCCGCGGCGGTGCCGCAGAAATACACCAGCCAAAGATTCCCGGCCACCGGCAGTGTGACGAAGAGAATGAGAATGGCGCCGGAGCCGTAGATGGGCAGCAGGGGACCATGCAAAAAGCCCCGGTTTACCCAGTGCCGCTGGCAGAGGGAGACATAGCAGGACTCCCACACCCAGCCGCAGAAGCAGTAGAAGAAGAACAGCAGAACCCACTGTCCTGTGGTATAGATGTGCATACTGACTCCCTTCAAAACTGGTCAATTCGGAAATCACCCCGGGCGGCAGCGTCGGCCCGGCGCTGTTTGTCTGCTGCCAAAGCATCCAACATCCCGCCGATAATCTGGTTGGATACCAGGAAACCAGTGGGGGTCAGATGCCAGCGCTCATCCTCGCGGACGGCGTATCCCGCCTTCTCACACTGCTCCAGAAAGGGGAGAAAGCAGCGGAAGCGGCGGCGGAACCGAGCCTCAAAAACGGCGGGGGAGATGCCTTCCACCGTCCGCAAACCCAGCATCAGATACTCTGTGTCCCGGTCCATAGGGGCGATGGGCTCACTCTCGGAGAGAACCGGGGCGTGACCGGCCACCCCCCGCAAATAGGCATCGAAATCCCGCTGATAGGCATAGCGGACACCGCCAAAGTCGGAGTGTGCGCCGGGGCCGAAGCCTGTGTACTCGCCCAACTTCCAGTATTTCAGGTTATGGCGGGATTCATAGCCCGGACGGGCAAAGTTGGAGATCTCGTACTGTTCATAGCCGTTCTGACGAAGATACTCCACGGTGTAGAGGTACATATCCGCCTGGGCCTCGTCGTCGGGAAGATTGGCAGTGTCCCGGATCTTGAAGAGGGGAGTGCCCTCCTCCACCTTCAGGCCGTAGCAGGAGAGGTGCTCCGGGTGGAGATTCACGGCAGCGGAGAGATTTTCCTGCCAGCGCTCCATGGTCTGACCCGGCAGACCGTAGATGAGATCCAGAGACAGGTTCTCAATTTTGGCCTTCCGGGCACTCTCCACGGCGGAGAAGAGCTGGGAGACATCGTGAACACGGCCAATGGACTTCAATTCCTCATCGCAGGCGGACTGCATGCCCAGGGAGATGCGGTTGAAGCCCGCCCGGCGCAGGGTGCGAAGCGCCTTGAAGTCCTGGGCGGAGTCAGGATTTGCCTCAAGGGTGATTTCGGCGTCTTTGGCTACATCGTATTTCTTCCGAATCGTTTTCAGAAGTTTTACCAGCCGCTTCTCACCCAGGTAACTGGGGGTACCGCCGCCAAAGTAGATGGTGTCCACCAGGTAGCCCCGGGCAAAGGTGGAAATCTCAGTCAGATGGGCGCAGAGGGCGTTGGTGTATTCATCCATACGGCCCTCATTCCCAGCCAGGGAATAAAAATCACAGTAAATACATTTTTGCTTGCAAAAAGGAATGTGAACATAGAGACCAAGTGGCTTTTTCGCAATTTTCATGGAAGTCTCCTTTTTGGAATATCATTTAAGTTTACCGCTTTTTGACGCTCAATGCAAGAACCCATCTGTGAAATCCTGCTTGACCGGCAGACATGTTGCAAAGCACCGCCACTCTTAAGAAGAAAGAGACCGCTGTGCCTTCCCGGTTGGGGGCAAGAGCGCAAACAAACGAATGGCAGCGAATCAGTTATCTGCGGCGTTTCTCGCATAATTTTCCCACAGTTCCACATCCTATTGTGGAAAAGGAGATGGAACTATGAACATGAGCAACGAGGATTACCTGGACTATGTGGGAAAAAAGTCGAAAAAATCGCCGCTTTGGAAGGACTGTGTTTTTGCTTTCCTTATCGGCGGGGCCATTTGCTGCCTGGGCCAGCTGATCCAGAACGGCTGGATGTCGACGGGCCTGGCGAAGCAGGATGCGGGCACGGCCACCTCCTGCACCCTGGTATTTCTCTCCGCCCTGCTGACGGGGCTGAACCTCTATTCAAAGCTGGCCCGGTACGGCGGTGCGGGAACATTGGTGCCCATCACCGGCTTTGCCAATGCCGTGGTGTCTCCGGCCATTGACTTCAAGAGTGAGGGCTTTGTCACCGGCATGGCATCCCGGATGTTCCAGGTAGCCGGTCCTGTGCTGGTATTCGGGACTACTGCCAGCGTGGTGTACGGCGTCATTTTGATGCTGCTGAAGCAGTGGGGCTGACGCACTCTCTCCCCGGCGATAGTTCGCCGGGGAGAATTTTTCTGTTTTGGCGCGTGGGTTTCTTTTTCGCCGGGGGTATTATAAAATAAAAAAGCAACGACGGAAAGGGGGTTGGGAGCATGGAGGAGCGGGAGATCATTGCATTATTGGTGCAGCAGGATGACAGCGGTCTCCGGGCCTTTCAGACCCGCTATGGCCCTCTGATCCGCTACATCATCGCACCTATCCTGCCGGATGTGCGGGAGCAGGAGGAGTGCTTCTCCGATGTCAGCTGGAAGGTGTGGAACCGGATTGAAACCTATCAGGCGGACCGGGGCAGTTTCAAGTCCTGGCTGACGGTGCTGACCCGGAACACGGCACTGAACCGGGCACGCCGCAACCAGCACCCAACGCAGCAGGGGGAAGAGCTCTCACCGGAGCTGCCAGACAAGGGCCCAGCCCCGGAGGAGGCGCTGCTCCACCAGGAGCAGATGCTGAATCTGAAACGGATTTTGTGGCAGCTGGATGAGAAAGAGCGAATCCTGCTGTTTCGCAAATATTACTACCACCAGCCTACCGCCCAGATCGCGGCAGAGCTGGGCATGACGGAACGGGCGGTGGAGGGTCGGCTGTATCGCCTGAAACAAAAGCTGCGAGACCGATTAGGAGGTGAGGACCATGCGTGAACCATCCTTTGACGAACTGGATCAGATGCTCTCTGAAATGAATCCCGGCGATGATCTGCTGGAAACCATGGTGGAGCAGGTGACGCCCTGGAAAAAGAACACCAACCGCATTGTCTGCGGCCTAGCCCTCACCACCATCAAGCTGAACTTCCTGCTCCTTGACTATCTGCTGCCCACCATAGGCATGGTACTGCTGGTACTGGGCTTTCGGGGCCTGCGGCGGGAAAACGGAGCGTTCCGGCTCTGTTACGGCCTCAGCATGGTGCAGCTGGGAATGCAGGCAGCGGTACTGCTGCTCAACTGCACCATCTGGAATCAGCGGATTTATACAGAATTTTTCCCGCATCTGATCAATTGCGCGGCTTTGGGTCTGCTGGCGGTGATGATTGCCGGACTGTGGCAGGGCCTGCGGCAGGTACGGCGGAAGGCAGGGCAGGAGCCCAAGGCGACCTGCGCCCTCCAGATGCTGCTCTGGTATGGCGGCCTGATTGCGCTGGGCCTGGCGGGCTACCACGGACTGTTTGCAGGTCTGTGCATGGTCGTTCTCTATGTCCTGATGCTCCGCAGCCTTTCCCGGTTCTGTGCCGAGTTGGATGCGGCGGGCTACGTGATGGAGCCTGCGCCGGTGCGCTTGTCCGACCAGACGGTCACCGTGGGCATCATGGCGGCACTGGCGGCGGGCATGAGCCTCTGCTTCGTCCTTTTCCACAGCTACCCCATGGAGTGGACGGCAGTGGGGGACACGGCACCGACGGCGCAGGTCCAGGCTGCGGCGGATCATCTGCGCGCTCTGGGCTTTCCTGAGGACGTGCTGGCGGACCTGACAGAGGAGGACATCCTCTCCTGCAAGGACGCCGTCCGCCTGGTGACAGATCACCACGAGCATCCGTTTAACGACGGTCGGGAAGTGGTGGAGTCCTGTGGAAACTATACCCAGCACTCTACGGTCTATGATGTCAAGGAGCTGCTGATCACCAACGTGGGCGTAGAGCTGCCGGGGGAGAGGGAACAGTGGAAGCTGTTCCATCATTTCCGCTGGCAGGTGGACCCCGGCTTCCGCGGCACCGAGTCCATCCAATTCTGGCCTGCCTATCGGAATGACCACGAACAGGTGGGATGGGAGCTGCACGGTGATTTCACCGGCCAGCTGCTATATGACCTGGACGGTACCACCTGCCGCGCGGACTACTACCGACTGGACAGTACCTCCTATGAGGCATCGGACTTGTTTGGAAACAGCAGCACTGTCACCGATGTGTTTGCGGAGTTCTCCCTGCCAAAGCACGGTGAGAACAAGAGGGGTTATGTGTCCTATGCCATTGAGGAGATCCAGGACGGCATGATCGTGGACTCCTGGATGAATTACACCCACCAGACCGACTGGTTCCAGTATCCGGTCTGCACGGCCCGGGAGCGCCGGATGCGGGGCGGCTTTGACCTGGACGGGACCTTCCGTACCGTGCAGGATGCGCTGCAATTCTATCCAAACGATGAGGTGCTGGAAACCTTCAGCCAACGGCACAGCTAAAGCCGTGAAATCGGCCCAATGAATTAT
>JAHHSA010000020.1 GCA_020025475.1 Oscillibacter sp.
CTCGTTCAGCAGGACGGCGTCCTCGTAGTTGTAACCTTCCCAGGTCATGAAGCCGACCAGAATGTTCTGGCCCAGAGCGATCTCTCCCTGATCCGTGGCGGGGCCGTCAGCCAGCACGGTGGGATCGACAATGTTGCCGTCCTCATCGATGTAGCGGCCGTGGACACGCTCACCAACTTCCACGATGGGATGCTGGTTGATGCAGGTGGTGTGGTTGGAACGCAGGAATTTGGTCAGCTTGTAATCCTTGGTCTCGCCGCTGTCGTACTTGACGGTGATGTGGCGGGCATCCATGGAGGTGACCACGCCGTCACCCTCTGCCAGGACCACAATTTCGGAGTCGATGCAGATCTTGTGCTCCATGCCGGTACCGACAATGGGAGCATGGGGACGGAGCAGAGGCACTGCCTGACGCTGCATGTTTGCGCCCATCAGTGCGCGGTTAGCATCGTCGTTGGGCAGGAAGGGAATCATGGCGGTTGCGATGGAGACCATCATACGGGGGCTGACGTCAATGAAGTCCACCTGCTCACGGCCCACGCCCACGATCTCATCCCGGTGACGGGCAGTGATACGGTGGTCGGGGTCGCCGGAGAGACAGCCGTTTTCGTCCAGAGGCTCACAGGCCTGAGCGACGGTGTAGTTATCCTCCTCGTCAGCGGTCATATAGGTGATCTCGTTGGAGACCTTGCCGGTCTTCTTGTCCACAGCACGGTAGGGAGCCTCGATGAAGCCGTACTCGTTGATGCGGGCATAGGTGGCCAGATAGGAGATCAAGCCGATGTTGGGGCCTTCGGGAGTCTCAATGGGGCACATACGACCATAGTGGCTGTAGTGAACGTCACGGACTTCCATGTTGGCGCGCTCACGGGAGAGGCCGCCGGGGCCCAGTGCGGAAATACGACGCTTATGGGTCATCTCAGCCAGGGGGTTGGTCTGATCCATGAACTGGCTCAGGGGGCTGGAACCAAAGAACTCCTTGATAGCAGCGGTAACAGGACGGATATTGATCAGGCTCTGAGGCGTGACAATGTCCAGATCCTGGATGGTCATGCGCTCCCGGATCACACGCTCCATGCGGGAAAAGCCGATGCGGAACTGGTTCTGCAGCAGCTCGCCCACGCAGCGCAGACGGCGGTTGCCCAGATGGTCGATATCGTCTTTGACGGAGATGCCGCGGGCCAGGCCGTTCATATAGTTGATGGAGGTCATGATATCGTCGATGATGATGTGCTTGGGCACCAGATCGTCCTTGTGCAGACGGATCTGCTCCTTCAGCTCCTCACCCTCGTACTGACCCAGCAGTTCCTGCAGTACCTCATAGCGCACGCGCTCCTTGATACCGCACTCTTCCAGAGGATCGAAGTCCACGAAGTGCTTCAGGTCGCACATCTTGTTGGAGAACAGGCGCAGGGGCTGGCCGTCGTCGGTCTCGATAGTGACCTCGGCAACACCCACGGTATCCAGCAGCAGAGCATCGTCCTTGCTCAGCAGGTGTCCCTCGTCGAAGAGGATCTCGCCGGTAGAGGGGTCTGCCACCGGCAGTGCCAGCTTGTGACCGGCAGCACGCTGCCACAGAGACAGCTTCTTATTGAACTTGTAACGGCCCACGATGGACAGATCGTAACGCCGGGGATCAAAGAACAGATTGTTCATCAGGGTCTCGGCAGCCTCAACCGTGGGGGGCTCACCGGGACGGAGCTTGCGATAGATCTCCAGCATCGCATCCTCATAGGTTTTGCTGGGGTCCTTTTCCAGGGTAGCCACGATCCTGGGATCGTCGCCGAAGCGATCGAGAATCTCCGCATCGGTCTTGAGACCCAGAGCACGGATCAGGCTGGTCACAGGCAGTTTACGGTTCTTGTCAATACGAACCCAGAACACCTCATTGGCGTCGGTCTCATACTCCAGCCAGGCACCGCGGTAAGGGATGACGGTTGCGCTCAGGATGGGCAGATCCGTCTTGATGTCAACTTCCTTGCCGTAGTACACGCCGGGAGAACGGACGATCTGAGAAACCACAACACGCTCTGCACCGTTGATGACAAAGGTGCCGGAATGGGTCATCAGGGGGAAGTCGCCCATGAAGATCTCCTGCTCCTTGATCTCCTCGGTCTCCTTGTTCCGCAGGCGGACCTTCACCTTCAAAGGAGCAGCGTACGTGGCGTCACGTGCCTTGCACTCCTCCACATCATACTTGGGAGCCTCGTCCATCTTGTAGTCGATGAAGCTCAGTTCCAGATTGCCCTGGTAGTCACCGATTGCACCAACGTCCGCGAACACCTCCCGCAGGCCGGTGTCCCAGAACCACTGGTAAGAAGTCTTCTGAATCTCCAGCAGGTTGGGCATGGGCATGACTTCCTCGTGCCGGGCAAAGTTCTTACGAAGCGTTTTTCCGTAAAGCTTGTCTTTGGCCATCTTGTCATTCACCTTTCTTCGGTCCCGCCGTCCTGTCCGGCAGCGGGAGCCCGTTATTTTGTAAAGCAGTCAAAAGCAGGTGCGGAACTCGATACACTAGGCAGTGTTGTTAAAAATAGGTCGTTCCACTCTTGCATTGTCATGGGAATTGTGCTATCTTGTAATTAAGCTATAAAAGATGGATAGGTCTCGCCTGTCATCATATAAGCGTCTTATTTTACCATGTGAATTTCCCTCTGTCAAGGGTATTTTCTCTGCAGCCGCACAGTTTCCAGGCTGCTTTTTTGCTTTTTGTGGATTTTCTCCGGACTTCTCACAAATGTATGGCGCTGACCCCCATGGACAAACAAAGAACAAAAGCGGCACAGCCAGGCTGTGCCGCTTTTTCCGTTGCAAAAATGAGGAACGTGCCATTGGATCAGACAGTTGCGCACTCACCGCCCCAGACCACGCTGCGATACTTGGCAGGATCGGTGTCGCCCTCGGTAGAGAACATCAGGACACGGCTGTCTTTGTTCAGGCCAATGGCCTCGCGGAGCTGAGCATACTCGTCGCTCTCCATCAGGGAGGCGATCAGGCCCATGCCCACAGCGCCGGACTCGCCGGAGGTGACTGCGGGATCACCCTTGACAGGAGCAGCCAGCATACGCATCCCCTTGGCACTGACCCAGTCGGGGCAGGAGACGAAGGCGCTGACGTGGTTGCGCAGGATATCCCAGGAAATGGTGTTAGGCTCGCCGCAGGCAAGACCGGCCATCATGGTCTGCAGGTCTCCAGTGACAATGCGGGGTGCGCCGTCGTTGGCCACAGCGCCCTGATACAGGCAGTCCGCAGCCTGGGCTTCCATCACCACGAAGGTGGGCGGATTGTCTGCATAGCGGTTTGTGAAGTAGCCAACCACAGCACCTGCCAGAGAGCCCACGCCAGCCTGGACAAACACATGAGTGGGACGCTCCACACCGGCCTGGCCCAGCTGCTCTGCAGCCTCACCGGCCATGGTGGCGTAACCCTGCATAATCCAGGAGGGGATCTCCTCGTAGCCGTCCCATGCAGTATCCTGAACGATGACGCCGTGCTCGGTCTGTGCCGCCTCAGCGGCAGCCATGCGGACGCAGTCATCATAGTTGACTTCCTCGATGGTCACCTTGGCGCCTTCCTTGGCGATGTTATCAAAGCGAGTCTTGGTGCTTCCCTTGGGCATATGGACCACAGCATTCTGGCCCAGCTTGTTGGCCGCCCATGCCACACCACGACCGTGATTGCCGTCGGTAGCGGTAAAGAAGGTGGCCTGACCAAACTCATCACGGAACTTCTTGCTTGTCAGGTAGTCATAGGTCATCTCAGAGACATCCTTGCCCATCTGCTGCGCAATGTAGCGAGCCATGGCAAAGGAACCGCCCAGCACCTTGAATGCGTTCAGGCCAAAGCGGTAGGACTCGTCCTTTACGTACAGGCCGCCCAGACCCAGGTAGTCAGCCATCTTGTCCAGCTCGGCCAGAGGGGTCACAGAATACTGAGGGAAGCTCTTGTGAAAAGCGCGGGCACCTGCCACGTTCTCCAGAGCCATTAACTGCAGATGTTTGTCCTCGCTCTTAGGCATGCGATTGACAGTCCACTTGATCGGATCTTTCATCTCTCCATTACCTCCAATGATATAGTGGGTCTATAACAACAGTTGTGCACGTTTCACCTCTGCGATTCCGCAGAATCGCCTGTTTCCTATCTCAAGCATACCATGGTTTTTTCCAGTGTCAATAGATTTTCAAATGAATATTATTGTTTCCTTAAAAATTTTTAGTTTCTATGAAATTCCCTGCCATTTCCCCGCTTTTTTCACAAGAGGGTCCCCTGTTTTCCGCGCGCCGCTCCATCTCCCATCCGCTTCCTTTGGAATGAATGATTTGTCCCCGGCGGCTCACGGGCCATATCCGCCGCCGATTTGCACGAATTTCACACAAAACCCTGGTTTTTCTTGCAATCTCCGGACAGATTGAGTATAATCTATCAGGTTGATTTGCATACGTTTATTTTTAGATATAAGGAGACTCGTCCATGTCCACCCTAAAAGAAGAAATTTCCCGCCGCAGGACCTTTGCCATCATTTCCCATCCTGACGCCGGTAAAACCACATTGACCGAAAAGTTTCTGCTCTACGGCGGTGCCATTGCCCAGGCAGGCGAAGTCAAGGGCAAGCGCGCCAAGGCTGCCACCTCCGACTGGATGGAGATTGAAAAGCAGCGCGGCATCTCTGTCACCTCCTCCGTCATGCAGTTCCAGCACGATGGCTGTTGCATCAACATTCTGGATACACCCGGCCACCAGGACTTCTCTGAGGATACCTACCGCACCCTGATGGCCGCCGACTCCGCCGTCATGGTCATTGACGGCGCCAAGGGCGTGGAGCCCCAGACCCGAAAGCTGTTCCATGTCTGCGCCATGCGCCACATTCCCATCTTCACCTTTATCAATAAGATGGACCGCGAGACCCGGGACCCTCTGGAGCTGTGTGAAGAGGTGGAACGGGAGCTTGGCATCGACACCTACGCCATGAACTGGCCCATTGGCTGCGGCAAGGAGTTCCAGGGCGTCTATGACCGGGAGAGCAAAAACATTCTGTTCTTCTCTGCTGAGGGCAAGGGCAAGAAGGCCAGCTCCACCACCGTGGATCTGGATGATCCTGCCCTGTCCGAGCTGCTGGGCGAGACCAAGGCCGCCAACCTCCGGGATGAGGTGGAGCTGCTGGGCGCAGGCCGTGATTTCGATATGGAGGCCGTCCGCAACGGCACCCTGTCCCCGGTGTTCTTTGGCTCCGCTCTGACCAACTTCGGCATTGAGCCCTTCCTGGAGCACTTTATCCGCATGACCACCGCTCCCCTGCCCCGCGTGGCAGACTGCGGCGAGATTGACGTGTTCAGTGAGGACTTCTCCGCCTTTGTCTTTAAGATTCAAGCCAACATGAATAAGGCCCACCGGGACCGTCTGGCTTTCATGCGCATCTGCTCCGGCAAGTTCCAGCGGGACACCGAGTATTATCATATGCAAAGCGGCAAGAAGATGCGTCTGAGCCAGCCTCAGCAGATGATGGCGGCTGAACGTGAGATTGTGGATGAGGCCTACGCAGGCGATATCATCGGCGTGTTCGATCCCGGTGTGTTCTCCATCGGCGATACCATCACGATCCCCGGCAAAAAATTCAAATTCTCCGGCATCCCCACCTTTGAGCCAGAGCACTTCATGCGGGTCAGCCCCAAGGACACCATGAAGCGCAAGCAGTTTATCAAGGGCACTGAGCAGATTGCCCAGGAAGGTGCCATCCAGATCTTCAAGATTCCCGGCGCCGGTCTGGAGGAAGTGATCGTGGGCGTGGTGGGTACCCTGCAGTTCGACGTCTTTGAGTATCGCATGAAGAGTGAGTACGGCGTGGACCTCTATATGAGCGGCCTGCCCTACGATCATCTGCGCGTCATCAGCAAGTGCCCCTGCGAGCCCCAGGATCTGGTGCTCTGCACTGGTTCCGCCCTGCTGGAAGACTTCAAGGGACATCTTCTGGTGGCCTTTGGCGGCGAGTGGTCCGTGGGCTTCCTGACCAAGCACAATCCCGGTCTGGAGCTGGCGGAGTCGCTGTCCGTCTGATTTTTTCAAGATTCCAAAACGCCGCCCGGCCTCGGTTGAGGTCGGGCGGCGTTTTACTGCTGACCTCCATTTGTTTTTCGCATGAATTTCAAGTTTCGGTGCATACTACTCCCAGGCCACGGGCCGAATTGATTTTGCAGGAGGATTTTACAATGGCAAACGATTGCAACAACAACGGCTGTTCCTGTACCCCCAATCAGAGCATCAAGTGCACCGTCAACAACTGCGCCTATCACTGCCAGGACTCTCAGTACTGCAGCCTGAACTCCATTCTGGTGGGCACTCACGAGTCCAATCCCACCAAGGTGGAATGCACCGACTGTGAGAGCTTCAAGCTGAAGTAACCCCCCTTACGCCGCTGCTTGACAAGGCGCATCCGCATTCAAGTTTCCGCATTGGGCTTGTGCGGAATTCCTGGAGCATACGCGGCAAAACACCCCCTGTCCACATCCTCGCCCCGATTTCAGCATTTTGAAATGGGAATACAGCTTGACGGACCTTCTGTTCGCCAGGCCCGGCCCCGGAATACCGGGGCCTGTACATAAACAAGGAGGCTTTTTATGCGTCACACCTGGGTTCCCCAATTGGCCGGTGCGCTGGCAGGTCTGGCCAATGGTCTTTTTGGAGGCGGCGGCGGTATGGTGTGGGTTCCCCTGCTCTCCCGCTTCGGCCACCTTCCTCCCCAAAAGCTCTATGCAACCTGCGTCGGCGTGATCTTTCCTGTGTGTCTGGTTTCCGCCGCCGTCTATCTTTGTAAAACCGACTTTTCCTTCCTGGCAGCCCTGCCCTATCTGCTGGGCGGTGCGGCAGGAGGCTTGATCGGCGGAAAGCTGTACCGCCGGGTAAATCCAAAATGGATGAAACGGCTCTTCGCCGCCTTTCTGATTTATGCGGGGGTGAAGTATCTGATATGACCCAATGGCTTGTTCCCTTTATCTGCGGCCTGGGCGCCGCCATTCTCTCTGCCTGGGGCGTTGGCGGCGGCACGCTGCTGCTTTTGGTCATGACGTTGTTTCTGGGTGTGGACCCACAGACCGCCAAAGGCATCAACCTGCTTTTCTTCCTCCCCACCGCTGCCGCTGCGCTGGTGCTGCACGCCAAAAACGGCTGTCTGGATTCTCCTACCCTCCAGCGCTCTGTCCCCTGGGCAATTCCCGCCGCACTGCTGGGTGCCTGGCTGTCAGCCTCGCTGGATACAGATCTGCTGCGCCGCCCCTTCGGTATCTACCTCCTGCTCTCTGCCGCTTCGCTTCTCTTGCCGAAACCGAAGTCTTCCCGGTAACTGTGCCCTTTTTTTCGTCTTTTCCACCATCTTTTCATAAAAAATTTATTTTTTCAAAAATAGGGGGTTGACTTTTTTGCGATTTAGGACAAGAATAGAGTGCATAGATAATCTTTATTGGTTTAAAGTCTAATCGGTTTAAAGTCCAAAATCAGCAACAACCACACCACCTGGAGGAGAAAAAGATGAAGGAAAGCAAGAGACCACACGAAAGAAAATTCGGAAGCCGATGGGGCTTCATTCTGGCATCCGTCGGCTCCGCAGTCGGCATGGCCAACGTCTGGGGATTCCCCAGCAAGTTGGGTGAGAACGGCGGCGGTGCATTTTTACTGATCTATTTATTCTTCGTCTTCTTATTTAGCTACGTTGGCCTGCCTGCCGAGTTTGCCATCGGCCGCCGGTCCAAAACCGGCACTCTTGGCTCCTATGCCAATGCCTGGTCCACGCGGAGCAAGCAGCTTGAAAAGGTCGGCGGGCTGGTGGGCTGGCTGCCGCTGGCAGGCTCCATGTGCATTGCAATCGGCTACGCCGTCATCGTGGCCTATGTGCTCAAGGCTCTGTTTGATTCCCTCACCGGCGTGGTGATGGAGGCCAACGCTGCCGCCTGGTTTGAGAGCTTCTCGCTCAGCACCTACTCTGTGATCCCCTTCCACATCCTGGTGGTGGTGGGCACCCTGCTGACGCTGTTCCTTGGCGCCAAGAGCATTGAGAAGACGAACAAGATCATGATGCCTGTCTTCTTTGTGATCTTCGTGATTCTGGCTATCCGCGTGGCCATGCTCCCCGGTGTGGCAGAGGGCTACCAGTTCATGCTGATTCCCCGCTGGCAGGCCCTGAAGGACCCCATGGTCTGGATCACTGCCATGGGTCAGGCATTCTTCTCCCTGTCCATCACCGGCAGCGGCATGATTGTTTATGGCGCATACCTGGATGAAAAGGAGAGCGTGGTTCCCCTGTCCCTCAAGACCGCCCTCTTTGATACCCTGGCTGCCTTCACCGCAGCCCTGGTCATCATCCCCGCCTGCTTCTCTTATGATCTGAACGTGGGCGCCGGTCCCGGCCTGCTGTTTGTGGTGCTCCCCACCATCCTGCAGGACATTCCCATGGGCCAGCTGTTTGCCATCATCCTGTACATCGCCATGGTCTTCGCTGGTGTCAGCTCCCTGCAGAATATGTTTGAGGCCGTCGGCGAATCCCTGCTGCACAAGTTCCCCAAGATGAACCGTAAAATGGTCTTGCTGGCCATGTGCGTCATCTGCCTGGGCTTCGGCATCAATATGGAAGCCATCTTCCAGTGGGGCACCTGGATGGACTTCGTCTCCATTTACATCATTCCCATCGGCGCTATGCTGGGTGCCATCTCCTGGTTCTGGGTCATGAAGCGGGATCAGCTTCTGCCAGAGATCAACAAAGGCAGCAGCCGCATCAAAGGCGCTGTATGGTACAATGTGGGTCGTTATATCTACGTCCCCATCACGGTGATTCTGTGCACTGTGGCCGTCTTTATGAAGATTTCCTTCTGATTGGACACCCCAGGCGCCAAAGTTTCCCTGCACAATCAGGCCTGTGTTTACCAGGCAGCAAACGGCAGCAGCCTATCAAGGCCGCTGCCGTTTCATGCTTTGCTTCCTCCCGCCTCGGCGCTTGTTCTGAATCCCAAAAAACAATGGAGCGTATCGAATTTCGATACGCTCCATTGTTTTTTCTGTCCTTTGTCACCCGGTGCCGAATGGTTATTGAACTGCCTCCTGCAAATCCAGTGTCAGCTCTATCAGCTCCCCATCCCGCCAGACGGTAATCCGCATCTGGTCCCCCAGATGATACTGCCGGCGTGCCCGGAAAACATCCTGGCTGGAACGGACCGGGAGATCGCCTACCCGGACCACAAAGTCACCCACCAGCATGCCTGCCTGCTCGGCAGCCGTGCCCCGAGAGACCTCCACAACCTCCACGCCCCAGAGATCATCGGCCACCTGCTCACTCATCGGAAGCACCGACATCCCCAGCCGGGGCTCCGGCTGCACCTCGCCATAGGTCAGCAGGTCATTGACCAGCCGCTCCACAGAGGCCGTGGGGATTGAAAAACCGAGGCCCTCCACACTGGAGTATTTGGACATCATCTTCACCACATTGATGCCCACTACCTGGCCGTACTCGTTGATGAGCGGGCCGCCGGAGTTGCCGGTATTCAGGGCGGTGTTGGTCTGGATGAGATTCATAACCCGTCCCTCTACCTCCACCTCGCGGTTGACTGCGGAGACGATTCCGTTGGTAAAGGTTCCGCGCAGCTCCACCCCAAGGGGGTTGCCGATGGCATACACCGGATCTCCCACCTGGAGCAGGTCGGAATCTCCAAACTCAGCCACCGGCAGACCGGTCAGGTCCGTCTTCAGCACCGCCAGATCATTCTTGGCGTCTCCCGCCACATAGAGAGCCGGGAAGCTGAGATCGTTGGACAGCACAACCATACACTCTCTGCCGCCCTCTACCACGTGATAGTTGGTCAGAATGTAGCCGTCCCGGGAGAAGATCACACCAGTGCCCACAGAGGCCGCCTCCTGGTCCAGCTTGGCCACCACCATCACCACCGCCGGGTTGACTCGGCTGTAGATTTCCGGAGAAGACAGCACTCTGCCCGTTTGCGGTTCAAGGCGCAGAGAAGCGCCTTCCCCATAGGGGTAGGTGGGAATGGTAATCTCCTGACCCTTGCCGGGGGACTCCTCGTATGCGCCGGGGACGTCCTGCCGTTGGGACTGCTGGTAGGCAGAAAGGCACCAAGCGCCAGCAGCCAGGAGCACTGATACAAACAGACAGATCAAAAAGACCCGCAGCCCGGTTCGCCTGGGGCGAGAACTTTTGACCGATGACAGGCCCTTACGGGAAAGACCCGGAAGAGGGCGGACATAGGTCTCCACCACCTCCCGGGTATCCCGAGGCCGATACGTTTCTACGACTTCGCCGGGAAGACGCTCTTCCCGGATATTGTTTTCTTCCATTCGGTCCTCATTCCGTGGTCAGCGAGAAGCTGAACGTAGTGACGCCGTTCTCGCTGGTCACATTGATTTTTTCTTTGTGCTGTTCCAGAATCGTCTTAACGATGTACAGTCCCAGGCCCACACCGTCCTTATCCTCGCTGCGGGACTTATCACTCTTGTGGAAGCGCTCAAACAGCAGCGGCAGCTCCTCTGCGGGAATGGTATCGCCCAGGTTACGCACCGTAACTCTGGCCTTGCCGTCGATCGTAGTGACCCCCAGATACAGCGTTGATCCTCTCCGGGCAAACTTGGTGGTGTTTTCCAGCAGATTATAGAGCACCTGGGTAATCATATCGTTGTCGCCCAGCACCAGGATGGGTTCTTCAGGGATGTCCGCATCCACATCCAGATCCCGGTCGTTAATCTTCTTTTCCATGGAGATCAGTACCCGGCGCATACTCTCACAAAGATCAAAGTGGTTGCCGCCCTTGAGGGGATCAATGGCCTGCAGCTGGCTCACGTCCAGCATCCGACGCACCAGTCGGCTGAGACGACGGCTCTCCTGGGAGATGATCTGCAGGTACTGTTTCTCGTTCTCCGGCGGGATGGTGCCGTCCAGAATGCCGTCGGTATAACCAGCAATGGTGGTCATGGGAGTTTTCAGCTCATGGGAGATGTTGGCAATGAATTCCCGGCGCTGCCGCTCCGTCTGCTGGAGCGTCTCCGCCATATTGTTGAAAGAGGCTGCCAGCTCCCCCATTTCGTCGCCCCGGTCACAGTCCTTCATCCGCACATCGAAGTCTCCCTCGGCGTACCGCCGGGTGGCCTGCACCATCTCCCGGATGGGCTGGACCTGACGCATAGCCGTGATGGACGCCGCCAGAATGGAAATCATCAATACCACAAAGGCCGTCATGAAAAAGAGGCCTGCAAAACCGTGCCACATGGAAAACAGGGATGCGCTGGTAGAAACCGCGAACGCCAGACCCACAACGCTGCCGGAGGGGGCATAAGCAGGAACGCCTACTACCAGCCGGCGGCTCTCATAGAGGCCATTGAGGGTGCTCCACTGAGAGGCGTGCTTCTCCGCCAGAATCTCATCCACGATATTCTGGGGCATCTGAACCACCAGGCCCTCCATGTCAACGTCTGTAGAGAGGTGCACGCTGCCATCCAAATCGCAGATCAGAAAATCCACATCGGAGACTGTGGCCGCAAAGGTGGCCAGTTGCAGCAGATCCTCCTGTCGGCGGTTCTGCTCCTGGCCTTCCAGATAGCTGGCTGCAATCTGGGAGACCATCTGAGCTTTTCCCTCCAGTTCCTGACTCTTCAGATCTCTTGCGTAATTGTAGCTCAGGGAGAAAAAGGATGCGCCCAGCAGCACAAGCGTCAGCATCACCATGCCGGCTGTCACCTGCAGCTGCCGCCAGTAGAGTCCCTGAAAGCGCTTTTTGAACCGACTCATGCTTCCGCCTTTTCCGCGCCGGTCATCTCAAATTTATAGCCCACGCCCCAGACAGTTTTCAGTGCCCACTGATCGGAGACATTCTCCACCTTTTCCCGCAGACGCTTGATGTGAACATCCACGGTGCGGCTGTCGCCGAAGTAGTCAAAGCCCCAGACCTCGTCCAGCAGCTGATTGCGGGTGTAAACCCGGTTGGGGGTGGCTGCCAGGTGATAGAGCAGTTCCAGCTCCTTGGGGGGAGTATCGATCTTCTTGCCGTCCACAATCAGCTCATAGGAGTCCAGATTGATGACCAGCTTGTCGAAGGTCAGCTTCTTGCTGGTGTCGTTGGGAATCTCTGTCCGGCGCAGTACCGCATTGATGCGGGCAATCAGCTCCTTCATCTCAAAGGGCTTGACGATATAGTCGTCTGCGCCCATTTCCAAACCCTGAATTCGGTCAAAGACCTCACTCTTGGCGGTCAGCATGATGATGGGCACCTTGCTGGTTTCCCGTACCTTGGCGCAGACCGCCCATCCATCCATCACCGGCAGCATGATATCCAGCAGGATCAAATCAGGAACCTGCTTTTGGAACTCCTCTATGGCCTTTCCGCCGTCACCGGCGATTCGCACATCGAACCCCTCCTTCACAAGATACATGTGAATAAGGTCGGAGATATTGCGATCATCTTCCACCACTAAAATATTGCGGCCCATGGTGTTTCCTCCACTTCCCTTGATATCAAATAGTTTCTCAGTTGTAATTATACACTCCCGTGTATACAGGTAGTTGAATATTTTGTGAATTCCAGCAGGGTCTCGGGACGTGCGCTCACACCGCCGTCTCCGTCAGCGCAAAGCAGCGGTCATCCGCCCGCTCTACTGCCGCGAGAAAGTGGCGCAGCCCAGTGGCATCTGCCGTATCCCCCATCCAGACTGACACACGCCCCCGGTGCGCGGCGATCCGCTGCATCAGGTGATTGGCATTGGATGCGCTTTTCAGGCTGTAGGCCGTGCGGTCCATATCCGGATTCAGGGTGAGGAAGCCCATGGCTGCCGCCCGGCGGGCATCATCCTCATCGCCGCCCTTCAAATAGGCCAGCCGCGTTCTGCCGCAGGTGGCCTTTTCCAGCGCCTGATTTCCCTGGTCCAGCTGCTCTTCCAGCGTGCGGCGCTCATCTGCCGGGTCCGCCAGAATGCCGATGGTCTGACCGGTCGCCACCATGCGCCGCAGCAGATCTCCCTGTTCCGCCAGGAAGTCGGGCGTACAGAAGAAGGTGGCATACCCCCGCTCCTGTTCCAGAACATCCAGCATAGCTGCGGTGGACTTCCCCGCTTCCAGGCAAAGATAAAGCCCCTCGCCGGAAGAGACGGGCATTTCCGGCGTGATCTCCTGCTTGGGCTCCTTTTCCTTCTCTTTTTCCTTCCCTTTCTTGTAGGCGTTGTAGGCACTCTCCATGTTGTATGTAGCGGCATCCGCAAAATACTTGTCTGACAGACCAAAATCCGGTTTTCTCAGCCACACCAGATACCCCAGCGGGACCTCTACCATAGAGTATTGCAGACCGAAAAACGAAGCAACCAGAAAAGCCGGGACAAAAACAATGCCGCCCCGTTCCACAGCTCCCGGCTGGCGGATATTGTCGTCAGAGTCCTTGGCGTAGCTCTTCCCCGGCTCAAAGAGCAGGGAGCGGCCCGCAGCCTGGCTGGCACTGTGGAGGATCACCACATCCCGGTTGTTTCGGATGTAGGAGATGCCCAGTGAGCGCCAGACATTGTCTGTAAACATGGTGCTGGGGATATAGAGGTAGCCGTTGTGCCAGAACGGCATGGTGCTGTCCGACAAGGGCAGTACGCTCTCACCAGCCGCTGTAAAATAGACCTTCGGTTCCTCTGCCTGTGCCGTAGGAAATGCCACTTGGCAAAGCATCAGCACACTCAGCAGCAGTGCCGCGATCCGCTTTTTCATCCTCGGCGCCTCCTTGTTGTTTGATCATATTAGTATACCATTTTCCGCGACTTCTTGTAAAGGGACGACCGTGTGTCCATGGCAGCAAAAAAATTCCGCCGCCTGAACCAGGCAGCGGAATTTCACCCGTGATTTGGCGGTACAATCCCCCGCAGTGGGCGGAACTGCTTCAGGCCGTAGCAATGACGTCCTTGTTCTTCATAAAATACTCCACACCGGAGTACAGCGTTGTGAGCACAATGACCCATACGCAGATCTGATTCAAACTGTCAGGAATGGGCAGAAACATGAGCACAATGCACACCATGGTGGATGCAGTCTTTACCTTGCCGGACCAACCGGCGGCGATAACACGGCCCTTGTCGCTGGCAATCATCCGAAGACCGCTGACGGCGAACTCCCGGCAGATAACGATCAGCAGGGCCCACGCGGGCATCTGACCAATTTCCACAAACCACAGCATGGCAGCCGTCACCAGCATTTTGTCTGCCAGGGGATCGGCGAACTTGCCAAAGTCCGTCACCAGGTTCCTGGCCCGGGCAATCTTGCCATCCAGCAGATCGGTGAGACTGGCCACAATAAAGATGGTCAGTGCCACATAATTGGCTCCGGGGAAGCCCACATACAGGACAACCATGAATACAGGGATCAGTAAAATGCGCAAAAGAGTCAGTTTATTTGGCAAATTCATTGATATCTCTCCTTTTCGGAACTGGGACTCACTCCACCAGCTCGCCAGTGACCTCGCCTTCCATCGTCCCGGTCAGGCGGACCTGAACGAAGGTGCCTGCCTCCACAGGGGCATCGGCAGTGAAGTAAATCCGACCGTCAATGTCCGGAGACTCCGCATAGCTCCGGCCGAAGTACATCTGTGCCTGACCGTCAAAGCCCTCGCACAAAATCTCCCGCTCCTCGCCCAGAATGGACTCGTTGTAATCATCTATAATATCAGACTGGACGTCTACGGCCAGTTCGGCACGGCGGACGGCCTCCTCGGTCTCCACGTGGTCCATCAGCGCCGCGCGGCTTCCCTCCTCGGGAGAGAAGGGGAACACACCAGCCCGCTCAATCCGGACCTCCCGCAAAAATGCGCACAGCTCCTCAAACGCCGCCTCATCCTCATATGGCAGGCCGGTAATCAGGCTGGTCCGCAGCACCAGACCGGGGATGCGGGCGCGCAGCTTGTCCAGCAGGGCATAGAGGTCAGCCTTGGTGTCCCGGCGGTTCATCTTTTTCAGAATCACATCATTGCAGTGCTGAATGGGAATGTCCAGGTAGGGCAGAATCTTGGGCTCTTCGGCAATGGTGTCAATGAGCTCCTCGGTAATTTCATCTGGATAGAGGTAGTGCAGTCGAATCCAGTGGAAGTCCAGCTTGCACAGCTCCCGCAGCAGCTTTGCCAACTGATGCTCCCCATTGAGATCGGTGCCATAGCGGGTGATATCCTGTGCGATGACCAGCAGCTCCTTCACACCCGCAGAAGCCAGCTCAGATGCTTCATCCAGCAGCTCGTTCATGGGACGGCTGCGGTACTTGCCCCGCAGAGACGGGATGATGCAGTAGGCACAGTGGTTGTCACAGCCCTCGGCAATGCGCAGATAGGCATACCAGGGCGGTGTGGAGAGAATACGTGGTCCGCCCTGCTCCGCCGTTTGTATATTGCCCAGGTGACATGGGCGCAGATCCTGCTCCATCACCTCGTCGATAGCCTGGACAATGTCACCGTAGCTGCCAGTGCCCAACACACCGTCGGCCTCCGGCAGTTCCTCCAGAATATCCTTTTTGTAGCGCTGGGACATACATCCGGTCACCAGAATCTTTTTCAGCCGGCCCTCTTTTTTGAGCTGGGCCATCTCCAGAATATTGTCGATAGCCTCTTCACATGCGGATGCCAGGAAACCGCAGGTATTGACCACTGCCACATCCGCACCGTCGGGAGACGCCACGATGGTATGACCAGCCTGCTGCACCAGAGACATCATCTGCTCACAATTCACCTGGTTCTTCGCACAGCCCAGAGAAATAAACGCAACCTGATACGGCATAAAACCCTCCATAATGTTGATTTTTGGTGGGAAAACTTACTCTTCCCACGTCTCCGCGCCCCGGCGTTCCCAGGCCGCTTTGATCTCTCCCCAGGAAAAGCCCCGGCGGAGCAGCGCGTCACTCAGACGCTTTTTTTCCCGCTGGTCCGGCAGACGGTCCAGGAGCTTCTTGTCCAGAAACTGATCGATCTGGCTCTCCCGTTCCGGTGCCTGTCCCAGCGCCTCCTCCCACAGCTCCCGGGGGACGCCCTTTTCGTAGAGCTTCTCCCGCAGCCGGGCAGGGCCGTAGCCCATCTGGCCGTAATGCCGAACCAGAAGGGCTGCGTATTCCGCATCGTTGATGGCACCAATGGCCTCCAGCCACTCCGCGGCATAACGTGCCTCTGGGGCAGAGGCACCCTTTTCCTTCAATTTTCGTTCCAAATCCCGTCGGGACATGGCCCGCCGTCCAATCAGTTGGGCGGCCTTCCCCTTTACATCGGAGAGATGGGAGGCCTCCCGCAGCCGTCGGAGGGTATCATCGTCCAAATGGTCCCCGGCCCGCAGGCCGAAATCCAGCAGCTCCTGCTCCGTGATTTTCAGGCAGGTGCCGTCCTCCAAAAACGCCAGAATCCGCCCCTTGACATGCTGGGATGCCTCCAGACGATCAATCCTCATCGTTGAAGTCGTCGGCGCTGACGGTCACAGCCCTGCCGGCAGCGCGGGCTGCAATGCGGGACTGATTACTCATCAGGCTTTCAAAGTTTTTGCGAATGTCCGCCTCCAGCTTCTCAGCCACCTCCGGATTCTCCTTCAGGTAATTCTTTGCGGCGTCACGGCCCTGACCGATCCGCACCTCACCCATGGAGTACCAGGAGCCGGCCTTCTGAACCAGATCCAGCTTTACGCCCAGGTCCAGCAGTTCGCCCTCGTGGGCAATTCCCTCGCCGTACATGATGTCAAACTCGGCCTCACGGAAGGGGGGTGCCACCTTGTTCTTGACCACCTTGGCACGGGTACGGTTGCCGATGATCTCACTGCCGTTTTTCAAAGACTCAATCCGCCGCACGTCGATACGGACAGAGGAGTAGAACTTGAGTGCGCGGCCACCGGTGGTGACCTCCGGATTGCCGTACATGACACCCACCTTTTCACGCAGCTGGTTGATGAAGATGACAATGCAGTTGGTCTTGCCGATAGCGCCGGTGAGCTTGCGCAGAGCCTGGCTCATCAGGCGGGCCTGCAAACCCACATAGCTGTCGCCCATCTCGCCCTCAATCTCAGCCCGGGGCACCAGAGCAGCCACGGAATCCACCACGATGACATCGATGGCACCGGAGCGGACCAGTGCCTCGGTGATTTCCAGCGCCTGCTCGCCGGTATCCGGCTGGGAAATCAGCATGTCCTCCACTTTGACGCCCAGTGCCCGGGCATAGGTCGGGTCCAGAGCATGCTCAGCGTCCACAAAGGCCACCTCACCGCCCTTTTTCTGGGCCTCTGCCACCACATGCAGGGCCAGGGTCGTTTTACCGGAGGACTCCGGCCCGTAGATCTCAATGATACGGCCCTTCGGCAGGCCGCCGATTCCCAGGGCCAGATCCAGTGCCAGAGAGCCGGTGGGAATGTAGTCCACATTCAGATCCGTCTGGTCGCCCAGGCGCATGATGGACCCCTTGCCGTACATTTTCTCGATCTGCGCCATTGCGGTATCAATGGCCTTTTTCTTATCAGAAGCCGGTGCCGCGCTGGGCATGGGTGCTTTCTCTTTTGCCATATCGTTTCTTCCTCCTTAATTGCAGTGGATTCTTTGATCCATCGTATCGTTTGGAATTACGCTCATACTTCGGTGCACAAAGTGCCGAAAACCACTCTGGGAATCCCATGGAGATCCTTGATCACCTGGATGTCTCCAAAGCCCTCGGCCCGCATAATACGAAGCACGGTGTCCGCTTGGCCGATGCCCACTTCGTAGTAGAGCCGTCCGCCAGGTGCCAGGACCTCCTTCCACTTCTGGGAGATGCTGCAATAGAAGTCCAGACCGTCCTCGCCGCCGTCCAGCGCCAGATGGGGCTCGTAGTCCTTCACCGAAGCGTCCAGTCCCTCGATATCTCCGGCAGGGATGTAGGGCGGGTTGGAGACGATGCACTGGAACTCTCCCAGGGAGCGCTCCGGCTTTTCCCGGGCGTCCACCTGAATGGCGATCACCCGTCCGGAGAATCCGTTGCGCCGGATATTCTGACGGCAAACCTTCAAAGCTTCGTCAGAGTATTCGCCCAGCACAACCCGGCATCTGGGTGCCTGCGACGCCACCGCCAGACCGATACAGCCGCTTCCGGCGCACAGGTCCAGCACCCGGCACTCTCCCTGCGTTTTGATGTAGGAGATTGCCTGCTCCGCCAGCACCTCCGTGTCGGGTCTTGGAATCAGCACGTCCGGAGAGATATCCAGCGGCAGTCCGTAAAATTCCCACTCACCCAGGAGATAGGCCACCGGCTCACCGGCCAGATGGCGCTTCACAAGATCCCGGACCCGGTTTTCCATTTCGGGAGAGGCATACAAACTACCGTCCCGGGTCAGCTCTTCCTTGGATTTCCCAGTCCCGAAGCAAACCAGCTCCCGAGCCTCCAGGGTGGCAGCCTCCACCCCCGCCTGCCGCAGTTTTTGCCGCACATCTAAATACAGATTGTTATATGTGATAGCCATAATACGCTCCGTCATCTTTCTAGAGGAATCAGCCGCTCGCTCTCTGCCTTCCCGCAGCGAGGTCCACACAGCCATGGCGCCCTGACGCCACGGGCGTCAGCTTCCGTGGCGCCGCTTGCATCGGTCCTCTGCGCCTTGCGTCAGGACCTGTGATTTTACCATTCGTCCTTTCCCTTTTCACTGGGCAGTACCAGCTCCAGAGACCGGATTGCGCATTCAATCATGCTGTCGTCAGGCTCATTGGTAGTGAAGTTCTGCATCCAGAGGCCGGGGGCCGTCAGGACCTTGGCAAGCTTGTTGTCCTGGGCATTGCGTCCCACCCAGCGATTGAACTCATAGGTGATGCCCACCACCAGAGGCAGCAGAGCCAGATGCACCAGCGCCCGCAGCCCGGCATGGCTGATGGGCCAGATACCAAAGACCACACTGGAGATCAGGATGGACACAAAGATCACCACAAACAGGAAACTGGTGCCGCAGCGCGGATGGTGCCGGGGCTGAATCCGCACATTCTCCACCGTCAGCTCCAGTCCCGCCTCATAGCAGAAAATGGTCTTGTGCTCAGCACCGTGGTACTGGAACACCCGATAAATGTCCTTCTGCTTGGAGCAGAAGATGAGATAGAGCAGGAAAATGACAATTTTCAGCGCGCCTTCCAGCACATTCCGGCCCCACAGGGGAAAATCCGGAAAGAAGTGCAGCAACGCGCCGGTAAGCATGGTGGGCAGGAACAGGAAGAGGAACAGGCTCAGTCCCACCCCCAGTACCACTGCCAGCGCCACCAGGGCGCTCTCCAGCTTTTTGCTGGACAGGTGGTTTTCCAGCCACTGCTCAAATTTTGAGGGCTTGGCGGCCTCATCATCGGGATAGAAATCCGCAGAGTACATCAGGGCTTTGACACCCTTGACCATGGAGTCCAGGAAGTTGACTGTGCCGCGTATCAGAGGCCAGCCCAGGATGGGGTGGCGGTCCTTGATGAGCTTGAGTTCCTCTACCTTCTCCACCATATTGCCGTCTTGGTCCCGGACCACTACGGCCTGTTTCTCCGGGCCTCGCATCAAAATGCCTTCGATCAGTGCCTGTCCGCCGATGCTGGTGCGGAAGGCGCAGGATTTTCTTTCTGCCATGAAATTTCCTTTCTGTATGCTGTATTGTATCACATCCGTTTTGAGAAAGCAAACGTTTGTTCCATTTTAAACGCAGTCAATGGGCACTCACTCCCGTGTCGGCAGTCGAATGGTCACCAATGCACCGCCGCCGTCCGCATTGGCGATTTCAAAGCTGCCGTTGTGCAGACCGATGATCTCTTCGCAAACTGCCAGGCCGATGCCGCTGCCCCGGGCCTTGGAGGTTCCCTTGTAGAATTTCTGCTTGACAAACGGAAGCTCTGCCTCGGGGACACCGGGGCCATAGTCCCGGACCCGGATAACCTGCTCATCCCCCTCCTGACAAATGGAGGTGGAAATTCGCTTGCCGGCGCCGCCGTGCTTGGCAGCGTTGTCCAGCACATTGCAAAAGACCTGTTTGAGCCGCTCCGGATCGCCGGAAATAGGCTCCAGGATCGTATCGCCGCATTCATATTCCAGAGAAATTCCCTCCTGCCGGAACAGTTCCCGGTAGGTAAATATGGCGTCCTCAAATTCCGCCTGCAAGTCCACCTGCTCCAACCGAAGGGTAAAGCGGCCGTCCTGCATCTTGGAGAACTCCAAAAGCTCCTCCACCATGGTGGTCAGGCGGCGGGCTTCATTCAAAATGATGCGGATACCCCGGCGCATCTGTGCCGGATCGTCGTTCGGGTCCTCCAAAATGGTCTCTCCCCAGCCGTTGATAGCCGTGAGGGGCGTTCGCAGCTCATGGGAAACGGAGGAGATAAACTCACTTTTCATCTTCTCATTCTGACCGATTTTCAGTGACATATCATTGATGTTGTCCACCAGCTCGCCCAGCTCATCGGTATACTTATTTTCGATCTGAACGCCGTAACTGCCAGCGGAAATCCGTTTGGCAGCCTCTGACACCACCGCCACCGGCTCCACCACATTGTTGATAAACAGCAGATTGGAGATGACGACCAGTGCCATGCAAAGCAGCGCCACCATGGAGATCAGCAAGAAGGCCAGCGCCACCTGGCGGCTGACTGCCCGCAGTGAGGTGACCAGGCGCATAACGCCCACCACCTTGCCGCCAAACACCAGCGGATGAGAGACTGCCAGAATCTTCTCTCCGGTCTCCCGGTCCCGCCCCTGGAAGGGCTGCATCTTGTTCTGGGTCAGGGCAACGGTGATATCATCTGTTCCCGGGGAGATACCAGCCGTCAGGCCAGAGGTAGAGGACTTTTCAATGCGGCCGCTGCTGTTGATGAACTGCAGCTCAATGCGGCCTTTGTCCTCAAAGGTATCCACTGCCTGCTCCGCCTTTTGGTAATAGGCAGCCTGACCCTCACTCATAAAATACTCATTAAACGCATCCGCCAGGGCAGAGACCTGCTTTTCCAGGCCCTGCTCCATGGTGCTGTAGTAATAGCTGGACACGCCTGAGGTAAACAGGATCACAATCAGCGCCAGCAGCACCAGCACCGGGGTGACGGTATTAAACAGCCACCGCTTTCGAAGGCCCCGCAGCTGAAGGGCCGCCCATGTCTGACTTCTTCCACCTTCCACAGCAAAGCACCTCCATGTGGAAAACGTTTCCGGCCTTACAGGCCCCACTTGTAGCCAAAGCCCCAGACTGTGGTGATGTAGATGGGGTTTTGCACGTTGTCCTCGATTTTCAGCCGCAGACGGCGGATATTCACATCCACAATCTTCAGCTCGCCAAAGTAGTCCTGCCCCCAGACCATACTCAGGATCTCCTCCCGCGCCAGAGCCTTTCCGGGATTTTCCATAAAGACCTTCATGATGGAGTACTCCACCTGCGTGAGCTTAATCCGCTGGCCATTCTTTTCCAGCGTCCGGTTTCGGGTGTTTAGCAGGAACGGCGGCTGGTGAATCTCTCCGGTCTGGACAGGCTCCTCTCCGCCAGCACGGCGGAACAGCGCATCCACCCGTGCGGTCAGCTCCGCCGGGGAGAATGGCTTCGTCACATAGTCGTCGGCACCGGTCATCAGTCCCGTCACCTTGTCCATCTCCTGAGAGCGGGCAGTCAGCATGATAATGCCGATCTTCGTATTGGTGGCCCGGATGCGCCGGCAGACCTCAAATCCGTCAATGCCCGGCAGCATGATGTCCAGCAGTGCCACCTTCACATCCGGATTTTCCTTGAGCCGATCCAATGCTTCCTCGCCGCTCTCCGCCTCAATCACGTCGTAGCCGGCACGGCGCAGATTGATGACGATAAACCCGCGAATACTGGCTTCATCTTCTAAAACCAAAACTTTTTTCATAAGTTCCTCCCGTCAGTTCTCGCCGCTGCTCCACTCGGGCTTGATCAGATTGAAGGCCGCCCGGACCTGGTCCTCTGTCACCCCGAAGGGCCACTTGGCGTTGGCCTCCAGCAGTTCTGCCACATAGACGGTGTCTGCCTGGCGGCTCAGATTGAATTGGTTTCCCCGCACAGCCTTAAGCATGCGGTTGCTGCCGGTAATGGTTGTAATCCGCAGGAAGGGCTTGTCCGCCTCCTGCTTCTTTCCCCGGATGGAAAACGTCACGGACGTCTCATCCAGCTGGCTGGTACTCGTTGCCCGGATACGGTTTTTCCAGGAATCGGGCAGCTGGAGATACCAGCCCCCCGCCGTGTCGTGGTAGGTGGCCAGGGCCGATCTGGAACGGCCCAAACTGTCGTAGCTGCGCCAATCAATGAAGCAGTGACCCTGTGCAGAGCCTGCATCCGCGTCTGTCTCCAGGGGCCAGGGCACCTCTGTCACGCCGTCACCATTGATATCCGTGGGATAAAGGGTGGAAAACCGGGTGATTTCCGAGGAGACGCCAGTGATGGGGGAGAGAACCGCATTGACCAGTTCTCCGTTTTTCACCGTCAGAATGTCATACACCACACCGGTGTTCTGCTCCGCTCCTACCTCCACACCGGTGACAAACAGGGCCGATACATTATTCTGAAGCTTGCCCCCGGTGACGCGACCCTGCTGGGCCAGCTCTGCCATGGTCATGGAGACGGGAGCCGTGGAGCGCAGCGCCAGTTTCTTATCCTTCCAAGCGTAATAGTCTGCCACACCGATTCCCATTTCATTGACGCGCAGGACCACCAGCTCCATTCTGGGGTCCTCGTTGAGATTCAGCACGGAGTAGCGCATATAGTTGGTGCGCATGATCTCCTCCGGCCCGCCCGGCCGCAGATCGTAAACGGAGAGTACCTGCAAATCCGCACTGACCCGCCAGCCCACCAGCAGCTCCATCCGTCCATCCCCGTTCAAATCTACGTAGGAGACGCTGTGGATGGCCGTGCCGCTGCCTTCAATGACCGCCGTCTGCTGATAGGCCTCATCCCGGACCTCATAAATGCAGATCTTCAGCGGTTTTTCATCGGCGGAGTTGCGAAAAAAGGCCAGTGCCTCCTCCCGCCCATCTCCGTCCAGATCCTGCATTTGCACAGGCTGGATATTGCTTCCGGAAGTCGGTGCCGCGTATTCGGCACCATTTTCCTGAATGGTCATCAGCTGACTGTTCAGCTCCGTATATTTGGCAGGCAGCTCCGGCAGACTGTACAGTTCCTGCGGATCCAGGGTCAATCCAATGCCGTTTTCCCCGCATCCGGTGGCAAAAAGTGCAGTCATCACCAGCAGCAATGCCAAAATAATTTGTTTTCCTTGTCTCACACAGGTCCACTCCTTTGTGCTTTCGACAATTTTGCATAATTCAACTTATATATGATAGCACGTTTTCCATGGCTTGTGTAGCTTTTCTTCTTTTTTCTCCGGTGCTTTTACGGTCTGTTCATTTTTTTGGCAGCGGCGAAATTAACTCTTGAATTTTCAGATTTGTTACTGTATAATAAACAAGCATCACGCCGGTGTGATGGAATGGTAGACGTAGCGGATTCAAAATCCGCCGGTGGCGACACCGTGTGGGTTCGAGTCCCACCACCGGCACCACGTCGGAGCAAGCGATATATCGCTTGCTCCGATTTTTTTATAATCAGCGCGCGCTCATGCCGCTGCACCTCCTTTCCAAACCGGACCCGCTGCGCTGGGCTCCGGTTTGCCGCGGCAGCCAGACGCAGGAAATCCCCCCGGATTCCGCAAGGAGTCCTGGGGAATTTTTGTAGAAACCAGGTCAAACGCCGGGGCTACATGGTTGGCTGTCACCCTTGTCCTTCCCCGGTCTTCCTTGCATTTCTCGGTCATTTTGCCAAAAATCAGGCAGCAAGATTTTAACAAATACAAAAAAACGCGTTTCCTTTAAAAAGTTTTGCATTGCTTTATTTTTCTTGGTTTTTATTAAAAATTTACGAATAATCGGCAAAAATATAAAATGTGTGAAAAATCTACGATTTGTATTAAAAAACTCTTGTGCAATCCAACAGCCCTCATTTTTGAGGTTTATAAATAGGAATTACTTCGGAAATAACAATATATATAAAAAAGTCAGCAAGAAAGGAATTGCCTAAATGAATGTGTGTAGTATACTTAGGGTGTGACAAGACGCAGGCGTTCAAGCGACTGTGTTTCCAAAAATGAAATGTCACAATTTAAGGAGGTACATACACGAATGAAGAAGTTTTTGAGTCTTGCTCTCGCTGCCGTCATGTGCATGTCCCTGCTGGCCGGCTGCGGCAGCACGGATGAGCCTTCCGGCACAACCCCCGATGCAAACGAAGAAGTCACCCTGCAGGTGGCTGCTCTGGCTTCTGCCTACATGGATAAAAACCCCAACATGTGGCAGGATGTCTGCGATGCTTTCACAGATGCCACCGGTATCAAGGTTCAGCTGACAGCCGAAAAGATGCTGGAGGATGTCATCGGTCCCGCATTCAAGTCTGGCAACGGCCCCGACTTTGTTCACCTGGCCACCGGCCGTGAGCTGGCACTGACCGAAACCTTCATCCGTGACCACGCTCTGGCTGACGTCACCGATGTTCTGGACATGACCATCCCCGGCGAGTCCGTCAAGGTTGGCGAGAAGATCATGTCCGGCTTCACGGATACCGCCGCTACCAACCCCTACGGTGACGGCAAGACCTACCTGTTTCCCATGTTCAACGGTCCCTGCGGCCTGTTCTACAACGCCGCTCTGCTGGAGGAAAAGGGCTGGAGCGTTCCCACTACCTGGGACGAAATGTGGGAACTGGGCGATAAGGCCGCAGCTGAGGGCATCGCTCTGTTCACCTACCCCACCCACGGCTACCTGAATGAATTCATGATCTCCCTGATCTACTCTGTCGGTGGTCCCGAGCTGTTCCAGAAGATCGCCAACTATGAGGAAGGCGCCTGGGAGACTGAGGGCGGCAAGCAGGTTCTGGACATCATGGTCAAACTGGCTTCCTACACCCACAAGTCTGTTCCCGCTCATGACAACACCCAGGACTTCACCAAGAACCAGCAGCTGATTCTGGACAACGAGGCTATTTTCTGCCCCAACGGCACCTGGCTGCCCGGCGAGATGAAAGACGCTCCCCGTGCAGAGGGCTTCAAGTGGGCCATGGCTCCCATCCCCGCTGTCGAGGCCGGCGGTTCCGGTTACTGCCTGTCCTGGATCGAGCAGTGCTGGATTCCTGCTTCTGCCGAGCACATGGACGCTGCCAAGCAGTTTATGGCATTCATGTATTCCGATAAGGCCGCTGAGATTTTCGCTGCATGCGGCGCATATCAGCCCATCAACGGCATTATGGATGCCATTAAGGCAAACGATCCTCAGACCGCAGAGTTCTACGGCACTCTGGAGCAGCCCGGTGTGAAGGCCGCTATCGGTGCTTTCGCTCCCTCCGGTGCTGTCGAGGGTGTCAGCCTGGACGCCTCCCTGTATGGCGCTATGAACAGCCTGGTTTCCGGCAACCTGTCCGCTGAGGACTATGTGGCAGGCGTCATCGCCACCACGGATGCTCTGCGCGCTGCTATGGGCTAATGAACGCACTACCTGAACCACAACCTAAATTGTAGGATTAGGGGCAGTGAGTAGAATACCTACTCACTGCCCTTTTTTTGAGAGAGCCATGTGCAAAAGAAAGGAGATGAGCACATGAAAAAAAGGAACAGACGGGGTGCTTTCCTCACCTGCTGCATAGCCCCGGCTACCATTCTGTTCGCTATTTTCATGATAATTCCCACCTTGAACGTGTTCAGAATGTCCCTCTTTAAGAGAAGCGCCTATTCCCCCGACGAGACCTTTGTCGGTGCAGAGAACTTCATCAAGCTCCTGCATGATGCCAGTTTTATCCGCTCCCTGCAAAATACCATTTTGCTGATTGTAGTGGTCACCATCGTGACCTTTGCCTTCGCTCTGGTATTTGCCGGAATTCTCTCCCGTGAAAATCTGAGGGGGCAAAATTTCTTCCGTGTCATTTTCTACATTCCCAACATTTTGTCTGTGGTGGTCATAGCCGCCATTTTCTCCGCCATCTACGATCCAAAGAACGGTATGCTCAACAGCCTGCTGTCCATTTTTGCAGGACAGCCGGTGGAGACCCTCTGGAAAGGCGAGTCTCTGGTCATGGTCAGCCTCATCATCGCCATGGTCTGGCAGGCCATCGGCTACTACATGGTTATGTACATGGCCTCCATGGCCAGCGTCCCCAACAGTCTCTATGAGAGTGCCAGTCTGGACGGTGCAGGCCGCGTGACCCAGTTTTTCCAGATCACCATTCCTCTGATCTGGACCAATATCCGCACCACGCTGACCTTCTTTATCATTTCCACCATCAACATGGCCTTCCTGTTCGTCAAGGCTATGACTGGCGGCGGCCCCAACGGTGCCTCCGAGGTCGCCCTGTCCTATATGTATAAACAGGCCTATACCAACTCCGTCTATGGCTACGGCATGGCCATTGGCGCGATTGTGTTCATTTTCTCCTTTATCTTGTCTGCTGTGGTGAATAAGGTCACCAAGCGGCAGCCTCTGGAATTCTAAGGGGGGCGCAGTTATGAAAGAAAAGAAATTACAATCCAGCTCTGATCGCCTCTATAAGGTGTTTATCTATGTGGTTCTGATCTTGCTGGCCGTCAGCATCATTGTGCCTGTGGCATGGGTATTCCTGGCCTCCATCAAGCAGAACTCCGAATTTTACGGAAACCCCTGGACCCTGCCCGCAGGATTCTACTGGCAGAACTTCATCGACGCCTGGACCAAGGCACACATGGGCAGCTATATGCTCAACTCTGTCATCGTCACCGCTATGGCGCTGGCGCTGCTGCTGATCATCGCCCTGCCCGCAGCCTACGCCCTGTCCCGTTTTAAGTTCAAAGGCGCCAAGTTCCTCAATACCATGTTTATGGCAGGTCTGTTCATCAACGTGAACTACATCGTGGTTCCCATCTTCCTGATGCTGGTAGACGGCGATAAGTGGCTCAAGAGCACCTTCGGTCACCCTTTCCTACTCAACAATCTCTTTGTGCTGGCTGTTGTGTACGCTGCCACAGCGCTGCCCTTTACCATTTACCTCCTCACCGGTTACTTTGCAACCCTGCCCCACGACTTTGAGGAGGCCGCTTACATCGACGGTGCCGGCTATACCACTACCATGGTCAAGATCATCTTTCCCATGGCCCAGCCCTCCATCATTACCATTATTCTCTTTAACTTCCTGTCCTTCTGGAATGAGTACATCATCTCCATGACCCTGCTCACCGCTCCCAACGGCGCGCGAACTCTTCCGGTGGGCCTCATGAACCTGACCCAGTCTCAGCAGGGTGCCGCTCAGTACGGCCAGCTGTACGCCGGTCTGGTGCTGGTTATGCTGCCTACCCTGATTCTGTACATCTGCGTCCAGAAGAAGCTGACCCAGGGCATGACCGTGGGCGGACTGAAAGGCTAAGGTG
>JAHHSA010000021.1 GCA_020025475.1 Oscillibacter sp.
GTTTGCACAAGCCCTAGAAGGGCATATTACCAGCCGCCTCTCAAGAGGCATCGAATTAGTATTCATTCGCATGGTATGCCCTACAACCTGTAAACAGGCAAATTTGCTTTCATTCCAGCTCAAATGAAACTTTTTTGAGTGTCACTCGCTTCGCTCGACACTTAAAGCTAAAGCAATTTTATTCCACCAGTATAACTGGTGGTTGATGTATGCTAAAGCTATTACAAACCAAAAAAGTGCCTGCACCAGTCGGTGCAGGCACTTTTCAATTGGCTTTCTTACTTGATGGCCTTGGTGTCAACCTCTTCCTTCAGCATGGCGGAGAACGCCTCCAGGCTCATAGCGCCCAGATCCTCGCCGCTGCGCAGACGGACAGAGACTGTCTTGTTCTCGATGTCGCGGTCACCCACCACCAGCATATAAGGAATCTTCATCATGGTAGCCTCGCGAATCTTCTTGCCGATCTTCTCGTTGCGCTCGTCGATCTCCACGCGGAAGCCGGCAGCGTCCAGAGACGCAGCAATCTGGTCAGCGTACTCGTTGGCACGGTCAGTGATGGTCAGAACCTTCACCTGGACAGGAGACAGCCATGCGGGGAATGCACCGGCAAAGTGCTCGGTGATGACGCCGATGAAGCGTTCAATGGAGCCCAGAACCACCCGGTGGATCATGACGGGACGATGCTTTTGTCCATCCTCGCCGGTGTACTCCAGCTCAAAGCGCTCAGGCAGCTGCATATCCAGCTGGATGGTGCCGCACTGCCAGGTTCTGCCCAGAGAGTCGGCCAGATGGAAGTCCAGCTTGGGGCCGTAGAATGCGCCGTCGCCCTCGTTGATGACGTAGTCCTTTCCCAGCTCCTCAATGGCGGCCTTCAGGGTTTCGGTTGCGAAATCCCAGTCCTTTTCGTCGCCCATGTGGTCCTCGGGCATGGTGGACACCTCGATCTGGTAGCTCAGGCCAAAGACGGAGTAAACCTCGTCAAACAGCTTCACTACGTTCTTGATCTCGTCCTTCATCTGATCCCAGGTCATGAAGATGTGGGCATCATCCTGAGTGAAGCAGCGGACACGGAACAGACCATGGAGCGCGCCAGAGAGCTCATGACGGTGAACCAGGCCCAGCTCGCCGACGCGGAGGGGCAGGTCACGGTAGGAGTGGGGCTCACTGGCATAGACCAGCATGCCGCCAGGGCAGTTCATGGGCTTGATGGCGAAATCAGTATCGTCAATGACTGTGGTATACATATTGTCCTTGTAGTGATCCCAGTGGCCGGAGCGCTCCCACAACTGGCGATTCAGCATCATGGGGGTGGAGATCTCCACATAGCCGTAGCGCTTATGCACCTGGCGCCAGTAATCGATCAGGGTGTTGCGCAGGACCATGCCCTTGGGCAGGAAGAAGGGGAAGCCGGGGCCCTCATCCATGAGCATATAGAGTCCCAATTCCTTGCCAAGCTTACGGTGGTCGCGCTTCTTGGCCTCTTCGATCTTGGCCAGGTACTCATCCAGTTCCTCTTTCTTGGGGAAAGCGATGCCGTAGATGCGCTGCAGGGTCTCGCGGTTGGAGTCGCCGCGCCAGTAGGCGGCGTTGCAGGCGGTCAACTTGATGGCGTTGCCCTTGATGCGGCCGGTGGAGTCCAGGTGGGGACCTGCGCACAAGTCGGTGAACTCTCCCTGCTTATAGAAGGAAATGGTGGCGTCCTCAGGCAGATCGTTGATCAGCTCCACCTTGAAGGGCTCATTCTTCTCCTCCATGAACCGGATTGCCTCAGCCCGGGGCAGCTCAAAGCGCTCCAGCTTCAGCTTTTCCTTACAGATCTTCTTCATCTCCGCTTCAATCTGCTCCAGGTGCTCGGGGGTGAAGGCGAAGGGTGCGTCCATATCGTAGTACCAGCCCTCGTCAATGGAGGGGCCGATGGCCAGCTTCACCTCGGGCCACAGGCGCTTAACAGCCTGCGCCATGACGTGAGAGCAAGTATGCCAATAGGTCTTCTTGTACTCGGGATTCTCAAACGTGAATTCATTGTTTTCAGCCATAATGTGTTCCTCCTTAGCTGTAAGGGGCCGGAAATGAAAAAAATCCCACCCCTGACCAAATCAGGGGTGAGATACTAAAATCGTATTCCACGGTTCCACCCTGCTTACGGCTTGCGCCGTCGCTCGTGTCCTCTATAACGGGAGGTCCCGTCCCAGCCTACATATCGGTGAGCAGCTCCAAGGCGGTGGCCGACTCCGGTTCCAACAAGAAACGCTTTCAGCCTGCGGCGCTTCCTCTCTGCTGCTCTTCCCGGGCGGTGTCCTCTTCTAAGCCTTTTCTTAAACTGCCATTAAATATAGCACGAACATTCATCCCTGTCAAGTGTACACTTTCGACAGTTCCTGCTCTATTTGTATAATAAAATCACAAATTTACAGGGATTTGATCCCATTTGTCACGCTGCGCGGCGCAGGATCACCGGCCGCTTTCACGATCTTTTAGAATTTGAAGCTTCAATGCCTCCACAGCTACCCGGACAGAGGCAGCTGTATCCGTGCTCATCTGCTGGTCCAGGCCGGCGGCCTCCCGCTCCTGGTTCCAGATAACATGGAAGCAGGCACCGCAGCGGCAGCCCAGGGCTGCGCTGACCACGAAGAGCGCAGCAGACTCCATCTCACTGGCCTTGACCCCCAGACGTTTCCAGCTCTCCCACTTGTGCTGCAATTCATAGAAGACTGGAGACGCAGTGGGGTCGTGTTGTCCGTAAAAACTATCCTTGCTCTGCACCACACCAGTGTGCAGAGGCAGTCCCAGCTTCCGTGTGGCCTCCACCAAAGAACCGGTGACATCATAGTCCGGCACCGCCGGGAATTCAATGGGGGCATATTCCAGACTGGTATGCTCAAAGCGGATGGCACCCGTGGCCACCACGATATCACCGGAGCGGACATCCAAGTCGATGCCGCCGCAGGTACCGGTGCGGAGAAAGGTATCTGCGCCGCACTTATGCAGCTCCTCCACGGCAATGGCCGTCGAGGGCCCACCAATGCCAGTAGAGCAGGCTGTCACCTTTTCCCCCAGCAGTGTGCCGGTCCACACCTGAAATTCCCGGTTATAGGCCACTTGCTTTGCGTTTTCAAAATAGGCGGCAATGGCGGGCACCCGTCCCGGATCGCCGGGCAGGATACAGTAGCGTCCCACATCCTCTGCCGTGCAATCGATGTGGAATTGCCGTTCCAGTTCTTGCATACCGGTCACCTCTCCTGTTTAAGATGCTCTCAGTATACCAGCTTCCGCCAGGTGATGCAATGACGACACCGTGAACAACATGCAGCCTGCCAAAGACATGCCCTATTTTATTCTAATGGCAGGTAGTGATTGCCGTGTAAATATGCCAGATACTATGTGCAGGAACAATCGGTTCGTAACCCTCTATTGGCCTGATGTAAGAGAGGAGCGTCAGTTCCGTCCCTTTGACTCGTTTGCTCGGCCCATCATGCGTTGTCCGCAGTTGTGGCAAAATGCTTCATTGGCTGCGCATTTTTCGCCGCAGGCCGGACAAACTTCCCCCATGGCCGTGCCGCAGTGGTGACAAAAGGGTGCCCTGCGCTGCCATTGACCGCAGGCCAGGCATTTTTCCCGCAGAAAACTGCGAACCACAAGGAAGGTCACTGCTGAAAGGAGATTGCCGCCCAGCCCCACGAGAAACCAAAAGAGGCCGTTCATGTCAGAACCTATTGCAGCCTGATACATCCACGCGGCAACCATCAGCCAATAGAACGCCACAAGCAGGAAGCCCAGCAACGTAATGAACCCGAGAACCAGCTCCGCAGCGGCAGAGGGTTCCGATATCAAAGATTCAAAATCCTGATGGCCATGCTCCTCCAAGAAATATTGGCCATACTCCGGCCACCCAGATACTTCATTTTCATCATACGGATGATCATTCTCCTGCTCTGTCCGTACATAGGAAATGGCCTCTCCTATTTGCTGACGCAGGGTGAATCCGGCGGCAATCCCGCCCAGAACTGCAAAAATCAGAGCCAAGACCACAAATCGCTTCAGCAAATGCTTAAAGTCCATCTGCATAATTTGTTCTTTCCATTTTTTCATGGTATCTACCTCCTGATACTTAGATAAGCCAAGTATCTCTCAGCGGCATAAACCACAGATAAGCAAAAGATAAACAGAATCTAAAAAATGCCCATATAGCGGCAGCATCATCCGCAGCCGATAAAGGGATCTCCTTATGGAGCAGAAAAGAGATTATCCGCGAAAACGGTATCCTGCTCCCCAAACCGTTTCAATATAGCGAGGGTTCGACGGGTCCTGCTCGATTTTTTCCCGCAGACGGTTGATGTGTACCGCAACGGTGGCATTATCGCCCATGGCCTCCAAGCCCCAAACCTTTTCATACAGGGTTTCCCGGTCAAATACCATGTCCACATTCAGCATCAGAAACAGAAGCAGCTCATATTCCTTGTTTTTCAGGCTGATTTCCCGGCCATCAATAAAAACACGATGAGTATCCGTATTCAGCTGCACGGTGCCCAGAGTGATTTCTGACGGGGCCTTTTTTTTGCCGGCAAGTCGCTCATACTGGGCCAAATTTGCCTTGACCCGTGCCACCAGAACACTGGGAGAGAAGGGCTTTTCGATATAATCATCTGCCCCCAACCCCAGCCCACGGATTTTGTCAATGTCCTCTCTCCGGGCCGTAACCATCAGAATGGGGACATCCAGCTTTTCCCGCAGCTTGCGGCATACAGAAAAGCCGTCCATGCCGGGCAGCATCAAATCCAGCAGAATCAGGTCAAATGCACCTGTGCATCCTTTTGCAAGCCCAACCCGTCCATCCTCTGCAATCTCTACCTCAAAGCCGTCGATTTCAAGATAGTCCCGTTCAATTGCTGCAATGGATGTGTCATCTTCCACAATCAGTATCTTTGCCATTCAATTCACTCCCACAAGGCATACAGATTTCAATTCTCAGTCCGCCCAGTTCACTTTCCCCTGCCTGAATGGTTCCGCCTGCATGGCTGACAACACGCTCGGCAATCGCAAGACCAAGGCCACTGCCTTTTTGTGGATTCTGCCTTGCCGGGTCACTGCGATAAAACACCTCAAACAGATGCGGCATAGCTTCCTGCGGTACGCCGGGACCATCGTCATCAAATGCCAGCATGCAGCGATTTTCTGAGCTTGTAAGTGTAATACGAAGCATTCCAAATTTCTTTTCCTGATACTTCAGACTGTTTTCCACGATGTTTCCAATCACCCGTTCAAGCTGAATTGGGTCAGCCGTCACGGATACGGGCGTCAATTCTGTCTCAATCCGCAGGCCCTTTTCCTCGTATTCGGCTCTGACCTCGGATACCAGAGCCTCCACCTTTTCATCCAGCCGCAGCACGCAGGTATGCTCCGGGTATTCCCCAAGCTCCATTTTGGAGAAAAGAAACAGTTGAGAGACCATATGATCCAGATTCTCTGCCTTCGTCTTAATGGTGGTGAGATAGTGTCTTTGCGCTTCCGGCGTTTTTGCAACACCATCCAGCAGCCCTTCCACATACGCCTGAATGGATGTCAGCGGGGAGCGGATATCGTGGGAGATCCCGGCAAGCAGCTCTTTCCGGCTCTGCTCCTGCTGCTGCTGTTTTGTGACAGATTCTTTCAACCGCACAGCCATCTCATTGAAATCTTCACACACCTGCAGAAATTCATCGCAATTTCCGTAATCGATATGATAATCCAGATTCCCATCCCGAATTTCATGAACGCCATTTGTCAAAATATTCAGCGGCTCCGCAATCCTTCGAAAAGCAAATTTGGTGAGAAACTGGTTTGTCAGCAGAATAGAAAGGAAGATTGTAACCACAATGACAATGGTCGAAATGGTCAAGGCTACTTTCAGATGTGCATAGTCGCTTTCACTATGGTTGCCGCTGAGAATATACACCGTGTACGGAATATCGTTCACCTTTTGATTGGTTTTATAGAGGCTGCGGCCATTGTGCGATACCACAGCATTGCCGTTCAGAAATTCCGCCGCTTTCATCAGGACAGCGTCATTCTCATCTGCAGCTCCGAAGGAATAGACTTCGTTTTCCCGACAGAACACCCGCGCCGTCATTCCATTGTTCTCCAACAAGGCATTCAGGGACGTGAGATTGGTTTCTTCATCCAGCTTTTGCTCGATGGTTTCTGTAATGGCCAGGCAGACACGATGAAAATCCTCCGTATCCTGCAAGTCCAATCCTGCACCGTTGACGAAGGAAATCCAGATAATCCCCACACAGAGCAGCCCAATGAACACCGTAGCAATAACCGGGACAAAAATCATCAGAATATTTGACCAGAACAGTCGCTTGCGAACCGTCATGTTTTGTCTCCCTTCCCTCATTGTATTCCATGGAAAATCAATTTAATCATACCACATTCCCTCGAATGGTGCTTAAACAGGAGATAAACTTACGGCTATTATGCCGCTTTTCTGAGTTTACCGGACCTGAAACAGCGTGAAATTCAGGAAACGGAAATGCAACACATGATTGGAGAAATGTATCTGTTCATTATTTTCATCACAGCCACCATACGGCTGCTTTAGATTTTAGATTTCAAAACCCCAATCCAGTATAAAGCTGAATTGGGGTTGTGAGGTTATGCTTTTTATTTGTGTCTAGTTTTCTGGAAGGTACAGCCCTGATTGCAGCTCCATGCTGTTCCGTATCCGCATTGCCTCCGGCGCACTTTGTATCCCTGCGGAACCACGCCCAAGCCTACCGGTCTGTGGAAATGGGTATGCAGGCATCAGCCCTTCATGGCTGCAATCTGCTCATCGCTCATGGTATGGATCTCCCCAACACCCATGGCCAGGGCGCAGATCTTAGCGGCATCCTCCACATAGACGGCGCGGAGGTGGGCCTGGGCCAAATCCTTCCCCACAGTCAGAACACCGTGGTTGGCCAGCAGGCAGCCTGTGCGCTCCTTCAGCACCTTGACTGCCTCTTCCCCCACCGCTGCAGTGCCGGGCATGGCAAACCTGGCCAGCGGCACATCGCCCCCCAGAAACGGCACCATTTCAATGAGAATCGTGGGAATATTCTTGTGGGTCACAGCAAAAGCAGTGGCATAAGGAGAGTGCGTATGGATCAACGCCCCCACCTCAGGCTTTGCCGCATAGACCGCCCCGTGCATCCGCCACTCAGAGGAGGGCCGATAGCTCCCCTCAAGGACCTGACCGTCCAACTTCATCACCACCATGTCCTCCGGCGCAATCAGCTCATAGGCAACAGACGTGGGGGTAATCACCATCACGCCCCTCTCCTGATCGTACATGCTGAGATTGCCGCTGGTCCCGGCAAACAGTTTCTCTGCGTAAGACTGCTTGGCCCAGCTGCAGACGGCTTCTTTCATCTCTTGAATTGTCATTTCTCGTCATCCTTTCCCAGTTTCCGGATTGTACGCGCATCGCCGGTTTGCTCTGCATGGTTCTCCAACTGCTCAGAGCTTTGAACAGATCCAGCCTGTCTCCCAGCACCATGGTCCCTCTTTACGCGCCCTCGTCCATCCACCGGGAGATCACTTTCGTCAGCAGGCCCGGAATTTACCTGTGCTCGCTGCATCAAAAGTGTTGTTTTCTGTTGTTTTTGTTTCTGTGCTGTCTCCTTCCCTCTGCCAGCGCTTCCACCCTAAAAGTAGCACAATTTTCAAAAGTTGTCCAGCTTCCGTTGTGGGAATACGGTCTCTGTTCCCTGCACAGTCAGGTGGAGTTTTACACCCTTTTTTGTCTGATTTTATTGTTTATTATTGGTCTTTTATGTCCGATTGACACAAAACGTGAACTGTGTTAGGATTAAAAACACAGCGGAGCAAAAGGGGGTCCCTCTTCTATGACTTCCGCATTCCATTTTCGGAGGATGATCACCATGGCCTATACATATGAATACTTTCAGAAGAGCGCTGACTTTCTTCGCAGCAAGGTAGACTTCACTCCTGAGATCGGCATTGTTCTGGGCTCCTGCCTGGGTCCCTTTGCCCAGAAGATTGAAAATCCCGTAGTAGTGGACTACAAGGATATTCCCAACTTCCTGATCTCCACAGTCGCCTCTCATGCCGGCAAGCTGATTTTTGGCACTGTAGCAGGCAAGAAGGTGGTCTGCATGTCCGGCCGCTTCCACTCTTATGAGGGATACGATTTTGAGCAGCTGGTCATTCCCGTTCGGGTCATGAAGCTGCTGGGTATCCAGAAGCTGATTCTGACCAATGCCGCAGGCGCCGTGAACACCGATTACCGCCCCGGCGACGTGATGCTGGTTTCCGATCACATCAAGCTGACCGGCCACAGTCCCCTCCGCGGCCCCAATTTGGAGGAGTTTGGTCCCCGTTTCTTCGATGTCTCCCGCCTTTATACCCCCGAGCTGCGCAAGATCGCTCTGGAGTGCGCCGAGGGCACCGGATTGCGAGTCCACGAAGGTGTTTATATGTTCTTCACTGGTCCCCAGTTTGAGACTCCCGCTGAGATCCGCGCCGCACGGATGCTGGGCGCTGATGCCGTGGGCATGTCCACCGTCACAGAGGCCCTGACCGCCGCCCACTGCGGACTGCCCACTCTGGCCGTGTCCGTCATGACCAATATGGCCGCCGGTGTCCTGGACCAGCCCCTCACCAATGAAGAGGTGGACGAAACCGCCAGGACCATTGAACATCGTTTCAGTCAGTACATGACAAAGATTGTGGACGCTCTGTAACACAGAAACCGCACAATTCCATATCCACATAGGCTATGAAAGATGCATGATGAAAAGAGAGGTTTGCTTTGAAATTACTTCTAAAAAACTGCGACATTCTGGCTACGGAAAACGGCGTTTTCCGCTGCCTGAAAAATGCTTACCTGGGAATTGACAACAACACCATCGACTACATGGATACCATTCGCCCCGACGCCTCCTATGAGCAGGAGAAAGATCTGTCCGGCCGCCTTTTGATGCCCGGTCTGGTGAACTGCCACGGCCATAGCCCCATGACTCTGCTGCGGGGCATTGGCAGCGACCTGCCCCTGCAGGAATGGCTCTTCGGGAAGATGATGCCCATTGAGGACAAGCTGACTGCAGAGGACATCCGAATCGGCAACCAGCTGGCCCTGCTGGATATGATCGCCACTGGCACAACCAGCTACTCTGATATGTATTTCGAGCCGGAAACCGCCGTGGAAAACGCCGTTGCCGCCGGAATCAAGGCCAACATCTCCCGCCCCGTCCAGTGCTTCAATCCCGGCGAAACCTACGCCGACAGCTTCCGGGCCAAGCAGTCCATCGAGCTGTTCAAAAACCACAACGGCGCTGGAGATGGCCGGGTGCTCATTGATTTCTCCATCCACGCCGAATACACCTGCCAGCCCCACATTGTAGAGGCCTACAGCGCAGACTGCAAGGCTCTGGGCGGTCGAATGCACATTCATATGTCCGAGACGAAAAAGGAACATGAAGATTGCATCGCCAAGTATGGCAAAACCCCTGCCCAGTGGTTCAACGATCTGGGCACCTTTGACAGCCCCACCTTTGCCGCCCACTGCGTCTGGGTCAGCGAGGAAGACATGGCATTAATGCGTGACAAGGGTGTCAGCGTGGTCCACAACCCCACCAGCAACCTGAAGCTGGGCAGTGGTTTTGCGCCCATTCAGCACATGATGGACATGGGCATTCGTGTGGCTCTGGGGACCGACGGCTGTGCCAGCAACAACAACCTCAATATGTTTGAAGAATTGCACCTGGCCTCTATCATCCACAATGGCTACGCCAACAATCCCACCATCATGAAAGCCGAGGACTGCCTGCGCATGGCCACTATCAACGGTGCCAAGCTCCAGGGCCGTGACAATACCGGTTCTCTGGAAGTGGGCAAGCGGGCTGATATCATTGCCATTGACCTGAACCGTCCCCATCTGTTCCCCAATCTGGACCCCCTTGCCCTGGTGTGCTACTCGGCTCAGGGCAGCGATGTGGTCATGACTATGGTGGACGGCAAAATTCTCTATGAGAATGGTGAATTCCTGACCTTGGATAAGGACAAGATTCTGCATGACGCCGCCCAGGTGGTCAACCGTCTCTACGCATAAGTCTGCACCACGCACGAAACGTAAAGCGCGGGCCGCCACCGCGGCCCGCGCTTGTTGTTTCACAACATGAAAATCTGGGAAAACAACTCATACCGTTTTTTCTCCGGTGCTGTCCAGCACCCGAACAGCTTTTTCCCGGAACATCTGGTTCCATTCCTCGTCCAGCGGCTGATCGGTGATCACACAATTCACAGCGGATACATCGCAAATGGTAATAAACCCGGATTTGCCGAACTTTGAGTGATCTGCCAGCAGGTAGACGCTGTCTGCGTTCTCAATTACCTTTTGCCGCACATCCGCAATTACCTCGTCGGAGTCGCTGAGTCCCCGCAGCAAATCCAGGGACCTGCAAGACAGGAATGCCTTATCCACACAGTGCTGCTCCAGATAGCGGACCGTCTCACTGCCGAAGTATCCCTCCTGATCCCGATGATAGACCCCACCAGTGGAGATCAGGCGGATGTTCTGGCTCTCGGAGAGGCGATCTACAACACGACGGGAGTTGGTCACCACCGTCAGGGGCCTTTGGGCAATCTCACCGCACAGCTCCAGAGCTGTGGTGGAATGGTCGATGAAAATACAGTCGTTGGGGTAAATGAATTCCGCCGCCTGGCGGCAAATCTTCCGTTTGGCATCAACCAGAAGCTCGCAGCGGACCGTATTGGGCTCGAAATACGTCTTACGGTCCTTCAACATGGCTCCGCCATAAGAGCGCAGCAAGAACCCCTCTTTCTCCAGCACCTCAAAGTCCCGGCGGATGGTCTGACCGCTGACCTTGAATTTTCTGGCCATATTCTCTACCGAGGCACTTTTATATTCCAGAAGATACCGTTTCAGCTCTTCCCGGCGCTGGGCAGTCATCATGGTCTCACCTGTTTTGCAGTCCCCGAATGGGGTCTGCCCTTTCCCGTTTTTTAAATTTCATTTATTATCCCACAGAATCTTATAGTAGTCAATGAAAGTGGAAATCACTTTTTACATAGTTTTTAATTGTTGTTGATTTTATGAAATTTTAGCAGGAGTTCTTCTGTGATTCGGGAGCCCCTGCAGCTCAGAGAGGAGTATACACCATGAAGAATTTTAAATTTCACGTTCCGACCACCATCTATTTTGGCAAGGGCCAGATTGAAAAACTGGGCCAGGAAGTGGCGCAGCATGCGCATAACATCCTGGTTGTCTACGGCGGTGGCTCCATCAAACGCAACGGCGTTTATGATGCCGCCATGGCACAGCTGGCTGCCAACGGCATCACCGCGCAGGAGCTGGGCGGCGTGGATCCAAATCCCCGCATTGCCACTGTCCGCAAAGGCGTTGCCCTCTGCCGGGAGCACGGTCTGGATGGTGTTCTGGCTCTTGGCGGCGGCAGCACGATCGACTGTGCCAAGGCCATTGCCGCGGGTACTCTGTACGACGGCGATCCCTGGGACTTCGTCACCGGAATCGCCAGCCCCCGGAAGGCCTTGCCCATCTTCACCGTACTGACCATTGCCGCCACCGGTTCTGAAATGGATAGCGTTGCCGTTCTCTCCGACCCCGATCACAACGAAAAGCGCTCCTTTTCCGCCAGCTGTGTCCTGCCCGTTTGCTCCATTATGGACCCCACCTATACCTTCACCCTGCCCGCCCGCCAAACCGCAGCCGGCTGTGCCGACATCATGTCCCACACCTTTGAAAATTATTTCAGCCGTGTGGAAGATGCCTACTTCGCCGACCGTGTGGCCGAGTCCCTGCTCCAGACCTGTATTCAGTGCGGCCCCCAGGCCATCGCCCACCCGGACGACTACGCCGCCCGCGCCAATCTGATGTGGTGCTCCTCCTGGGCCATCAATGGCTTCCTGGACGCCGGAAAGCCGGTTGCCTGGAGCGTTCACAAGATTGAACACGAGCTCTCTGCCTTCTATGACATCACCCACGGTGTCGGTCTGGCTATTCTGACACCCAACTGGATGCGCTATATTCTCAACGAAAAAACAGAGTCCCGCTTCGCTCAGTACGGCGTGCGCGTCTGGGGTCTGGATTCCTCTCTGCCGCTGCGGCAGCTGGCAGAGTCCGCCATTGACAAGACCCGGGAGTTCTTCACCTCCATGGGCCTGCCTGCCACTCTCTCCGAGGTGAACATTGACGAAACCAACCTGCGCCGCATGGCCCAGAAGGCCCACCAGCCCTCCTTTGACAAAACCTTTGTGCCTCTGTCAGAGGATGACATTTACAACATTTTGAGAATGTCTCTGTAAGTTTACAGAGCAGCCCCGGTCCCCTGGATCGGGGCTGCTTTTTCTCCGGAGATTCTTCTGGCAGACTTCTCCCGGCACCGCAGAAGCACCAATTCTTTTCTGAAAAAATGGAGCGAATCAATTCCGATCCGCTCCATTTTGATTGTTCTGCTTTATTTTAATGTCACCACAGTGACGCCGTTTTCGCCCTCACCGTAGACACCCAGGCGAAATACCTTCACAGCTCTGCTGCGGCGCAGAACCGCATGAACCGCCTGCCGCAGGGCACCGGTTCCTTTACCATGGATGATGGTAACAGTTTGCAGATGGGCCATCACTGCGCTGGAGAGATAGTTTTCCACCACGCTTTCCGCCTCCAGGGTCTCCAGGCCGCGGATATCCAGCTCCGTGGGGGCAGACGCGCGCAGCTGCCGGTCTGCGTTCTGGCGAATGGTGACAGACGGCGTCTTTTTCCGGGCTGCCCGCTCGTCATCCTCAATGAGCCGAACCTCGCTTGCCTGTGCCTTCATTTTCAAAATGCCAGCCTTCAGCTGCAAAGTGCCGTCTTTGCCCACGTTGGTAACCTCTGCCGGCTGCTTGACACCGGGGAACTCCACCAGATCGCCCACCCGAATGGGACGGCTGGGCTTTGGAATGGGCTCCTGTCGAGCATCCCGATGGGAGACTGCGTCCTCCGCCTCGTTCAGGCGGCGGCGCAGCTCGGCCCGGGCCTCGTTGGCATTCATGGTTCGCTCAGCCTTGGCCTGCTGTTTGCGCATCTCCGCCAGCTCTGCAAAGACCTGATCAGCAGCAGCCCGGGCATCCCGAAGAATTCGCTTGGCCTCAGCTTCACCCCGACCGCGGGCATTCTCCTTGGCACGCTCCATCTGGGTACGAAACTCTCTCGCCTTCTGCGCATCCTCCTCCCGCTGACGGAGAAGGCGGTCACACTCCACCTGCTGCTTCTCCAAAGCCTGACGCCTGGCCTCCAACTGGGTCAGCACATCCTCAAAGCGGACGCTGTCGCCGCTCATCCGGCTCTTGGCGTCCTCGATCACCTCGTCAGGCAGGCCCAGCCGCCTGGAGATGGCAAAGGCATTGGACTTGCCGGGAATGCCAATCAAAAGGCGGTAAGTCGGTGCCAGCGTTTCCACATCGAACTCACAGGAGGCATTCTCCACGCCTGCGGTGGTCATGGCAAAGGTTTTCAGTTCCGCATAGTGGGTAGTGGCAGCAATTTTGGAGCCCATCATCCGCACACGCTGGATGATGGCAATGGCCAGTGCCGCACCTTCCACCGGGTCCGTACCGGCGCCCAGCTCATCGAAGAGAATCAGACTATCCCGGTCCGCCTCCTCCAGAATGCTCACAATATTCACCATATGTGCAGAAAATGTGGATAAACTTTGTTCAATGCTCTGTTCATCACCGATGTCCGCCAGCACTGCTCCAAATACGGAGATGGAACTGCGGGATGCCACGGGGATGTGGAGCCCGCACTGTGTCATCAAGGTCAGCAGGCCCAGGGTCTTGAGACTTACGGTCTTACCACCGGTGTTGGGTCCGGTAATGACCAGCGTGTCAAAGGTCTCCCCCAGCTGAATGTCGATGGGCACCGCAGTCTTGGGGTCCAACAGCGGGTGGCGGGCCTTGCGCAGATTGATGGCACCATCCCGGCGAATCTCCGGCCGGGTGGCTTCCATCTTGTAGCTGAGCTGGCCACGGGCAAAGATCAGATCCAGATGTACCATGGTATCATAGTCCCACAGAATATCCTCCCGGTGGGCAGCTGCCTCGGCGGACAATTCCGCCAGAATCCGGTCGATCTCCTTCTGCTCCTTGGCTTCCAACTCCACCAGCTCGTTGTTGGCCTGGACCACCCCCATCGGCTCAATGAATACCGTGGCACCGGTGGAAGAGACATCGTGGATCAGACCGGGCATGGAGCTCTTGCTCTCTGCCTTCACCGGCACCACAAAGCGGCCATCCCGCTGAGTGATAATGGCTTCCTGCAAGATCTTTCCGTAGCTGGGCGAGGAGATAATTTTTTGCAGGATCTGGCGGCTCTTGGCCTGCGCCGCCCGCATATGGCGGCGGATGTCCGACAGCTCCGTGCTGGCAGCGTCCGCGATGGTATCCTCATCCACGATACAGCGGTTAATCTTCTCCTCCAGAAAGCGGTTTCCGTGGAGGGAAAAAAACAGATGGTCAATGGCAGTTCGCTCCGCAGTTTCGGCATTGTAGTATTCCTTTGCGCGGCGGGCGGCTGTCAGCAGATCGGCAATCCGCATCAGCTCCCGGGTGTTGAGGGCACCCCCCCGATCCGCCCGGTCCAAAGACTCCGCCACAGGTTTCACACCGGAAAAAACAGGGCTGCCCCGCAGACCGATCATCTGCCGGGCAGCGTCGGTCTGGTCCAGCAGGCGCAGCACTTCCTCCGGCTCCGTCTCTGGCCGGACCCGCAGTGCCCGCTCCTTGGCGTCAGCGCTGACGGCTTGATCGGCCAGCAGACGCAGCACCCGGGGCAGCTCCAGCGTGCGCATGGATTTTTCAAATAACTCGCTCATGATCGCTTCTCCTAAAAAATGGAGCATCGTTTAAAAATGCCCCATTTCCCATTTCAATTCGTATAATTTCTATGGTATATTCCTATTTGTTTTCGTTTTTTGACATTTTTACCGGCAAGGACTGCAAGCTCTTGTAAAAATCCAGAGTCCGGAAGCCCCGTTCCAACTGGGCCGCGGTAAAGGCCTCTGCCGCATGGCTCAGACGCTGTAAAGCTGAATCGCCCAACCGGAAGCTGTAAAGGTGCTTGGGGTCGCCATAGAGGATATGGCGCAATGCTGCCAGCGACGCAGGACACAGCGGCATGGAAAGACTGCGGTCACCCGACCCACAAGACTTGCACCGCAGCACCCCCTGGACCACATCCAACATGGGGATCTCCGGCTCCGGACAGCCGCAGTAGGCGCAGCTGTCCGCCAGTGGTTCATAGCCTGCCAGGGCCATCAGTTTCAGTTCAAAGGCCGGTTTTACCAGGGCTGTCGGCTTGTGCATCCGCCCCAGTGCATACAGCCCATTGAGCAGATGCCGCAGCGCCGCCAGGGCTGGCTCTCCCGCAGCAGTCACCGCCTCTGTCAGCTCAGAAAAGTAGAAACCCAGAGCCATGGCATCCAGATCTTCCCGCAGTCCGCCAAAGAGTTCCACCGTGGCACCCTCATTCACATAGTACCAATCCCCTCTCTGATAGAGGGTCCATTCCGACCACACCAATGGCTGTGCACAGGCCGCAAATTTGCATCCCTTGCGTCGGGCACCTCTGGCTATTGCCGATATTTTGCCTAGTTTATCGGTTAAAAGAGTTAATATCTTGTCCGTTTCTTTGGTTTCGGTCTCCCGCAGCACAATGCCCCGGGTAACGATGCAGGGCATTCCCGCCACGCTTGATCACCCCTATGTAAGGGGCAATCCCTTGCCCCCTCAAATCATACAGACAGCCCGGCCTGCTCCAGCCGTTCCCGATAGAGCATATAGGCCAGCGGCTGCCCGGTTGCACAAAATAGTTTCCAGTATGCGTCAGTTTCCACCGTGCAGACCTCCCTTCCCGGTTAGTCTGCGAAGGATGTCGAATCCTATCCCTTTGAAATTCTTCCAACTACAGTGGGACGCTTTATATCGGAAAATTCTTACAGCGAGCTTTCTTTAAAATGTTGCACAGTGCTGACGCACGGCTCTCTGTATTCGCGGAAAACTGGCATCAGCCGTTCGGCATCTTAGTCCTCGTTATAGCCAAAAGACCGCACGTAATTCACATTATCCCGCCAGTTTTCCTTGACCTTGACCCAAGTCTCCAAATAGACCTTGGTGCCCATAAATTTCTCCATGTCGTGGCGGGCCATGGTGCTGACCTTTTTCAGCATGGACCCCTGCTTGCCAATGATAATGCCCTTGTGGCTGGCCTTCTCACAGTAGATGGTCGCATCCACATCGATCACGCCGGAGTCCCGCTCGGAGAACTTGGTGATCTCCACAGCAGTTCCGTGGGGGATCTCCTTGTCCAGGCACAGCAGCAGCTTCTCACGGACAATCTCACCCATGACCTGCCGCTCGGGCTGGTCACTGGTCTGGCCGTCTGGGAAGAGCTGAGGCCCTTCCTGGGCGTACTTGCTCAGCTCGTGCATCAAGTCCTCCAGGCCGGTGCCCTTATGTGCGGAAATGGGGATGATGGCATCAAAGCCGTCCCAGACCTCATTGTAGGCAGCAATGACCGGCAGCACCTCATCGGGGGTCACAGTGTCCACCTTATTGATGCAGAGGATGGCGGGAATGTGCTCCTCCCTGATACGCTCAATCAGCGCAAGCTCGGGGGCACCCACATGGGCGATGGGCTCCACCAGCAGCAATGCACAGTCCACATCGCTGAGGCTGGAGGTAACCACCTTCACCATGTAGTCGCCCAGGGCAGACTTGGGCTTGTGGAGGCCCGGTGTGTCCAGCAAAATATACTGAGTATCCTCCCGATTGACCACACCGTAAATCCGGTTACGCGTTGTCTGGGCCTTGTTGGAGACGATGGCGACCTTCTCGCCCACCAGGGTGTTGGTGAGGCTGGACTTTCCCACGTTGGGGCGGCCGCAGACGGTGATCATGGCGACTTTCTTGATTTCAGACATAAGGTGATCCTCAACTTTCTTTTTGTTAAGCAGTTTTATTTTCATTCAGCTCTGCTGAATTTTGCGCTTGATAGACGATTATATGCAGGAAATGGCGTTATTGCAATACTTTTTTCAGGTATTGCCCGGTATAGCTGCGCTCACAGGCGGCTACTGCCTCAGGAGTACCCGTACAGACGATGGTACCACCGCCGTCACCGCCCTCAGGACCCAGATCGATGAGATAGTCGGCGGTCTTAATGACATCCAGATTGTGCTCAATGACCACTACCGTGTTTCCGGCATCCACCAGCCGCTGCAGGACTTCCAGCAGCTTCCGCACATCATCTGTGTGAAGTCCGGTGGTAGGCTCGTCCAGAATATAGATGGTCTTGCCAGTGGCCTGCTTACTCAGTTCTGTGGCCAGCTTCACACGCTGGGCCTCGCCGCCGGAGAGTTCCGTGGAGGGCTGCCCCAGCTTTACATAGCCCAGGCCCACATCCTGAAGGGTCTGGAGTTTCTTTTTGATCTTGGGCAGAGCGGAGAAGAAGTCCAGGGCCTCATCCACTGTCATGTCCAGTACCTCAGAGATATTCTTTCCCTTGTAATGGACTTCCAGTGTCTCCCGGTTATAGCGCTTGCCCTTGCAGACCTCACAGGGGACGAAAATATCAGGCAGAAAGTGCATCTCGATTTTCAGCACACCGTCACCGGAACAGGCCTCACAGCGGCCGCCGCGCACGTTGAAGCTGAACCTGCCCGGGCCGTAGCCCCGGCTTTTTGCCTCCTGCGTGGAGGCAAAAAGGTCCCGGATATCGCTGAATAACCCAGTGTAGGTAGCTGGGTTGGATCGAGGCGTCCGCCCGATGGGACTCTGATCAATATCCACCACTTTATCCAGAAATTCCAGTCCCTCAATGCGCTCACATTTACCAGGACGGACCTTCATCCGCATCAGCTCTGCACCCAAACGCTTGAAGAGAACCTCATTGACGAGGGAGGACTTTCCGCTGCCGGAGACACCTGTGACTGCCGTCAGGGTTCCCAGCGGGAACGCCACATCGATATGCTGCAGGTTATTCTCCGCCGCACCGATGACCTTCAGGAAGTTTCCGCTGCCCGGACGACGGGACGCTGGTACAGGTACTTTCTTTTTGCCGGAAAGGTACTGACCGGTGAGAGAGTCCGGGTTTGCCATAACCTCTTCCGGCGTACCTGCCGCCACCACATGACCGCCGTGAATGCCGGCGCCCGGGCCAATATCAATGAGATAATCTGCTGCCCGCATGGTGTCCTCATCGTGTTCCACCACCAGGAGTGTATTGCCCAGATCCCGGAGATTTTTCAGCGTCTCCAGCAGTTTATCATTATCCCGCTGGTGAAGGCCGATAGAAGGCTCATCCAGAATATAGAGAACGCCCATCAGGCTGGAACCGATCTGGGTAGCCAGTCGGATGCGCTGGCTTTCGCCGCCGGAGAGGGTTCCGGCACTGCGGGAGAGGGTGAGATACCCCAGCCCCACAGACTGCAAAAAGCCCAGACGGTTGTTGATTTCCTTCAAAATGCGGTCGGCAATCAGATGCTGCTGCTCAGTGAGTTCCAGCCCCTTCAGCCATTCCAGCTCATCAATCACAGACATCTGGGTAAAGTCGTGGATGTTCATACCGCCCACAGTGACTGCCAGAGACTCCTTTTTCAGTCGCCGTCCGCCGCAGTCCGGGCAGGGGCTCTCCGCCATCAGCTCCTCCAGCTCCCGTTTGCTGGATTCGCTCTGTGTCTCGTGATAGCGCCGCTCAATGTTGTTGCAGACGCCTTCAAAGGGCTGATACAGAACGCCCTTGCCCCGGGGCTGGTCGTAATGCAGTTCCAGCTTCTCCCCACCGGTGCCGTAGAGCACGATCTTCTGAATGTTGGCAGGCAGGTCCTTCCATGGCGTATCCAGCTTGAATTGGTACTTTTGGGCCAATGCGTCAAAGTACATACGGGAAATTCCGTCAGCGCGGATATTGCCCCAGCCGCTGGCCTCAATGGCACCGTCCAGAATGGACTTGGTTGTGTCCGGGATAATCAGTGCTGGGTCCGCTTTCAGCTGGCTGCCCAGTCCCGTACAGGTGGGGCAGGCACCAAAGGGGTTATTGAAAGAGAACATCCGGGGCGTCAGCTCCTCAATGGAGATGCCGCAGTCCTCACAGGCGTAATTCTGAGAGAACATCAGGTCCTGCTCTTCCTGTAAAAGGTTGATGATGACCGTGCCGCCGGAGAGGGCGGTAGCGGTTTCCACACTGTCGGTAAGACGCTGCTGAATATCGGGGCGGATGATCAAGCGATCCACCACGATCTCGATGGTGTGCTTTTTGTTCTTCTCCAGCTTGATCTCCTCGTCCAGTTCATAGAGATTGCCGTCCACTCTGGCACGGACGTAGCCTGAGCGGCGGGCATCCTCAAACACCTTGGTGTGCTCACCCTTCTTCCCGCGGATGATCGGGGCCATTACCTGAATGCGGGTCCGCTCCGGCAGCGCCAGAACCTGATCAATAATCTGGTCGATGGTTTGCTGCCGAATCTCCTTCCCGCACTTAGGGCAGTGAGGCGTACCCACTCTGGCCCACAGCAGTCGCAGATAGTCATAGACCTCCGTCACCGTACCAACCGTGGATCGGGGGTTCTTGCTGGTAGTCTTCTGGTCAATGGAAATGGCAGGCGACAAGCCCTCGATATAGTCCACATCCGGCTTGTCCATCTGCCCCAGGAACATGCGGGCATAAGAAGAAAGGCTCTCCACATACCGCCGCTGGCCCTCGGCGTAGATGGTATCGAAGGCCAGAGAGGATTTGCCGGAACCGGAGAGGCCCGTCATCACCACCAGCTTGTCCCGGGGGATGGTGACATCCACATTTTTTAAGTTGTTGGCGCGTGCGCCCTTAACGATGATTTTATCCTGCATAGACTTGCTTCCTCAATGGATTATTCCACAATAATGTCGGCCACCTGGCCACGGGTGATTGCCAGCAGATCGGCCACTGGCAGCTCAATCTGAATTCCGATCTTACCGCCGGAGATGCAGACAGCCTCATGGTTTTCCACACTGGTATGGAAAATCGTGGGGAACTGCTTCTTCATGCCGATGGGGGTACAGCCGCCCCGGATATAACCGGTGACAGCGCTGATCTCGGAGACATGGAGCAGCTCGATGGACTTTTCTCCCACGGATTTAGCGGCTTTTTTCAGGTCCAGATTTTCTGCCACGGGAATTTCAAAGACGTAAATACTCTTTGAGGCGCCCCGGGCCACCAGAGTCTTAAACACCTGCGCAGGGTCCTGTCCCAGCATTTGGGCAATGTGGAGGCCATATTCACTGGTACCCATAGGCCCGTCGCCCTCCTCATAGGTCCGCATGGTATAGGTCACTTTTTTCTGGTCCAAAATGCGCATAACATTGGTTTTTTCTTCTTTTTTCTTGGGCACAGAGACTATCCTCCCTTTGTAAAAATGAATTCGTTGGCCCACTTGCGCGATGCCGCGGGGCAAGTTTCACAGAAAATGCCCGCGCTGTTGTTCTGCCGGAACGCCGCATACGCCCACAGGCGCACCGGGCCGGGCTCCCGAAAGGCGGCAGCCAGTCCGATCAGAGGGGCTGCGCAGTTGTTCAGCATGGAGTTCTCTCAATGAGGGAATGGGCTCACCTTCCGCCTCGCAGTTCAATGATGCGGTCGCGGAGCACTGCTGCATACTCAAATTCCAGCATCTTGGATGCTTCTTTCATTTCTTTCTCCAGCTTGGCAATCTCCGCCTCACGCTCTGCATCGGTGAGCTTTCTGGGCTTCTTGGTGTGATTGCCCTCGGAATCCGCCGCCTTGGAAATTTCCAGAACATCACGGACGCCCTTGATAATCGTCTTGGGCACGATGCCGTGTTCCTGGTTGTATGCGTTCTGAATGGTGCGGCGGCGCTCCGTTTCATCGATGGCCGCTCGCATGGAGGGCGTGATCTCGTCGGCGTACATAATGACCAGTCCCTCTGCATTGCGGGCTGCGCGTCCAATGGTCTGAATGAGCGAAGTCTCAGAGCGCAGGAAGCCCTCCTTGTCGGCGTCCAGAATCGCCACCAGACTCACCTCCGGCAGGTCCAACCCCTCACGCAGCAGGTTGATGCCCACCAGCACATCGAACTCGCCCAGACGAAGGTCCCGGATGATCTCCATACGCTCGATGGTTGCCACGTCTGCGTGCATATAGCGGACCCGGATGTTGGCGGCGCGAAAGAACTCCGTCAGGTCCTCTGCCATTTTCTTGGTCAGCGTTGTCACCAGTACCCGCTCGTTCCGGGCCGCACGGGTCCGGATTTCCTCCATCAGATCGTCAATCTGACCGGTGACCGGTCGGACGTCGATTTTCGGGTCCAGCAGACCGGTGGGGCGAATGACCTGTTCCACAATGTTGTCTGCCCGTTCCCGCTCGTAGGGGCCCGGGGTGGCGGAGACAAATACCGCCTGTCCCACTTTCTCCTCGAACTCCTCGAATTTGAGAGGGCGGTTGTCGTAGGCACAGGGCAGCCGGAAGCCATAATGCACCAGAGAGTCTTTGCGGGCCCGGTCTCCGTTGTACATGGCCCGGACCTGGGGCAGCGTCACATGGCTCTCATCCACAAACAGCAGAAAATCGTCCGGAAAGAAGTCCATCAGCGTCATGGGTGCAGAGCCCGCCGGCCGCTCGGAGATGATGCGGGAATAGTTCTCGATTCCAGAGCAGTAGCCCAGCTCCGTCATCATCTCCATGTCGTATTCCGTGCGCTGGCGGATGCGCTGTGCCTCCACCAGCTGTTCATGATCCTCAAAATATTTGACCTGCGCTTCCAGTTCTTTGCGAATTTGCAGAATGGCCCGCTCCATCTTGTCACGGGTGGTAACATAATGGCTGGCGGGGAAGATGGAGACGTGTTCCAACACCCGGTTCACCACGCCTGTGAGGGGGTGAAACTCACTGATGCGATCGATCTCGTCCCCGAAAAACTCCACCCGGATGGCCTTATCCTTATAATAGGCAGGATACAGCTCCACTGTGTCGCCCCGCACCCGGAACATATTGCGGCCGAAGGCCACGTCATTGCGCTCATAGCGGATCTCCACCAGGCGGCGGAGCAGCTCATCCCGGTCCCACTCAGCGCCCACACGCAGGGACACCACCATGCTGGCAAAATCCTCTGGTTCGCCCAGGCCGTAAATGCAGGAGACGGAGCTGACTACAATCACGTCCCGCCGTTCCAGCAGAGCGCAGGTGGCGGAGAGGCGCAGCCGGTCGATCTCCTCATTGGTGGCGGCGTCCTTGGCTATATAGGTATCCGTGTGGGGAATGTACGCCTCCGGTTGATAATAGTCGTAGTAGGAGACAAAATACTCCACGGCATTGTTGGGGAAAAATTCCTTGAACTCGGCACACAGCTGAGCTGCCAGTGTCTTATTATGTGCCAGGACCAGCGTAGGCCGCTGGACCTTTTCAATGACCTTTGCCATGGTAAACGTCTTGCCGGAGCCGGTAACGCCCAGCAGGATCTGCTCCTTCAATCCGTTTTCGATGCCCTGTGCCAGTGCCTCAATGGCATGAGGCTGGTCACCGGAGGGCTGATAGTCTGAAACTACCTGAAATTTTGGCATATCTGTCTCCCTCTGCCCGCTTGGGGCGAAACGATCAATTCTCAATAAGGTAGCCTGACTGGGCAAAGGAGATGTAATCTCCATCTGCCACGATGATGTGGTCCGTCAGCGGAATGCCAATGGCATCCAGTGCCAGCTGGATTTGGCGCGTGGTGGCCAGGTCCTCCGCAGACGGCAGGGCCACGCCGCTGGGGTGGTTGTGGGCCAGAATGACCGTGCTGGCAGCAGTGAGGGCCGCATGTTCCACCACAGTGCGGATATTCAGCGCCGTGGCGGTGAGGCCTCCTTCCGCCAGACGCTTGCAGGCCAGCAGCTTTCCCTTTCGGTCCAGGCACAGCTGATAAACCACCTCGTTCCGCTCGCCGGTAAACCGTTCCAGCAGATACGCTCCCACCCGTTCCACCGAGTTGAGCGGTGTATCTCTGGATGCTGCCTCCAGTCGAGCCTTCCGGTAGATCTCCGGTGCCAAATGCAGCAGTACCGCCGTCCGCTCTCCCACACCGGGAAATTTTACGAGGTCCTCCACCGGGGCACTCAGGACACCATAGAGTGAACCATAGCGCTCAATCATCTGGTGGGCCAGCACATTGGTGTCCTTCCGGGGAATGGCATAAAACAGCAGCAGTTCCAGCGCCTCATGCTCTGCAAAGCTGTCCAGCCCGCTGTTGAGGTACCGCTGCCGCATCTTTTCCCGATGTCCGTCGTGAACGCCCATAAAAGACTCTCCCCCATTTGGGTCCATCCCCGTCATTTTGCAACTCCTGCGTCCCATCACCGGGTATTTTACCCGTTTTTCACAAAGAGGACACAGATTTGACACTATATTATATCACAGCGCCAAACGCTCCACAAGGGAGTTTTCTTCTTGAAAGTTTTCCCTTTCTGCCCTAGCAAGGTTGACAGCAGCGCAAAATTGGCATAATATAATCATGTTGAAAAAATGAATACTGTCCGGTAGGTAAGGCTACCACAGGGATATGGATCGCTGCCGCAGAGTGATGGAGACATTATGAGAGGGTATGAGCAGGCGATATCGAACACGAAGGTATCATCTAATGCGATTTCACCGCCTTGTGAGGCTAAAGCTCGAACGGTTGGGAAGAACAGCTCCTTAGGAGGCGTTGTTTTTCCGGCATTAACAGAGGCTGCTCTGATCGTACCGGACTGTGCGATCAGAGTTTTTTATATTTTTTCGACCATTTGGGAAAGGAGGACGCGATGTTTGAATTTGTAATCGGTCGTGATAAGCTGCTGGAAAAAATAAAGGATCTGGTGGCACGAAAACGATATGCTGAGCTGCGCGGTCTCCTGCTGCCCCTGGAAGGCGCTGATATCGCTGCCATCTTTGAAGACCTGGAGGATCACGATCTGCCGCTGGTCTTCCGTCTGCTGCCCAAGGAGCAGGCCGCAGAGGTCTTTGTGGAGCTGGACTCCGATGAGCAGGAAATGTTGATCCAGGGCTTCTCCAACACGGAGCTCAAGGAGGTTCTCGATGAGCTGTATCTGGATGATACCGTGGATATTGTGGAGGAAATGCCCGCAAACGTGGTGAAGCGCATTCTGATGCACTCCGACCCGGAAATGCGGAGAAATATCAACGATATTTTGAAATACCCCGAGGACTCCGCCGGCTCCATCATGACCACGGAATTCGTGGATCTGAAAAAGGATATGACCGTGGCGGATGCTCTAAAGCGAATCCGCCGCACCGGCCCCGACAAGGAGACCATCAACGTCTGCTACGTCATCGACACCAACCGCCGCTTAATTGGCGTTCTGTCCATCCGCACTCTGCTGCTGGCAGAGGAGGACGACATCATTGGCGATATCATGGAGCAGAACTTTATCTCCGTCCGCACCCTGGATGACCAGGAGCAGGTAGCACGCTCCCTGAGTAAGTACAGCTTCCTGGCCCTACCGGTAGTGGATACCGAGGAGCGTCTCGTTGGCATCGTCACTGTTGATGATGCTATGGACGTTTTGCAGGAGGAGGTCACCGAGGATATTGAGAAGATGGCCGCTATCCTCCCCTCTGATAAACCCTATCTGAAAACCTCCATCTGGGAGACGTTCAAGGCCCGCATTCCCTGGCTGCTTCTGCTGATGATCTCCGCCACTTTCACCGGCCAGATCATCTCCAGCTTTGAAAACGCCCTGGCCGCTGCCACCGTTCTCACCGCCTATATCCCCATGCTCATGGATACCGGCGGTAACTGCGGCTCTCAGGCAAGCGTCACTGTCATCCGTGGAATCTCCCTGAACGAGATTGAATTCTCTGATATCTTCCGGGTGATCTGGAAGGAGATTCGGGTCGCTGTCATCTGCGGTATCACGCTGGCAGCTGCCAACTTTGTCAAGCTGCTGCTCATTGACCGTCTGCTATTCCAAAACGAGTTGGTCACCATTCCGGTAGCCTGCGTGATCTGCATCACCATGGTCTGCACGGTGCTCTGCGCCAAAATTGTGGGCTGCACCCTGCCCCTTCTGGCAAAGAAGATCGGCTTTGACCCCGCTGTCATGGCCTCCCCCTTCATCACCACCATCGTGGACGCCATCTCCCTGCTGATCTACTTCCAGTTTGCCTCTGCCATCCTGGGACTGTAACAGTCAGACAAGAACCAAAAAGAGACATCGCCCCACAGGCAATGTCTCTTTTTTCATGCTGTACAATCAGCCCAGAATTTTCTGTTCCAGCTCTGCCGCCGTGTCCACCAGGCTGCAGGCACCGGAAGCAATCAAATTCTCCCGGGAACGAAAGCCCCAGGTGACACCGCAGGTCGTCATTCCCGCGTTGCGTCCGGTCTCCATATCCACGTCGCTGTCACCTACATAGAGGGTTTCCTCTGCCGTGGCCCCCAGCTCGGCCAGCACCTGCCGGACACCAATGGGGTCCGGCTTGACCGGCACACCGTGAACCTTGCCCCGTACATAGGTAAAGATTCCGGGGAAGTAGTGCTCCACAATGGTGCGGCTGAATTCGTCTGCCTTATTGGAGTACACCGCCATGGTAACTCCGCGTTCCTTCAGATGGACCAACATCTCCCCAATTCCCTCATAAGGTGTGGTCTTATCCATGTTGTGGGCACCGTAGTAATCGCAGAACTGGGACAGGGTGTTCATCACCAGCAGCGGACTGCGGCTGTTTTCAGGAGAGAAGCAGGCAACCAGATTATGGATTCCGTGTCCCACCATGGCCTTGTACTCCTCCACTGTGTGCTCCGGCCAGCCATTGCGGCGGCAGGTCCAGTTGGCTGCGGCTGCCAGATCGTCAATGGTATCCAGCAGGGTACCATCCAGGTCAAAAATTACAGTATGGTACATTCTGCACCTCTCACTTCAAGTTTTGTTTGGTCCGGTATGGATTCCTACACAAACCAAATATTTTTTATTATAACATACACAATTCGTTTCACAACTGTGGAAGAAAGAGAAAGGCTCACCGTTTTCCGCACCTTTCTTGTCAAGAAAAGCAATAGTTCCCTGTTTTTCCCAGATGGGTCCATGCGGTGCTTGTTGTTATTGCAAAATAGACCGTGTAAGCAGCGTCTTTCTTTCCCACATCCCGGCGAAATCATATCCAAATAGTATATTTGTATTGAAAAACAACCAATTGTTGTCGAAAATACTCTGAAAAGCATGTGCCCGTGATTGAGCGTGGATGCCGTGCCGCGGTTTCACGACCCCACCTGCCGCAAGACGGACAGCAAAAAAACACCCTCCCGGGTGCTGTCATAACACTTCAACTTCAAAAAGAAATATCCCCTCATTGATAAGACTCTCATGCTTATCAATGAAGGGCTATTTCTCAAAATGCTTGGGCTCTACCATCATTTGTTTACCTCTCTTTCTATTGATTCGAAGCCATGATTCCATTTGAATCAGGAATCTAAACCACGTTGTACTTTGGAATCACCTCTTTCTCTTTGCTTGTCTATAAGATACCATGGAAGCTTGCGGATTGCAATATCTGAACCCTACTAAAAAGTGACGTAAAAATGGTGTATAACGCAGAAAATCACGTACTGTCTCCATTTTGATTGCATTCGAGCAATCAATGTGGTATTGTATAAATGTTAGGGCAGTTGATCAGCTGCCCTTTTTGCAGGAGGAAGTTCACCCGCTCAGCCGGTGGACTTCTTTTTTCGCCTTCACAGCGGCAACAATACTCATAACTCTGTGATTCGGCCAATTTCTGTTCTGATAAGGGAATGTTTCTTTGCGTTGCTTGCC